>JAJDIZ010000099.1 GCA_030266915.1 Ruminococcaceae bacterium OttesenSCG-928-D13 | reverse complement strand
CCACCGACAAATCCTGACATGGCGAACCGCCCGTGATGATGTCCACGGGCGGCAAATCCGCGCCTTTTAACTGCGTGATATCCCCGACATGGCGCATTGCCGGGAACCGTATTTTTGTCACTTCGATGGGAAAGGCTTCGATTTCGCTTGCCCACAGGGGCGTGATACCGTTGTGGATTCCAGCCAGAGGGAAGCCGCCAATCCCATCGAACAGGCTCCCCAGCGTCTGCATTACTGCAGCTCCATTGATCCGAAGCCGGACTGGATTGGCATGCTGTACGGGCATGCCGCTTCTATAATCTGCTCCCGCCCGAAAAATCTGGCGGGAATACCAAGACTTTCAGCCACCTCCAGCTCCGCTTTCATGCCAGGGCTGGTTTCGTTGCCGCACATCCAGATTTCATCGCAGCTCTCCAGCACATGGCGGCCGAGCCTGAGTCCGGTTTCTCGCTGGGTGGGATCATTGTCGTCCAATATCTGCGGGTAAAGCAGATGAACGGCAATGGGAGTATGGCCCCATTCGATGCAATACCGACAAGCGGCGCGGGCGAACTCCACGTTGCGCTCCACATCGCCGGCATAGGGGGATGCGATATATATCAGTTTTCTTTCTGTGTTTTCTATCATTTTGTCACCGCCGTTGCAATCATTTTTGTGGTGTTGACCGCCGCCTGTGCTGTGTAGACGGCGCTCATGATGTTAGCTTTCGTAGAGGTTTCAAGCCCAAAGGCTCCGGCGATCCGCGGCACCTCTCCGGCTGAGAGCATCAGGCCGAGCCCCAGGATGGGATGCTGTGGTACAATCAGCAGGCCGATGGTGAGGAAGGTTGCCTGCAGGAAAGTGGTCAGGCACAGCCCGATCACCTGCTTCATCCACTGCAGAAAGCCATCGATGTATCCGCGGGGGACGCTGAACATATACAGGCTGCCGACCGCGATCTGGATCAGCAGGATGCCACCCCGTTTCAGATTTCCGAAAAACACCTTGATCACCGCATATGCCATGAGGATCACGACAAACAGCATGGTTACCGGGTTATAGTGATTAAAGGTGATTTCAAAAGTGCCAATGGCATCCATCACATTTTGTGCAAGTGCATCCCAGTTGCCGAAGTTGGTCAGCCCCACGGTCAGGCTGCTCTGCAGGTTGACCGCCAGCTTGTACAGCTCTACCGGGGCGATGGTGAACAGGGACACAGCCATAAAACCTTTGACGGCGTTTAGCCCCGCATCCCTGAAATTGCCGCGCCCGGACTGGTGCTCAATGCCGACCTCGAAACAAGCAACAATCAGGCCGACGCCATACAGTGCCCAGCCGAGGTATTGGAAAAACAGGACGATTCCCTGTATCGCGTCAATGGCAAACAGGTCGGAACCCATGCTTCCCATGCTGGAGAAAAAGTTGCCGAAAAACCCGACAACCTGCCCGTAGCACCATGCGATTATCTCGTCCATGACGCTGCCGAATACGAAATCCCATATAAACAATTTTTGCTTTCACCCCTTTCTTGAGGAGCGCGGACACATAGAGAGAGGCGCGGCCTCACTGTTGTGTGGCCGCGCCTGGATGAATAATGAAATAGAGGGTTAAATCCCAATAACCGTCCAGATATATAACGGAGCGGTCAGGGTGAACAGTAAGCAGGCAAACAGGATGGCGGGTGCCGTCCACTCAAATTGGCCGTGTTTTCTATAATCAAAATATGCCATGCCCAGTTTAGCAAAGAAAAACACTGCCAGAATCAGGTCAATTACGGGAAATACCACGTTGTTGACCACCTGCTTGATTTGCGTAGAGGCGTCACCCCAGGTGCTTTCGATGGCCCCCGCCACATCGCCGGTTCCGGCCGCAAGAGCCGATGTGCTGAACACACAGCACAGGGTAAAAACGAGGCAGAGTGCGCAGAGGATTCTTCCGTACTTTTTCATAGAAAAACCGCCTTTCTTTCCTTGAAAGAAAAGGCCGGAGGGATACTACAGTCCTCCGGCGCAGACGAATATGTGCGGCAAAGCCGAGGACTGGTGTCCCTACGGCCCTGTTCTTTTTCTGATTTTAATGGTTGGGATCGAGCGGGGCGATATGCCAATCGTCCCACAGTGAACCGCGAATGGTGAGGCTGTCGGTCAGGTTCATGGAAAGCATACCCGTGGGTGTCCAGCAGTCGATCAGCCAGGTGTTGACGGTGTATGCTCCGTCCGGGTACCAGATAGGTGTGAAATGCGTCCGGTTCTTATAAGTCGAGTAATTGTTCTTTTGAAACTCAAGCTGTGAGCTGTTGCCACCGATGCTGATTCTGTCCAGCAGCCGCCAGAACTGTTCGTATCTAAACTCCGGGAAATAGCTGACGGCATTCTGCGCCGGGGTGACTGAGCTGCTCTGCGTCGAGCTGACGCTGGCGGTCACAGTCTGGTTGATTCCATAGCCGGATTTCATCGTCCTGCCGCTGGCCGTGGGGTTGTGATCATCGGTCTTGATGCTCATGGTAGCGCGCAGGCTGGCGCTGTAGCGGTCGAAGTCAAACTCCCACCAGCCGTGATCGCACCAGTATCCATCGTCATCATCGTCACCTGAATGCCACACCCAATAGGCTCTCCACCAGGGCCGCCAAACACCCCAGTTTGCTGAGGTGTTCTGCTCCCGGCTGGGAACAGAAGCGCGGGTGAAGGAGTCATTGTGGTCATCGGCAACCGGATTGGGCGGTGGATTCTTGTCCAAATCCACGACCTTGACATTGATGGTGCCCTGTACCGGGGAGCCGGGGCCGGACACACTGACATTGATGGTAAACTCGCAAGGCTCTGCCGGAGTCGTCCACTGCACCCACACAAGCTGACTGTCGCCAGAGGGGTAGTAGACATTGCTCACCCGGTAGCTGCTTCCACGGATATTGAATGTGACGGTGGTGGAGCGGTCGGGATCGGATTGGCCGCCGCTGACCCACACAGAGGTTACAACCTTCGTGTTGACACGGTATTCGTAGTCGAAGGTATCAAGAACCGGCGCCTCCGGCTGTTCCTCGAACCGCACGATGCCCAGCCCCAGCGAGGATTTGATGTCGGCGTTGGAGGCTGTGGTGGAACGGCTGCCTGACCATGCCGGATAGCCCAGGTCGGAGGTTTCGAGGAACATCGCCAGCGGCAGGTTCTTGTGGGACAGCGACGCCATCTTGCTCCGCAGGAGCCCGCTGCACACCTCGTCATACAGGGCGGCTTCGGTGGCGGTGACGGCAATATCAACACCCTCAAACTTAAAATAGGCGATGGGCTCCAGCAATAATTTGTAATCGCCACCGACCAATACATCGAAGTCCATGCCGGTCAGATTAGCGATTGAACGGATGACTTGTTCATCTGTAAAATATGATTTAATGGCTTCGATATTGTTGCTGCCGGAGTTGGTAGCAATGATTTTGGGCAGAGATTGAGCGGGATTTACATATCCATAAGTTGTCGTTAATGGGGCCAGCCCGTTCCCATTTGTATAAGAAATCTTGGATACCTTCCCAAAATGCATATCAATGTTATTTGGCGTTTTGTTGGTCAAATCGATGGGAGTGGTGACCACGGCGTGATCGCTGCTTCTTACTACGGTGACACGAACACCCTCGTTCCCGCTGTTCCAATAACTCTGTGAGGTTCCGCTGCCCATATTTCCACCACCGCCGTCAATGTTGCCATCACCGATTCCGTCCGCATAGGCGGTCAGTGGGCAGAGCAGGCAAAAACAGAGGAGCAGCAACAGGACGGTTTTCAGTTGTTTTCGCATATACGCTCCTTTCCAGCAAAAGAAAAAGCACAGCGTTTCCGCTGTGCCCCTGCCGATTATATTTTAATCCATAATGCCGATCTTGTTTCCGTTTTCGTACATATCCTCCGCATCAGTACCCTGACCACCGCCACCTTGGTTATCTACCCACCCAAAGCCCGGAACATAAATCTTACCGCCTTCTGTTTCGCCGCCGCTCGGTTTACTCGAAGCGGGTGGGTTTGCGGGCGGCGGTACATTGTCGTGATCGACGGGTGCGGGTGGCTCAGATACCTCCTGCCCATCCGGTGTCTTGGAGGGATCGGTCAGCGCATCCTCATCCACCTTTGGCTTGGTGACGTCCGGCTGGATGGTCTGGTCAGGGCCGCTGGACACCGTTCCGCCCTCAGTCTTGACCGGGATATCCGTCGAGGGTTTGATTACGACTGCCGGAGTATCAACGGCCGGTTCTGTCACATCGCTGCCGCTGGGAGTTGTATCGGGCGACACCGTGACATCGCCGCCGAGATCACTCGCCGCAATTATAGGGTCATCCTGTACAGGCTCCGTGGAGAAGCTGCTCCCGATCAGCACCACCAGCACGGCGCATATGGCAAGGCATCCTGCTACAAGCAGCCATTTTTTTGTTCTGATATTCATAGCGGTTCCTCCTGTATCTGTAAAATGTCAATTGTGCTCTTATCTTTCTCCCTACCATAAGAGTGCGAAAATGTCAAGAGCGAAGTTAAAACTTCGGCGTGTACCCGGCGCTGGTTTTTACCGTGATTCGCATCGGCGGGAGCATTTCACCCCCGAAGCGCACCGGCACCTCCAGCTCTATGGTGCAGTCGATGATAAAGCGGTCGCCGGAAACATCGCCGGCAGCGAAGGGGGCGTTGGAGATATCCACATCCAGTCCCCACACCCGGTACTCCAGCTCTCCGCTGTCGGTCAGCTTCTGATGATAGCCTCCGCTGCGGGAGAGACCAAGGTGATTGTCCAGCCGCCTGTAGATGTCGCCGTAGTCGAGACTTTCCTCAAAATCCTCCGCCATCGGTTGATAGGCGCCGGAGTAGCCCTCGCGCACCCCGTGATACACATCGTCATAGTTCTCGGTCACGGCGCTGATTGCGGAGGACTGCACCGCATCCCGCACACCCTGGGCGATGATAAGCAGCCGCAGGTATTCGGAGATTCCGGCGAAGATAATCACCAGCGCCAGGGTGATGGCTACGATCAGCGGGAAGGAGGTGGCACCGCGCCGGTCTTTCAGGATTTGCGTCACGCTGCTCATTTCCAGTACACCTCGCTTTTTCCAGTCGCCTCAGCCCGCAGGGTGATGGGAAACGAGCCGAAGCCGCCAAACAGCCCGATATTGGTCTGGAGGGTGACGGTGACCGTCACTTCTTCATTGAGTTGGATGCGGCCGGTGCGCGACCACGATACTGCCGGGGTGATGCCTGTGGTTTCCCGCAGGGTCTGTTCCCGGCGATTGGTTTCGGTTCCTACGCGACCGGCGATCTCCGCCTCGCGGATCAGCTCGGAGGCGAAGGTGTCGAGCTGCTGCTTGGCGATGAAAACGGGAAATACCCGCACCGCCAGCGCAATCATCAGCATGGCGCATAAAACGAGGATGGCTACATCAATATACCCCTCGCCACGCCTGGATTTCAGAGCTTTCAGCACATTGTCACCCCCAGTTTCGGGCTGGGCGGATGATGTTCAGGGGCATGATAGCGCTCATCCAGCTCGTAAATTTGAGGATTCGTTTTCTGCTCCGCCACCAGAGTTTCGATACAGTCGGAAAACTGACTGTAATTCTGAATGATATCCCATGTCTTTTCGGTTTCCCATTTCGTGCTGACCACCGTGAGCGGGTCCTTGAGCCGGATCATGACGGAGAGGAAGTCCCCGCCGTATTTATCATTCATCAAGCGGCGATGTGTGTCCATTACGCAGGCAATCCGGTTAGCCTGCTCCCGAAATTCCTGGGGCGTCATTTTCAGCCAGCGCTCAATTTGATTGCCATAGCATTCCTCCACCTTCTGCCGAAACGCATCCCCAGGATGACTGGGGCAGTCCGGCCAGAGTAATGGAAAATGCTCGAGCAAGTCGGGAAGGCACTCTGTTTCGGCCAGGAGTTCATCCAAGGTCACTTTTATATTATCAGCAAATACAGTTTCCAGAAGATTTCGCTGGTAGTGCAGGTTGATAAGCTCTGCTCTGTCCAGCGGAAGGGTGGACAGTTGACTGGTCAATGCGTCATGAAACATCTCCAGTCGGGTCAGCTCGTAGGTGTGCAGGATCAGGTTTTTCTTATCCATACAGCGGAACATGGAAAGCACATTTTGATATTCGCTATCCACTTTGCGCTTCAGACTAACCCGAAGCTCCCACGGCTTGTATGAATCGATGGGAATGTAAATGTCGCTTCTCTCCCGTCCGGATGCTGCCTGTTTGAGCGCTTCGCCGATATCGTCCGGGTACACATTGAAATTATCGTCAATCTGCAGGGACTCTATATCATAGATTCCATTTTTCACTGCCCATACTTTATAATCCTCGGCAGCATAGGCGGCAGAGTTGCGCTCAAATAAATCCACATAAATCCTGCTGGAATCCTTGATCAGTTCCTCATGACTCATGTTCATGCAGCGTGCCAGCCACTCGCCAAACTCGGCGTGGAGCCATTGGTCGTACTTTTCAGAAAAAGATGGGATATTATCTTTCAGCACATTGTCACCCCCTGATCCATACTGGGTGGCTTGTATTCTTTGTCGAGCTCGTAGTCACGCTCTGCATCGCCGGTGTCCATAATGTGCCAAAGCACACGGGTCATATCCTCGTCCAACGGCAAGGCATTATGCTGTATCCACTGGTCGCGCACAACCTCCAGCGGGTTCTCGAACCGGAGGAGGTATTCCATAAAATCAGTGGAATAATCGCCGTCATGCAGCTCGTTGTAGACGGTCTGTGTCGCTGCAATTTCTTTTGCCTTGCCCACAAGAACGGAAGGCGAAGTCCGCCACCAATCATTTTCATAGGCATCCAAGTTGCGGTCGAGCTTCTCTCGAAGCTGATCCATGATTTCGTTCTTATTCATATGGCACCTCCTTCATTGGCGGCTACAGCCGCATCCCCTGGATGCCGCCCGGCTCCGGCGCATCCACCTGTTCGATAGCAGGCTGATTCTGCACCAACTCAATCAAAGTGGCTTCCATGATGTATTGCTGGGGGATGTCCTGCCTGACATACTCGTCACGCAGGGCCTCCAGCGAGTTTTCAAAACACAGGAGGTGCTCCATATCATCCACATGACCGTCAATATATCCTTCGC
>JAJDIZ010000098.1 GCA_030266915.1 Ruminococcaceae bacterium OttesenSCG-928-D13 | reverse complement strand
TAGTTTTCGTCTTCGCCCTGCCATTGCAGCGAGGCGCTCAGGTTGGCCGATTCGGAGTTGTAAACCGTCAGGTAGCCGGTGAAATCGGCGGAGGGCAGGTCGCCCGTTTTTGGCAAGTATTCCTCCTTCACCCAGTCGCCAAAGACGTCCAGCCCCTGGTAGCACAGGAAATTCCAGAGCAGGGCGTCCCGCTCCTCGGAGGTGATGGGGTAGCCCAGCGGCAGGGAGGCCGAAGCGCTGAGGGCGATGCCTTTCTGGGATTCCACGTTGCATTGCAGATAGTGGGGCGGCTTTTTGTTGGTGGTGAGGTTGCAGTGGATGCTTTCGCTGCCCAGGTTGTCCACCAGCACGGTGAAATTCAGGCTGTCCCGCCAGGTGAGGGGCAGAATCTGATCCCACAGGCCGGCGGGCAGCGCCTCGGCGTCCACCAGGGCGCCGAACACCTTCTCCACCTTGCCCAGCCAGATGTCCTTGTTTTCGGTGCTCTTTTCCAGCAGCAGGTCACCATAGACCGAGTTGTTATCCCGGCCGGCGTACTCCTTGTGCAGCAGGGCCGCCACCGGCACCTCCTCAACCGGCACCACCTCGGTGGGGCCGCTGGCCGGCCCGCTGTTGGTGGGGCCGAAGGGGGCGACGGCGCCGGAGTCCGGCGGGGTCAGGTAATCGGGCAGGTTTTCGCAGCCGCAAAGCAGGCCGCACAGCGTGAAAAAACAGAGTAAAACAGCCAGGGTTCGTCTCATTGGGGGATGAGTCTCCTTGATGTGTATAGATATGTAGCCGGGGAGAGCGTCGGTTGTCCTTTGACCGAGCCTAGGGCTAAGGATGTGCAACGCACGCGAGGGAGGAGGATAACCGACGCTAGGCCCCGGCGGGCTAAACGCTATTCGGGATAGTTTCAATCAGCGCCTCCACGGTGGCGAAGGCCACGGTGTACAGGCTGTCGGTGCTGATGATGTCCTCAAACTCGCCGGGGCTCACCACGAAGCCGTATTCGAACAGCACCGAGGGGCAAACCGTGCTGCGGGTGACGTAAAAATAGTTGTAGTCGGCGTCCTTGCGCTTCGTGCGGCCGCTTTCGGCGGAGATGCGGTCCACCAGGTTCTGGGCGAAGCCCTTCGAGGGCGGGGTGTTGTAGGGGTGGTAGTAGTAGGCCTCCAGCCCCTTGGCGCCGCTGCGGTCCCGGTCCAGCTCTACGCTGTTGTGGTGCACCGCGAGGAAGAAATCGGGCTTTTGCTCGTTCTGCATCGCCAGCCGCTCCTCCAGTTCGTAGAAAACGTCCCCGTCGCGGGTCATCAGCACGGTGGCGCCCAGCTGCTCCAGCCGGTAGGCGATGGCCTGGGCCTGGGCCAGGTTGAGGTGCTTCTCGTTGGGGCCGATGTCCCCCATGATGCCGGGGGCACCGATGTCGGTGTCGCCGTGGCCCGGGTCCAGCATCACCCGCACGCCGAGCAGGGGCTTGGCCGGGTTGTCCGAGAGCCTGGGCACCCCCTTGAGGAACAGGCGGGTGCTGTTTTCACCGTATTCGATGTTGTAGCCCCATAGGTTCCGGGTGTGCAGGGTCAGCACGGTGGCGCCCTTTTCGCCGGGGGCCACCTCGGCCCGCTCCACGTACTGGGAGGAAAAGCCGTCCGGAACCGAGAGCTGGGTGTCGTAGAAGGTGAGGGCCAGCGCGCCGGTGTCGTTGTTGTAGCTGATGTAGGCCGCCGGGCTGCCGGCGCCCTCGAAATCCAGCCATTCGCCGCGCTTTTCCGCGTCCGCCGTGACGGTGATCCCAGTGAAGGCAGACTTGCCGTCCCCGTTCAGCCACACACAGTTCACGGCCTGCACCCAGTCTCCGCTGGGCATCTGGTAGGCCCAGCTGGTGTAGCCGCCGCGGCGTATCCGGGTGCTGCCGGCGGCCACAAAGGTGGCCCCGGTGGGCAGGGTTTCGTTGATGGCCGACAGGTCCCCCGGCACCGTGAGGGCGCTGGCAATCTGGCTGACCACCTTGATCACCTGCCCGGCCTTGGCCTCGTGGGTGTGGTCCTGGGGGTAGGTGGGGGCGGTGCCGCCGGCGGCGGTGGCCTTTTGCACCTTCAAAGTGACGGATGTATCCCCCTGGGTGAAGGTGAAGCTGTTCTCCCCTTCGGCCAGCTCCACCGCCACACCGAAGCTGCCGCCCTTGGCCCGGTTGTCGGCCGGCACCTCGGCGCCGTCCAGCAGCAGGGGGGCGGCCGGGTCGCTGCTGCCCATGATGTAGAGCTGCTCGGTGTAGATTTTGGCGTTCTGGGCCGGGTAGGTGACCGCCAGCATCCCGGGCAGCTCAAAGCCGGTGGGGGCGGCTCGCTCCGGCTTTGTCAGCGAGGCCGAGAGGAAGGCGTAGGTGCCGGTGTCGGCCATGGCGGCGGGATAGCTGCCATAGAGGATGCCCGAGAGGGCCGGGTTCTGTCCCGCAAAAAAGAGCATCAGGCCGTTGTCGTCCGCCGGTTCCTGTAGCACCAGGCCGTCGCCCAGCACCGCCAGGGCGGCCACCCGGGCGGCGGTGCCGGCGCCCGGCGCGGCGGCGGCGAAACCAAGCTGGAGTACGACCGCCGCTACATCCGCAGCCGCATTGCCATGCTGAAAAAACGGCTGGCCGCCATGGCCGGCCGCCGGGAGGAAACCCGCCGTGCCCGGGACAAAAGCGGCGTGCCGGTGATTGCGCTGGTGGGCTACACCAACGTGGGCAAGTCCAGCCTGGTGAACGCCCTGGCCGGCAGCGACATCGCCGCGGCCGACATGCTGTTTGCCACCCTGGACCCCACCGCCCGGCGGCTCACCCTGCCCGACGGGCAAACCGCCGTGCTGATCGACACCGTGGGCTTTGTCTCCCGGCTGCCCCACAACCTGGTGGAGGCCTTCAAGAGCACGCTGGAGGAGGCCCGCTACGCCGACCTGCTGGTGACGGTGTGCGACGCCTCCGACCCGGACAGCGCCGACCAGCTGGCCGTCACCGCCGAGGTGCTGGCCGAGATCGGAACACCGGGCGCCACCCCGCGCATCACGGTGTACAACAAGGTGGACCGCACCCCCGGCTTCGTCCCCTTCGACGAATCGGCCCTTGGGGTGAGCGCCCACACCGGGCAGGGGCTGGACGCCCTGAGGGACGTTATGGCAAAGGCCCTGGCCGGGCGGGTGTGCCGGCTGAAACTGCTGCTGCCCTACGACAAGCTCTCCCTGGCCGACACCCTGCGCAATTTTGGCCGGGTGCAGGCCGAGGATTTCCGGGAGGACGGCGTTTACTACGAGGCCACCGTGGAGGCCGCCAAGGCCCACCTGTTCCAGCCCTACCTGTCTTCAGAATAAGCGCCGGAAAATGACAAAAAGCCGCGGCCCCACACAGGGGCCGCGGCTCTGTTTCTGCGGCTTTATTTCAGCATTTCCCCAATCCCGGTAACCACCCCGGAGAGGTTTTGCAGTTCGCTTGGAATAATGATCTTGGTGGCCTGGCCATCGGCCACCTTCTGCAGGGCCTCGAGGCTTTTCAGGGTCATCACCTTGCCGGAGGGGTCGGCCTCGTTCAAAAGGCGGATCGCGTCGGCGTTGGCCTGCTGCACCGTGATGATGGCCTGGGCCTCACCCTCGGCCTCGCGGATGCGCTGCTCGCGCACGGCGTCGGCCCGCAGGATGGCGCTCTCCTTCTCGCCCTCGGCCACCAGAATGGCGCTGCGCTTTTCGCCCTCGGCCCGCAGGATGCTCTCGCGCCGCATCCGCTCGGCCTTCATCTGCTTCTCCATCGCGTCCTGAATTTCGGCCGGCGGCAGGATGTTTTTCAGCTCCACCCGGTTCACCTTGATGCCCCACTTGTCGGTGGCCTCGTCCAGGGTGGCGGTGATCTTGGTGTTGATCACGTCCCGGGAGGTGAGGGTGTGGTCCAGCTCCATCTCGCCAATGATGTTACGCAGGGTGGTGGCGGTCAGGTTCTCGATGGCCGAGATCGGCCGCTCCACCCCGTAGGTGTAGAGGGAGGCGTCGGTAACCTGGAAGAACACCACGGTGTCGATCTGCATCGTCACATTGTCCCGGGTGATCACCGGCTGGGGCTTAAAGTCCACCACCTGTTCCTTCAGGCTCACCTTTTTGGCCACCCGCTCCACAAAGGGCATCTTCATGTGCAGCCCGGCCTGCCAGGTTAAGCGGTATTCGCCAAACCGCTCAATCACGTAGCAGCTGGCCTGCGGCACGATTTTGATGTTGGTGATAATAATCAAAAGAATAATCAGCAGCAATGCGCCTCCGGCAATAATCCAACCCATAAGTCATGGACCCCCTAGCATATATTTGATTTGGTCTTTCTCACGCTCTCGCTTTCACGCGCCCTGGGCCGCCGGCTCAACCACCAGCTTCACGCCCTCGATGGCCAGCACCTTGCACCAGGCGCCCACCTGCAGCACCGCGTCGCTTCTGGCGGCCCATTCCAGGCCCCCCAGCTTCACGCGGCCCGGGCGGCCCGGCTGTATCTCCACCACCACCTGGGCAACCTTGCCGATGTTGGCATCGGCGTTGGTGGCCACCCGGCGGCGCCCGCCCATCAGCTTTTTAGCCGCGGGACGCAGCCCCGCCAAAAGGGCGGCGCTGACAACCAAAAACACCACCACCTGCGCGGCTATGGCCGAGGGCCAAATCAACGACACCACCAGCGCCGCCGCCGCCCCGCCGCAAAACCAGATGCTGACCAGGGTGGCCGTGGAGGCTTCCAGCACAACGAACGCCACCACCAAAACCAGCCAGACGATTTGGACAATCTCCATTGCGGCCGCCTCCTTTCGATATGCTCGTGGTTTGCGGTGCTTCCTGTTTTTAGTATACAATAAAACGGTACAAAAATAAAGCTGTCGGCCACTTGGCGAGAAAAGTTCACAACCCGGACATCTCGCAAACCGGGGGCCGGTGTGCTATACTGTGAAAGTGCATTTCGATGCGTAAATGATGGCTTCAAAGCTTTCCCGATTTTTCCGGAGGGTCTGTATGCATTATGAAAAACCGAGGGGCGGGGCGGCGCGCAAGCTGCTTTTCATCCTGCTGCTGGTGCTGCTGTTTGCCGCCAGCGCCGTCATCACCTTCTTTGCCATGGGCGGCCACAAGGGCCTGCCGATGTTCCGCAAAGCTCCGGAGGCCTACACCGTGTCCGGCCCGGTGAGCGCCCTGCGCCTTTCGCCCCCCGAAGACGCCACCGAGGCCGCCCTGCGGGAATACTTCACCGGGGCCGTGGCCTTTGCCCGCGAAAACGAGATCAACACCCTGCTGTTCGAGGCAAAGCAGGGCCTGCGCGTCTGGTGGCGGGATAAAATCTTCCCCCCGGTGGACGGGGTGGCCCGGCAGGACACCTGGCGCCACACCAGCGACCCGCTGGCCATCCTGTGCGAATGCCTGGCCGGGGAGGGCATCCAGCTCTGGCTTGAAATAAACCCCTATTCGGGCGGGGACATCCCGGAGGATTCGAGAAGCGAGATTGCGCGGCTGGGCTTTACCGCCAGCACCATGCCCCCGGAGGACACGGCCTACACCGAAATGCTGGCCAAAAGCCTGGGCGCCCTGCCGGGCCGCTACCCGGTCTCGGGCATCGTCTTCTCGGGCATGGAGGGCGCCGCCGCTGCCAGCCCCGATTTCAACACCCATTTTAAAGGTTTTCTGGAGCAGCTGCACACCCGCCTTGCCGACACCGGCCGCCTGCCCGCCTTGGGGCTGGCCTTCGAGGAGGACAGCAACCTGAACGCCGCCTACGCCAAGGGCCTGAAGGACGAGGGGCTGCTCACCTACACCCTGCCCGCCCTGCGCACCGGGGCCGGCACCGCCGCCCGGGTGGCCGCCCTGGCGGGACAGGCTGGTGCCGTGGCCGGCCAGGCGGGGCAGCCGGTACTCCAGGGTGGCCAGCTCGGTCTGGGTTTTGCCCTCCCGGGTGACCGCCCGGCTCTTGAAAATCTCAAGGATCAGCATGGTGCGGTCCAGCACCGGCAGGTCCAGCCGGTCTTCCAGGTTGCGCAGCTGGCTGCCGGTGAGCTCGCCATCGAAGATGGCGGCGGTGCAACCCAGGTTGTGGGCCAGCAGCTTGGCCTCGGCCAGCCGCCCGCTGCCCAGCACGGTGGCCGGGTGGGGCTTGTCGATCTTCTGCACCACCTCGGCGACGGGCTCCATGTGGTTGGCCTCGGCCAGGGCCGAAAGCTCGGCCAGGCTGCGGTCCGGGTCGAACCGGCCAAGGTCCCCCGCCAGCAGCAGCACCTTTTGGGGCGGCAGGTCGTCCGGGCGCAGGGTGATATCCCCCGGCGCCGGTGCGTCGGGGGTGGTCTCCTCCGGGGTTTCGCCGCCGGGGAAGGTGATCAGCTTGTCGTCAGTTTCCATAAATGCCCAATCCCGGCCATGTGGCCGCTATGCCTTTGGCTTGTTCCCCGCCGCGCCGTTTTCAGGCCGGTACGCATAGAACTTTGCCTCGGCCGTTGTGCCGTCGTACCGGGTGTAGCTGCCGTCGTGGTCATACACAAAGCCACATTTCTGCATCACCCGGCCGCTGGCGGGGTTTTCGGCGGCGTGGCAGCAGTGCAGGTCGGTGCTGCCGGTGTCCTTAATGTAATAGTCCAGTGCGGCGGCCAGCGCCTCGGTGGTGTAGCCCTTGCCCCAAAAGGCCTGCCCGATGCAGTAGCCGGGCTCGCGGCCGCAGCCGGTGTCCGGCTGGTTCAGGATGCCAAGGGAGCCGATCAGGGTGCCAGACGCCGCAGGCGTGCCAGACGCCGCAGGCGTGCCAGACGCCGCAGGCGTGCCAGACGCCGCAGGCGTGCCAGATGCCGCAGGCGTGCCAGATGCCGCAGGCGTGCCAGACGCCGAAGGCGTGCTGTCTTTCAGGGTGATGGCCCAGTGGTAGATGTCGGGCTTTTCGTAATCGGCCAGCCACTGGCGTACGACGCCGCGGGTCTCCTCCAGGTGTTTGTGGGGGGTCCAGCGCATGTAACGGGTCACCTCAGGGTCGGTGGCCCAGGTGTTGTACATCGCCTCGGCGTCGTCCAGGGTGAAGCGGCGCAGCACAAGGCGCTCGGTTTCGATGGTCTGGGTTCCGCGGGGCATGGTGGGCCTCCTCTCGGTCAGCGGGGGAATCAAATTTGTGTTTCTGACTATCTGGTTGGCGCAGAAGAAATTTCGGTGATACACCGCCCCATG
>JAJDIZ010000097.1 GCA_030266915.1 Ruminococcaceae bacterium OttesenSCG-928-D13 | reverse complement strand
CTGAACCGGCTCTCCGAGGTGTATGACATCGACCTGGATGAGCTGCGCCGCCAAACGGAGAACGACTAGCGGCTGTTTGCCACCAAAATGCTTGTTTTCAGCCTGCCTTGTTCGATTTGTTGCGGCCGTAATTATCCTACTGGTTATAAAATGGGAGCCCGGATGTCCACGGGCGGATTGCAGACCTCCCGGCTTGCCGGAAGAAGGGAGCGTGAATCCCGTGGCAGGGCACCCACCTGCTTGAGAGAGTGGGTCATAACTGGGTCGCAGACGGCAAGGCGGGTGACGTTTTTTTAAGCGTGGCGATTTCCCCGCGTTTTTGGCCAGATTGGCTTGAATTATTTTGCCGGCGGGTGTATCATGTAGCGTGCGGATGAGAGTCCGCACGCTTCGCTATGTCGTTAAATATGCTTTGACCATTAAATTTTGACCGGAGGTTTGACGATGGCACGGAATAAGGAGACCCTGGCACTGGAGCTGCGCCAGATCATCCAGGCGGACCGCATGGCGGCCGAGATCATCTCGAACGCCAAAACCACCAGCGAAGACATCGTCAAAAACGCCGAGAAGGAAAAGCAGGCCATCAGCGCCGAGGCCGCCGGGCGCAAGGCCGAGATGACCGAGCAGGTGAAAGCCGAGCTGGCCCGCCACCTGGATGCCCGCCGCGCCGAGCTGGAGGCCTCCATGGCCGGCAAGCGCCAGGCGCTGGATGACGGGATGGCGGAAAACCACGACCGTTGGGTCAGTGAGATCGTGGGCCGTATAACCGGATAAAGAACCATACACGGTGGTAAAGGAGGTGGGGTTATGCAGGCCACGGCCACCCAGGCCATGATACCGAAAGCCAGGGGCATGTACGCGAAGCGTATCTCCGCGGCCGAATATGAGGAGATGATGCGCCGCCGCACCGTGCCGGAGCTGGCGGCCCTGCTCAAGCGCCATCCCTACTTTTCGGGCAGCCTGGCCACCTTGTCCACCACCGGCCCGCACCGGGGGCAGATCGAAGAACTGCTCAACATGGATATCTTCCAGAAGTATGAGTCGCTGGTCAAATACGATTTTTCGGGCGACGGTTTCTCACGGGTGTACCTGGCCGAGTGCGAGCTGCGGGAACTGCTGAAAGCCCTGCACCTGATCAGCATCGGGCTGCTGGGCGCCTACCTGCAGCAGATGCCGGCCTACCTTGTGGGCAAGACGGAGATCGACCTTTTTGCCCTCAGCCGCGCCCGCAGCTTGAAGGACGTGGTGGAAGTGACAGCCCGCACCCCCTACCACAGGCCGCTGCGGGCCCGCTGGCTGGCAGACCCGACCCTGCGGGACTTCCCGATGACCGAGGCAGCCCTGCTGAAAGCCTACTACGCCATGGTGTTCGAGCTGATTGACCGCAGCCTGACCGGCCGGGACGCCCAGAGCACCGAGGAGCTGTACAGGCAGGAGGCGGAGATATACAACCTTGAGCTGTTGCTGCGGGTGAAAGCCTTTTTCCCGAAGGTGTACAGCCCGGACGAGATACGCCAACTGCTGCTGCCCTATTCCCACCGGATGCCCAAACGCCGCCTGGATGCCCTGATCGAGACCGACAGCCGGGAGGTGGCGCTGCAGCTGCTCCGCCAGGCGGGCTTCCTCACGGTGGAGGCGCCCGAAGACATTCCCCTGGCCGGAGGCCAGCGCATCTATGTTTTCGCCCGGCGGTCGCTGCACCTCACCGCCTCGCCGGTGGCGGCGCTGGCTGCCTTCCTCAGCCTGGCAAAGCTGGAGCGAGAAAACGTGGTGAACGTGGTGGAGGGCGTGCGTTACAACCTGCCGCCCGAGAAAATACGCCCGCTGCTGCACGTCTGATATCAGAAAAATGGATCATTGAAGGATAAGGGGTAAAGACCAATGGCCGTCGCACAGATGAAATACCTCAACGTCTACGGGCCTGAAAAGTCCCTGCAGCGTACGCTGGGCGCCATTGCGCGCAGCGGCCTGTTTGCGCCTGAGGCCGGGGAGGCGATCCATTCAGCCATCCGCTCCGGGAAGAACAAGTTCGACCCGTTGCTCACCAAGGCCAAGGGGCTTTTGAAGGACCTGGGGCTCAGTTCCCTTGCGGAGGACTATACCGGCCCGGAGGACGCCTACACCCTGGCCGGTGCCGCCGATTACCTTGAGAAATTCGCGGCCGAGGTGGCCCGGCGCAACAAGCGGAAGACCGATATCGAGAGCGAGCTGGAATTGCAGGTGAAAACCGAGGGCCTGCTGAGCCACATGACCGACCTGGACGTCAACATCGAGGACCTGTTCAGGGTGGAGACCCTCAAAGTCCGGGTGGGGCGGCTACCCCGGGAGAGCTACGTCCGGCTGGCCTATTATGCGGACAAGGGCTTCAACTTCACCAGCTACTTCAATTTTATCGTCTACGACTTTGACGGCGAATACTACTGGGGCCTGTATTTCGCCCCGCAGGACAGCTCCAAGGACATCGACGACATCTTCAAATCCCTGTACTTCGAGCGCATCTGGGTGCCGGAGTTTGTGCACGGCAAGCCCGAGGAGGCTCTCCGGGTGATCCGCCAGCGAGAGGCGGAGCTGCGGGAGGAGCTGGCCTCCATCGTGACCAACGCCGGCATCGCCTCCGCAGAGGAAATTGAGAAGATACAGGACGTTACGGCCTGGCTCTCGATGATGGACCAGCTGTACGAGATGAAAAAATACGCCCTGGTGTTTAATCACACATTCTACATCAGCGGCTTTGTGCCCCAGGACAACTACGCCGAGTTCGAGCAGCTGATCGAGAGCATCCAGAGTGTGAAGATCAAGGAGGCCGCCCAAAAGCAGGAGGTGCCGGCAAAGCCGCCGGTGAAGCTGAAAAACGGGTGGTTCTCGCGCCCCTACCAGATGTACACCGAGATGTACGGCCTGCCCAGCTACAACGACATCGACCCCACCGGAATTGTGGCCTGGATCTACTCGGTGCTCTACGGCGTGATGTTTGCGGATATCGGGCAGGGACTGGTGCTGGGGCTGGTCGGATATTTCTTTATGTACCGCAAGAAGAACATGGCAATCGGCCTAATCCTTGCGAGAGCTTCAATATTCTGTTGCATTTTCGGATTCTTGTTTGGCAGCGTTTTCGGCTACGAGCACCTGCTGGACCCGATGTGGCATGCCATGGGGTTGCACGAAAAGCCCTTCGAGGTGATGGGAGCCTCTTCCATCAACCTGATTTTGATGGTGTCTATTGCCATCGGGGTGCTGGTGGTGTCGCTGGCCATCGTGATGAACATCGTCTCCAAGTTCCGGCGTGGCAAGCCCGGGGAGGCCATCGCCGGGGTGAACGGCATCGCGGGCCTGGTTTTCTACCTGTCGCTGGTGTTCCTGCTGGTGGATTCGATGGTGCTGAACCTTGGCATTGCGGGCGGGCCGGTTTACATGATCTTCCTGATTGTGCTGCCGCTGCTGGTGATGTACCTGCAAGAGCCGCTTGCCGAGCTGATTGACACCGGCAAGGTTCATATAGACAGCGTGTTGGACCTGCTGCTGAGCAGCTTCTTTGAACTGTTTGTGGCGATGCTGGAGTTTTTGAGCAACACCGCCAGCTTCCTGCGCGTGGGCGGTTTTGTGCTGGTGCACGCCGGCATGATGAGCGTTGTAATGACCCTGGCGGAGATGTTCACCGGAGTGGGCAACATCGCGGTGATGATCATCGGCAACATCTTCGTCATCTGCCTCGAGGGCCTGCTGGTGGGCATCCAGGCGCTGCGCCTCAACTACTACGAGGTGTTCAGCCGGTTCTACGAGGCAGACGGCCAGCCCTTCGAGCCACTGTGCTTGCAGCCGGACACGGTGGAGCTGTAGCGGCCCGACGCAGAGGCGCACAGCAAAAGACAGATGACTGCTTTGGACTAAATATAACGGGTTTTGAACGGAGACTGGCGACAGTCGCTAAAATTATAGATTTTCCTGCAATAATACTAGCGGAGGAACGAGATATGAAATCGCGGAAAACTTTTGGACGCATCCTGTGCAGCATGGGTCTCTTTGGCATTCTGGCCAGCGTGCTGGCCATCAACGCCTTTGCGTCGGGTGGTTCTTCGGGCGGCGGCATTGCCGATTTTGGCCCGGGCATGGCCTACATCGGGGCGGCGCTCTCCACTGGCATTGCGGCCATCGGGGGCGGCATCGCGGTGGGCGCGGGCGCGCCGGCGGCCATCGGCGCCCTGACCGAGGACCCCAAAAGCTTTGGTAAAGCGCTAATCTTTGTGGCGCTGGGCGAAGGCATTGCGCTGTACGGCATGCTGATTTCCATCCTTATTCTCAATAAGGTTTAACCCATGAAGTATTTCCTCATCAGCGACAACATCGACACCCTCGCCGGCCTGCGCATGGTGGGGGTGGACGGTGTGGTGGTGCACGAGCAGGACGAGGTGCGTGCCGCCATCAAGCAGGCCAGCGGAGACGATGAGGTGGGCCTGATTCTGATCACAAGCAGGCTGTTCAAGGATTACAGCACCATGATTTTCGACTTCAAGATGCACCAGCGCAAGCCGCTGATTGTGGAGATGCCCGACCGCCACAGCGGCGACAACGTGGCCGATTCCATCAAGCAGTACATCCAGGAAGTGGTTGGCATCAAGTTGTAGTAGGGCAGAAAGTGCACAAACGGGAGCACAAGATGAATTATAATCAGCTGGAAATGCGGCGGGAAACCATATTCAAGGACGCGGTACTCAGCGCGGCCGAGGCCAAGAGCATGCAGATCATCGGGGAGGCCCAGCGAACGGCGGCGGGTCAGCTTGCCGAGGCACAGGCCGCCTGCGAGGAGGCCGACCACGACGCCATCAAATCCGCCCTTGCGCCGGACAATGAGCGGGAGCACAGCACCGCCCTGCAACTGGCGCGGCAGGAGCTGCTTCGCCACCGCGCCGGGCTGGTGGAGTCCCTGTTTGCCGATGTGGAAAAGCAGCTTGACCGGTTTGCGGAAAGCCCCGAGTACCCCCGGTGGTTGGTTTGCAAGCTGACGGAAACGGCAGGAAACGCACAAAACGGCAGCGAGATAGAAATATACATGCGTAAAGATGATATGAAGTTTAAGAATAACCTGCTGGCTGCGGCCAGCGCTGGCGCAAAGATAGCAGAGGATGAGACCATCCGGCTGGGCGGCATCAAGGTGCGGGTCGGCAAGCGGCTCTATGACTGCACGCTGGACGACGCACTGCGCCTGGAACGGGAACAGTTTGAGGAAACCAGCGGCATGACGCTGTGAAGGCTGGCAACACGACGCGGACAAGGAGCGGGATTTTGAAAGACACAATCTATTCCATCAACGGCCCGGTGGTGAAGGTTGCCAAAACCGAGAGCTTCAAAATGATGGAAATGGTATATGTGGGGAAGGCCGGGCTGATCGGCGAGGTGATCGCCGTTTCGGAGGAGGCCACCACTATCCAGGTTTACGAGAACACCACCGGCCTCTCGGTGGGCGAGCCGGTGGAGGGCAGCGGCTCGCCGCTCTCGGTCACCCTTGGGCCGGGCATCATGCAAAACATCTTCGATGGCATTGAACGCCCGCTGCATGATATGGAACGGCAGAGCGGCGCCTTCATTGCCACAGGGTTGCATGTGCCGGCCCTGGATGAGAAACGCCTGTGGGACGCCACCATCACCGTCAAGGTGGGGGACGCGCTTTCCGGTGGGGATGTGATTGCCACTTGCCAGGAGACGCCGGTGATCCTGCACAAAAGCATGGTGCCGCCCACACTGTCAGGCACCGTGACCTGGATTGCTGAAAACGGAGAGTATAACATAAAACAGCCCATTGTGAGGCTGAAAGATGCAAAGAATATAGAACATGAACTGTGCCTTGCCCACGAGTGGCCGATCAAAATGCCGCGCCCGGTGCGCCGGCGGGAGAGCATCGCAAAGCCCCTCGTCACCGGCCAGCGGGTGATCGACACCCTCTTCCCGATTGCGAAGGGCGGCACCGCCGCCATCCCGGGGGGCTTCGGCACCGGCAAAACCATGACCCAGCACCAGCTGGCCAAGTGGAGCGACGCCGATATTGTGGTGTACGTGGGCTGCGGAGAGCGCGGCAACGAGATGACCCAGGTGCTGGAGGAGTTCGGCGAGCTGGTGGACCCCAAAAGCGGCCGCCTGATGACCGACCGCACTGTGCTGATCGCCAACACCTCCAACATGCCGGTGGCGGCCCGTGAGGCCTCGATCTACACCGGCGCCACGCTGGCCGAGTACTACCGGGACATGGGCTACAACGTGGAGATGCTGGCCGATTCCACCTCCCGCTGGGCCGAGGCGCTGCGTGAGATTTCGGGCCGCCTTGAGGAGATGCCGGCCGAGGAGGGCTTTCCGGCCTACCTGCCCAGCCGGCTGGCCGGTTTCTACGAGCGGGCCGGCACCACAGAGAACCTGAACGGCAGCTCGGGCAGCGTCTCGCTGATCGGGGCCGTCAGCCCCCAGGGCAGCGACTTCTCCGAGCCGGTAACCCAGAACACCAAGCGTTTCGTGCGCTGCTTTTTGGCGCTGGACAAGAGCCTCGCCTACGCCCGCCACTACCCGGCCATCAACTGGAACCTGAGCTACAGCGAGTATTATGAGGATCTCGACCCCTACTACATCGAGCATGTGGGGGCCGATTGGCCCGAGCTGCGCGGCCGGCTGCTGGGGCTGCTGAACGAGGAGACCAGCCTGCAGGAGATCGTGAAGCTAATCGGCACCGACGTGCTGCCCGACAGCCAGAAGCTCACCCTTGAGGTTGCCCGTGTGGTGCGCGCCGGATTTTTGCAGCAGAACGCCTATCATAAGGATGACACCTTTGTCCCACTGGAGAAACAGCTGCTGATGATGCGGACGATTCTTTATCTCTACGACAAAACCCAGAAGCTGGTGGCCGACGGGGTGGTGGTGAGCGACCTGCAATCCAGCGGGCTGTTCGAGCGGATCATCAAGATCAAGTACGACGTGCCGAACGACCAGCTCGAGCGCTTCGACGACTACCGCGAGGACATCGACGAGACCTGCAAAAAGCTGCTTGATAAACATCATAGTGTGAATGTGCAGGCGTGAATATTGACAAAACAGTCTATTTGCTTTCTGACTATTCAGCTTGAGCCTAAAGCGCGGTGGCCCGTGCGGCGGATATTTCTCCACACCTCCGCGCCAAGAGCCGGGCTCCGCCCGGTTGCGCTCCGAAACAGCGCTGCGGCGCTAGTCGCATGCTTCGCATTTCCTT
>JAJDIZ010000096.1 GCA_030266915.1 Ruminococcaceae bacterium OttesenSCG-928-D13 | reverse complement strand
CTACGGCTCTTTTTCCATTTCCTGCAACATCGTCATCCAGTTTGTCAGCACCTTTATCCTGTTCTACTACACCGACGTGTTCGGCATCTCCCCGGGCATCGCCGGGGGCATTGTGGCCTTCGGGGTCATCTGGGACGGCATCAACGACCCGCTGATTGCCCACTACGCCGACAACCACCGCTTTAAAAACGGCGAACGGGTGCGGCCCTACATGCTGTACATCTGCGTGCCGCTGGCCCTGGTGACGGTGCTGATGTTCTCGCCCTTTGCCCTGCCCGGCGCCATGAAGGTGGTGTACGGCGTGCTGGTGTATGTCATCTTCTACTCGCTCACCACCTTCCTGCGGCTGCCCTCTTACGCCATGCCCATTCTGGCCACGGCCAACCAGCAGGACCGCCTGAGCATCAACACCTACGTCTCGGGCGGTGCCAGCCTTGGGGGCGTGCTGGCCAGCGTGCTCTGCTGGCCGCTGGTGCGGCTGTTTGCGGGAACAGACGCCACCGGCGAGATGGTGAACCCCCGGCGCGGCTTCCCGATGGCGGCGGCGGTCATCGGCCTCATTGTGATAGCCGGCTCCCTGTTCTCCTTCTTCACCTCCAAGGAGCGGGTGCGCCCGAAGGTGAGCGAGGAGGACCGCCTGAGCCTGCCGCAGTCCTTCAAGCTGGTGATGGGGGACTACAACTTCCGCTGGAACACCGCTTTTTCCACGCTGTATTTTGTGAACAACACCCTGCTCACCGCCACCCTTGTGTACTACGCCTCCTACATCTACGGGAACTCGGGCCTCACCACCCTGATCATGGCGGTGTTCGCCGTCGGTTCCATCATCGCGCTGCCGGTCATCAAAAAGGTGGACAAGGCCCTGGGCCGGCGCAAGGCCATGATGCTGGGGGCGGGCCTGATTCTTCTGGGCAAGCTTCCCCTGCTCATCTTCCCCTACAACGTGGTATCCATGTACATCTGCGCCTTCATCATGGGGCTTTCGGTGGCGCTTAACATCGTCACCTTCAGCACCACCCGGGCCGAGGTGGCCGACCACATCGAGTATGTGAACGGCCGGCGGATCGACAGCATGGTGATCAATTTCATGGGCTTCCTGAACAAGTGCGGCACCTCCCTCACCACTTTGGCCATCGGGCTGGCGCTGCAATTCGCGGGCTACCAGGCCAATGCGGCCCAGCAGCCCCAGTCGGTCATCACCACCCTGGTGATCATCGTGGGCTGGGTGGCGGTGGGCCTGACCCTGCTGATGCTGTTCTGCGCCTCCAAAATCACGATTGAAAAAGAGATGAGTGAGATGGCACAAAGCCGGGCCGCCGCCCAACAAACCACGAATCAGGAGTAAAGCTATGGTTGATACCGTAATAAAGAACGCCCAGATACTGGACGGCACCGGCGGCGAGGCCTTTGCGGGCGATATCGCCATCCATCAGGGGAAGATTGTGGCGGTGGGCCGGGTGGCCGAGACGGCGGCCCAGTTGATTAACGCCGAGGGCCTCCACGCGGCCCCGGGGCTGATCGACGTACACGGCCATTCGGACATGTTTGCCTTTGCCGACCCGGACCGGGCCTCCAAACTGTGTCAGGGCGTCACCACCGAGATATGCGGCCAGTGCGGGCTGGGCCCGGCGCCCACCAGCGAGGCCTTCTACCCCCACTACGAGAACTATTTCAAAAGCCAGGGCGCCCCCATCTACCCCCAAAGCCGGTCCTTCACCTCCTTTGGGGCCTATCTGGACTTCATGGAGGGCCTGCCCCTGGGCATCAACATGGCCTATTTCATCCCCCACGGCACGGTGCGCATGGCGGTGATGGGCCTCTCGCCCCAAAAGGCAGACGCCGGGCAGCTGGAGCAGATGCGGCAACTGGTGCGGGAGGGCATGGAAAAAGGCGCTCTCGGCCTCTCCAGCGGGCTGATGTACGCCCCGGGCATGTTTGCCGACCAGGACGAGCTGGCCGCGCTGTGCGAGGTAGTGGGCCAATACGGCGGCATCTACACCTCCCACATCCGCAACCAGGGCAGCCTTTTGGAGCAGTGCGTGGCCGACACCATCGAGGCCGCCCGCCGGGGCGGGGCGCGGGTCAACATCTCCCACCACAAGGCCAGCGGCAAAGGCAACTGGGGCAAGGTGAAAAACACCATCCGCATGATCCACGAGGCGGGCTTCCCGGCCATGCACGACGTCTACCCCTACGCCGCCAGCTCCACCATGATCCGCTCCACCCTGCCGCCCAAGGTGCAAAAAATGGAGCAGGCGGACATCATGGCCTATCTGAGCAACACAAATAACCACGCCGAGCTGAAGCAGGATATCTTCCACCCGGACGACAGCTTCGAAAGCCCGCTGGAGGATTGCGGCTACGACGGCATCCTGATCATCGAGGCGGCCAAAACAAAAGACGCCGTGGGCAAAACCATCAGCCAGTACGCCGAGGCCCTGGGCACAGACCCCTTTGACGCCTTCATAAAGCTGGTGGTGGAAAACAACCTGGGCGTGGGGTACATCGGCTTTTCCATGAGCGAGGATGACGTGGACACCCTGGTGGCCGATCCCCTTTGCATGTTTGGCACCGACGGGCTGTACATCCCGGGCATGGAGATGACCCACCCCCGGGCCATCGGCACCTTCCCCCGCATTTTGGGCCATTACGTGCGGGAAAAGGGCGTGCTGCCGCTGGCAGAAGCCATCCGCAAAATGACCTCCCTGCCGGCGCGATTTTACGGCCTTGCGGGCAAGGGCCTGCTGAAAGTGGGGATGGACGCCGATGTCGTGGTGTTCAACGCCGCCACGGTTGCCGACCACGCCGACTACCGGCAGCCCCTGCTGCCCAACGAGGGCGTCCACACCGTGCTGGTGAACGGCCAGCGGCAAGTGGCAGCAGACAAGCCCTGCGGCGGCCGGGCCGGAAAGCTGCTGCGGGCAAGCTTCCAAAGCTGACAGCGTCCGCCATTCAGGTCTTCCCTTTTCGCCGCCCTGGCACGCCTTGACTTATGCATCCATCGTGTTAGAATGTGGATAAATCCCCCTTGCAGCCGTGATTGCTGCAAGGGGCGGCGGCAAAAAAACGAATGGCAACGTCTGCCAGAGAGGAAGACCCTATGCAGATTATCGATAAAAGCGTCTACACCTTTTCCAAAAACAACCCGCCCTTCTCCCGCGCGGTTCCCGGCGAGGTGCTGCTTTTCAAAACGATGGATTGCTACAGCGGACAAATCAAGTCGGAGCAGCAGCCGGTGGAGGATCTGGACCTGAACCGCGCAAACCCGGCCGCCGGGCCGGTGTTCATCGAGGGCGCCGAGCCGGGCGACGTGCTGGTGGTAGATATCCTTGACATCCAGGTGGACAAGTTCGGTCTCGCCCGCGCCACCCCAAGCACCGGGCCGCTGGGCGATCAGAGCGAGACACGCACCCGGGCCATCGAAGTGGTGGACGGCGTGGCCAGCTTCAACGATGTGAAATGGCTGGTGAAGCCGATGATCGGCGTCATCGGCACAGCCCCGGATGGGGAGGATGTCGCCTGTGGCTTTGCGGGCGACCACGGCGGCAACATGGACTCCAAGCTGATCACCAAGGGCGTGCGGCTGTATTTCCCGGTTCGGGTGCCCGGCGCGCTTTTGCAGATGGGCGACCTTCACGCCTCGATGGGCGACGGCGAGGTGTGCGGAACCGGCATCGAGGTTGCCGGCGAAGTGCTGGTGAACACCCGGCTGATCAAGAACTTCCCGCTGAACTGGCCGGTCACCGAAACGGAGGGCCACTGGTATGTGAACACTGAGGATGACTTCCTCGAGGGCGCACTGAAAAAGGCCGCCTCGGAGCTGCGCCGCCTGATGGAGCCGGTGTACGGCTGGGACACCACCGATTGCTTCATCTACCTCTCCATCAACGGCGACGTTGGCATTAACCAAAGCGCCCTGCCCGCCGGCCACCCCAATGTCACGCTGCGCTTTGGCATTCCCAAAATACCCGGCAAGGGCCCGCTCATCTGAGCACCGTGCCCCGCGGGTAACCGCGCATTTTTGAAAGCAAAAACAGAGGCCCGGCGCAGCATAGAGCTGCACCGGGCTTCTGCTTTTTTGTCTTATACCATTCAGCGTTCAGAATGGGCCATAGTTGGTGGCGGTGGCAATCAGGATGAACACCAGCCCCAAAGCATACTGCAACAGCAGCAGCTTCCAGAACCACTTGGCCCACTTGCTCCAGGGCACCTTGGCCAGGGCCAGCCCGGCCATGAAGTAGCCCGAGGTGGGGGTGAAGATGTTGGAGATGCCATCCCCCAGCTGGTAGGCCAGCACGGCGGTCTGGCGGGTCACGCCGGTCAGGTCGGCCAGCGGCGCCATGATCGGCATCGATACCGCCGCCTGCCCCGAGCCGGAGGGAATGAGGAAGTTCAGGAAGCACTGGAAGATGTACATGCCCACGGCCGCTCCCCAGCTGGGCAGCCCGCCCACCAGCGAGGCCGCGCCATACAGAATGGTGTCGATGATCTGCCCCTGGGTCATGATCACCAGAATGGCCCGGGCGAAGCCCACAATCAGCGCGCCGCTGGCAATGGTGGCCATGCCCTTGGTCAGTTCTTCGGCGAAGCCGTCCAGCCCCATGCCGCCAATCAGCGCGCTGGCAATGGCCATCACCAGGAACACCGCGGTCAGCTCCTTGAAATACCAGCCAAACTGGATAACCCCCACCGTGAAGGTGATGATGGCGGCGATCATGATCAGGATGATGATGATGTGCCGCGCACTCATCTTCTTCAGCTGGCTCATGTCCAGCTTGTCCTCCCGGGTCTGGTCAAACTCATACATCAGGCTGTAGCTTGGGTTCTTTTTCAGCCGCCCGGTGTACCAGAAAACATAGCCGATGGTCAGCGCTGTCATGGCAAAATAGAGCACAATGCGCAGCCCCATGCCGGAGGACAGCGGCAGCCCCGCGATGCCCTGGGCCACCCCCACGGTGAAGGGGTTCAAAAAGGCCCCGGCAAACCCGGCCCCGGCCCCGGCCATCACGATGGCGGCGCCGGTGAGAGAGTCAAAGCCCAGCGAGATGGCCAGCATCACCATGATGGGGATGAAGGGCAGCGCCTCCTCTGCCATGCCGAAGGTGGCCCCGCCCAGCGAGAACAGGATCATTACCACCGGCACCAGCAGCCGCTCCTTGCCGGACATCTTCTTGGTGGCGTGGCCAAGCACCGCCTCGATGGCGCCGGTGGCCTGCACCACGCTGAATGAACCGCCCACGATGAACAGGAAGAAAATGATGCCGGCGGTTTCCTCCAGGCCCTGGTGGAAGGACTGGAAGAACATAAACAGGTTCACCGGCGTGCGCTCCACATAGTGGAAGGAGTCCGGGTCAACCACCATCCTGCCGTCGGCATTTTCCACCCGGTCATACTGGCCGGCCGGAATCACGTAGGTGAGCAGGGCGCACAGCAGCGCCATGCCCATGATGATCACGAATACATGGGGCACCTTAAATTTCTTTTTCTTAACTTGTTCCTGTTCCATTTTCGATATCCCCTTCCTTTTTCACACCTGTTCGATTATTTCTGCTGGTTACAAAAATCCAGCACCGCCAACGCATAGGTGAGATACCCCCGCTCCAGCTGTTCCACCGCGATGTTCTCGTTTTTGGAGTGGCACATCTCAATCTCCCCGGGACCAATCACCACAGAGGGGATGCCGGCGTAGTGGCTCAGCAGGGCGCCGTCGGTCCAGGCCGGGAACAGGGTGTGCACCGGCTCGACAGCACTCTCGGCCAGAATGGCGGCGTCCACCGCCTTCACCAGCGGATGGTCCAGGGCAATCTCCATGGGCGGGTGGATGTAGCCGTCCTGCATCTTGCTCTCGTCTGTCACCCGCATCTCGCACTTGAAGGTGGGGTCCCGCTCCTCTAGGGTCCGCAGCAGGCTTTGGAACTCCTCCACCACGTCGTCGTAGTTCTCCCCCGGCAGGAAGCGGCGGTCCACATAGAGCCAGCAGTCCCCCGCCACGGTGGAAAGCTGGGTGCCGCCCTGGATGACCCCGGCGTTCACCGTGGCCTCCACCAGCATCGGGTGCTTTCTGGCGTACACCTTGGGCACCAGGCTCTTGTTCATCTCGTTGATGAAGTCCACCGCCTTTTGGATGGCGTTGACGCCCTCCTTCTGACGGCCGCCATGCACGGTTTTGCCGATGAAGTGGAAAACGAACCACTCCAGCCCCCGGTGGGCCACGCACACCTCCAGCCCGGACGGTTCGCCCACGATGGCGCCGTCGGCCGTGATGCCCCGCTTCAGCAGGTCGATGGTGCCGATGCTGGAATGCTCCTCGTCCAGCACGCCGGCAAACTGGATGTCCCCCTTGGGCTGCAGCCCGGCCCGCTTGATGCCAATCATCGCAGCCATCATGCAGGCCACCGGGCCCTTCATGTCCGAGGTTCCCCGCCCGTGGATGCGGCCGTTTTCAATGTAGGGGTCACAGGCGCGCTCCATGTCGTTGGGTTCCACCGTGTCGATGTGGCCGTTCAGCAGAATGCTTTTGCCGCCGCCGGTGCCCTTCAGGGTGGCGGTCACGTTGCAGCGCCCGTCCTCCACTTCGGTGAGCTGGCAGGGTATGCCCTCCTTGTCGAACACCGTTTTGATGTACTCGGCCACCGCTGTCTCCTGGTTTGGAATGCCGTAATATGACGGCCGGCGCACCATTTCCATGGTCCAATCCACAATCTCCTGGCTGGCCACTGCCCCACGCAGGGCTGTTTTGTCGCCTTGCATTTCATCCTCCTTTCGCTACTATGTTCGCATATCGAACATAGTGTTCGTATTTATTGAAATGATTATACCGCCCACACACAGAAATTGCAACACAAATGGTAATTTTGTGCACTTTAACCAACAGTTGACAGAATTACCCTACATGTTTACACTTGGACATATAATGTAATATAAAGATCGCCTTGCAAGGAGCTTTATGGAAAAAAATGCCAGCATTGAGAAAGGCATTCAGGTGCTGCAGGCCCTGAATGTCCCGCCCTATATGTTCAAGATCGGCGATATTTGTGCCAAAACCGGGCTGAACCGCACCATCGTATACCGCATCCTGGCCACTTACGAGGCCTACGACATTGTCACCCGGGACGATGTCACCGGGCGCTACAAGGTGGGGCCGGGGCTGTACCAGCTGGGCATCAAGTTTATTGTGAACTCCAACTATCGCGGCCAGATGGAAAAACTGCTGGACGAGATTGCCGGCATCACCAAGGAGTCGGTGGGCATGGCG
>JAJDIZ010000095.1 GCA_030266915.1 Ruminococcaceae bacterium OttesenSCG-928-D13 | reverse complement strand
GCCGTGCTGCTCACTTTCGGCGGTTCCGGGGTCTTGGGCGGGATGGCCGGGGCCTTGCTGTCCACTTTCACTGGCTCCGGGGTCTTGGGCGGGATAGCTGGGGCCGTGTTGCCCACTTTCACCTTGGTTTGCGCAACCTGGGCGTCGGTCAAAGCCGCCGTGATAGCCGCCACATATTCGGCATTGGTGTGGCAGTTGGGCAACAGCTTTTTCACATCGGCCTTTGGCATCACAATGTTGTCCGTCCGAATCTCGGCCATACATTGGGAACGGATATAGGCCCTTGTTGCCGCGTCCGTTGATTGGGCCTTGTTCTGCTCCGGGGTGGTGGCCGGTGCTGCCGCCGGGGGCGTCTGCTGCTGGATGACCGGGGCTGATGTGCTCGGCGGGATGGTGGATGTGCCACCGGGGAACTGTACCGGGATGCCCTTCACCTCGGGGGCCTCTGCGCTACCCGTGGCGCTATCTTCCATCCAGTTTGGTGCAGGCGCTCCGCCGGGCTTTTCCTGCCCCTGCTCGGCGGTGGCTGGCGCGGGCGGCGCAGCCGCCACGCCAGCCGGGGCCTGCGCCGGTGCCGGCACTTCTTTCTCCGCCTGTGCTTTGGCCTCTTTTTCCTTTTCCTTCTCGGTGAGGGGGTAAATCTCCAAAAGCCGCTCACCCTGCATAATATCGTCGATATTATCCTCGGTGAGGCTCTTTTGGGTGTTTTTCTTATCGGCCCGCAATGCCTGGCTGTGCTGTTTGACGCTCATGCACTGTGATTGCGTGGGGCTCCTGTCCTCACGCTCCATCCAGTCCTGCACAAGGTCTTGTTCCTCTTTGGGCAAAAAGGACAGCTCATAGGCCGGATTCTCGGAAAGGCGCCCCTCGTCCACCATCTTCAAAAGAGGTTCGGTGAGTTCCAGCAGGCGAACAAGCCGTTGCACGGAGTTGCGGCTGATACCCATTTCATCGGCAATCTCGGCGTCGGTGCGCTTGCCTTTGCCGCGCTGCCCCTGCTTGCTGCGGGCGTCCATCTTCATTTTGATGGACTTGGCGCGTTCGCTGGGCAGAATGGTTTGGCGGTGCAGGTTGGCATCCACCATCATTTCGGTGGCGGTGGGGTCGTCAAGGTTTTTGTAGATGGTGGCGGGGACTTCCTTCATCCCGGCCTTTTTGCAGGCCATGACGCGCCGGTGGCCGGAAATGATCTCGTAGCCGCCCTCTTTGCGCGGGCGCACTTTGATGCGCTCATCCAGCCCCCGGTTTTTGATGCTGGCTACCAGCTCCTGCATTTCTTCATCGTCACGGACACCAAAGGGATGGTCTTTGAATGAGTGCAGGGCCTCAAATGCCAACAACACATCTTCCTTGTCTATCGGACCTTTGGGGTCGGCAGGCTTATCAGCCGGTTTGTTGAACAAATCCTCCACACCCTTGTAGGCCGACTGCTTTTTGTCCTTATTGCTTTGCTCTGTTTTCAAGTGTTAAAACCTCCTGTACCAGTTGTTTGTAGGCATGGGCCACCTTGTTGCGCGGCTCATATCCGAAGATGCTTTTGCCTGCGGCGCTTGCATCGGCGGCGGCAATGCTGCGGGGAATGACGGTTTTGAACACGCGAAGTTTACCCGCAAAGGTCTCCCGCACATCCCGTATCGCCTCGCGCTGGTGGCGAGTGCGGGTGTCGGCCATTGTCATCACAATGCCTTTGACCGACAAATCCGGGTTTACATGGTTGCGCACACGGAAAACCGTGCCCAAAAGCTGCTGGGAACCGCGCAGGGCTTGGAACTCGGCCTGTATTGGAATGAGGACGCTGTTTGCTGCCGCCAGCACGTTCAGCGTGAGAATACCCAGCGAGGGGCCACAATCCAAAAGGATGTAATCATACTTCTGGCGTAACGGCTCCACCACGGCAGCCAGCACTGTCATGGGCCGGGCCGCGCTCCAAAGGTCGCGCTCCAGCACGGACAGGTCGATGTTCGCGGGGATGAAGTCGATGCCCTCGCTGTGGTGCATGATGCCCTCACCGGGTTCAGTGACCTCGCCGCCCATTACCTTCTGCATCAGCGTGGATATGGTTATCGGCATATCCTCCGGGTAGTGGCCCAGGTGTGAGGTAAGACTTCCTTGCGGGTCGGCGTCCACCAACAAAACAGACTTGCCCGCTTGGACAAGCCCGATGCCGAGATTTACGGCGGTGGTGGTTTTTGCCACGCCGCCCTTTTGGTTCACAAGTGCTATGGTTTCTATGTTTACACCTCCCTGTCTGTGGAGTTTCGTGCCGGGCGGGGCCGGTTGTATGTATTTCGGCAGCGCCGGGTGATATGCAAAAGCCGATTGTAGTCCTTGCCCACAACAGGCGGAACAAAAGAAATTTCCAATCCCGGCCTTGACAAATCAGAATTGTCCATTATCTGCTCTGCGGCGTCTCGGCCCGCCTCGTCATTGTCCAAACACAAATACACCTCGGATATTTCGGGGTGCCGTTTCAGATATTGAATGATTGGCAGGGGCGAAACGCCCGCCAAAGACAGGTAATGCGCCGCCCGCCAATCCTCGCCCTGCAATAGCCGCAAGCTGGCGTCCGACAGGGCGTCAATGGCGCTTTCATACACATACAGCCCCGGAAACGGCCCATTTTTCGCCTGTAAGGCGAAGGAATACCGCTTGTCGCTCCCTTCCACATCCTGTTTGAAATCGCCCTGTGTGGCGCGTATGGCGGCGTGGCAGGGCGTGTGGTTTTCGTCATAGCCAACGAACACACAACTGTGATAATGGGCGCTTTCGTACAGTGCGCCCACGGCGCGGCAATGCTCCACTACCTCACGGCTTACCCCTCGCTGGCCGCAAAGATACTGCACCACGCGCTGGTCGTTTTCGTGGCGGGGCGGCAGGGCAAAGGGCTTGGGCGGCCCCATGCTCTCAATGGGCAGATAAGGCGCGGCCTTGCTGTCCAGCACCATCTGCACCGCCTCTAGGAACGCATACCCACGCACCACAATGAGGTACTGCACGGCGGTGGTGCCGCCTGTGCTGCGGGAATGCCAGTGCCATTTGCCGCCGGTGGCGCTCACCTTTAGGCTGTCATGGTCTTTCAGCCGCCATTCGTCTTGCCCGCACCGCTTGATATTCCCCGGCTCGGCCACGGTGAGGTAAGAGAACAGGTCAACGCTTTTGGCCGTGGCTACGGTTTCGGGTTCAATCCACGGCAATGGGTATCAGCCCCTTTCTGGCATGAAAAAAGACGTTCATAAGGGTAATGACGTTAATTGAACAAAAACTTCTTCTGTGCTAGACTGACTATAAGTAACACTATGATGCGGGGGGAGTTAATATGGATTCTTCTGAATTGATTGCTGTTGGTAGCACCGACAATTCACCAGCGAATGAACTTACGCTGTTCAGAACAACCTGCGACCAAATAAGAGAAGAAATGCGTGACAGTCCCTACATCATCGAAACGATGCGAGTATTACCTGTTGGTGGATATAGGAGCGCCATCGGCTCTTTTTGGAATGCTGTTGTTGACGATTTGCGAAACAAAATATTGCATCGAAGTATTAAGCTATTCAACAAAGAGATGAATCCCAAAAAAACCGTATCTTGTTATGAGGACTTTCAAGATAATGTGAATGATGAAATGTTAATTGATGGCGCTTACAAATTGGGCGTTATCAGTTGGGAAGCCCACAAAATATTGAAACAAGCAAAAGAGACCCGGCATGTTTTTTATGGGCATCCACGTAGTTCTGAGCCGGGAGCGATTAAAGTTCTGGCAATGATGGAAGACTGCATAAAGTACGTATTAAGTGAAGAATATCCACCCCAAATAATTGATATAGACGAATATATCGATGTAATGGGAACGGAAGATTTTTATCGCAACGAGTTCAGCGTTACAAGTGCAATAGAAGATTTGCCTGATGTTTATAAACGCGAATTAATCAATCGTTTTTTCAGTTCCTATATTCTTGATAACTGTTCATCCATTTTGCGGTCAAACATTGAATATGTCGCCCCTTTTTTATGGAAAGTTTTGCCTAAAGAGACAGTGCTACAAATAGCAAAAAGTGTTGATAAAGAAGTCGTGAGTGGGCATAAGCAAAAAATAGATTATGCATTGGCCTTTATAGATATTGTTGGCGCAAAAAAGTATCTCTCTACCAACACTCGGCGAACATATCTAAAACCCATTATTGATAGCCTCAACCAGAATGTTGATGTTTTTGCTACCGAAAATGAATGTGTCCGCCAATTAAGCAAATACGCGGGGTACATACCTCGTGATTTGCTATATGATTATGTCAATGGCCTTACCCAAACCTACGTTGGGCATATTGGGGGAAGTGCTATGTATTCACGTACAGATTTTTATGCTAATGGGGCAGCTATGAAAATCCCCGAAATGTTTGAAACCTTTGATGATGAATCCGCCAATGCATTTGTCGAAGTCATACAAAATAATAAGATGCTTAAAGACCGTATAAGAAGTGCTGTAAAACTACGCCGACTCCGCAATTTGGGTACGATAGTCTCTAAACGTGTCTCCAATAATTTTAGCAACAAAGCATTTCTTGATATGCTAATAGATGAAACAAAGGAAAGAGAATTCTTTGGGTTAATCGGTTATTCTCGGAAATAGCTAATCATCCAAATCCAGCAGGGCATCATCATAGTCGGACAGGAACGAGAGAATAAAGCCGGTGCGCACCTGCAGGCTTTGGGTGGCCTTGTCAATCTCGCTGGGAAACGCATGGCCGACAATGTCGCACACCAGCTTTAGCAGTTCCATCACCTCGGCCTCGCGGCCCTCATTGTTCAGTCGTTCCAGCTTTTCAAACAGGTTGTACACGGCGCTCTCGCCGTGGCCCGAATGCTCCCACACCCTTTGCGCAAGTGCGGCGGCAAAGGTGCCGGTCAGGTGGGCCACGCTGTTCATGTTCACATTGCCGTCTGGGTATTGGTAGCGGCCAGTTGCATTGCTGTTCATTCATGCTCCCTTCTTCCAAAAGAAAAAGAGCGCATCCTTCAAAAAGATGCGCTCCATGCGGGTGTTTGTGGTATACTAAAGAAGTGGTTTATGGGTGAGCACGAACTTACCAACGTAAAAAAGCCCCCGCCAAAACCCCAGCCAGAGACAAAAACGAGGTAAAACGGCATAACACGGGGCAATATGAAAATGACGAAACGGCGTATTATTTAACACGGCACAACACCGTGTAACACGCGAAGATACGCGCATTTCGAAATTGGTAAGGATGAGGTCTCCAGTTCAACTCTGGATGAGAGCTCCACAAAAACACTGTCCATCGCTCTTAAAGAGGATGAACAGTGTTTTTTTCTGCGCTTGGATTACACCCAAAGGTGGCCAATTTGGAGAAAGCAGTGACGATTCAATCCGAAAACCCTGTATAAAAACAGGCTGCGCCACCCCAATATTACGCAGAATATGTTGAAGGAAAATGAAAAATGTGGTATTTTAAAACATAGCGCACCCTCCGATGCCAACCAGCCAGAAAGAAGGGGTACCCATCAATTCGTACTTTGCACGCCAGCCAATCCTGGACGACAACCAAAGGCTGTATGCCTATGAGCTGCTGTTCAGGCCGAACCCGGATAAAAACGAATCCGGGCAGCCACTGGCGTTCGACGGAGACAGAGCCACCATGGATGTGCTGGAGGCCCTGACCTGGGGCGGTATCAACAAGATAACCGGCGGTGTGCCGGCTTTTGTCAACTTCACCGAGCGGCTGCTGCTGGACGAGGTGGCCACCCTCTACTCGAAGGAGTTCCTTGTGGTAGAGGTGCTGGAAAACATACATATCACCAACGCGGTGCTTGACGCGATTCGCGAGCTGAAGCACAAGGGATATAAGATTGCGCTGGATGACTACTGGTTTCGCAAGGAGGACAGCGCCCTGCTGTCCCTGTGCGATATTGTGAAGCTTGAGGTGGACGGCTCCCGCAAAAGCTACCGCAACATTGTCAGTGTGCGGCAGGCCCTGGTGGGCACCAAATGCCGCCTGCTGGCCGAAAAGGTGGAAACCCTGCAGGTTTTTGAGCAATCCCGGCGGCTGGGCTGCACGCTGTTCCAGGGCTATTTCTTCGCCAAGCCGAACATCATGGGGCAAAAGCGGCTGAGCCCGCTTAAGCTGAACCAGGTGCGCCTGATTCGGGAGCTGGCCCGGGACGAGATGGACTTCGAGGCGATGGCCTCGATTGTCAAGCAGGACATCGGCCTGACTTACAAAACCCTGCGGCTGGTCAACTCCGCCTATTACGGGCTGCAAAACGAGGTCAAGAGCATCAACCAGGCCCTGCTGCTGCTGGGCAAGAACGAGCTGCGCAAATGGCTGACCGTCTCGGCCCTGAACACCCTGGGGGAGAAAAAGCCCTCCGAGCTTATCATCATGAGCATGACCCGGGCCAAGTTTTGCGAATCGGCAGCCAGCCTGCTGGGCCGCAAGCGCGATGGCGAGGCATTCTTCCTGTCGGGCCTGTTCTCCCTGCTGGACACCCTCACCGACAACTCTCTGGAGGACAACCTGGCCCAGATGCCGGTGCCAGCCCTCACCAAAAGGGCCCTGCTGGAGGAGAAAAACATCGGCCGGGACACGCTGGACCTGATCATCTCCATGGAAGCGGGAGACTGGGACACCACGGCCGGGCTGTGCGAAAAACTGCGCCTCACCGACAGCCAAGTGGCCGAAGCCTACCGCGCCGCCATCGAGTGGGCCCAGCTCTTCTCGGAGATTACCCATTGAGCATCGGGCGCGCCCTGTAATTAATACGTCAAAGCAACGCCCCGGGAGGCCATCCCGGGGCGTTGCTTTGTGCTATTGCTTTGGCTTGACCGGCGCCAGCAGGTCCAGCCGGGTGCCGAATGTCCTCATGATTCTTCGTTTTTCTTTTGCGCCTCTATTGCTTGCAGGAGGTCGTCCATGTCATTCATGATCAGCGGAGCCATCGTATCCTTGAAGCGGGACAGGTCGATGGCCCGCACGGCGTTGCCAATTTTCCCGTACAGCGCCATTTTGTAGGGCAGCATGAATTTCAGGTACTGCAGCATCTGCCGCACTGCCGTGGGTTTCTCGTCTCCCAGCGCAGCCAGGATGGCATCGATTTCCCGGTCGATGACGCCATCCCTGTCCCACCGGGCCTGCAAACAGAGCAGCCGGAACCCGCGCACCCGCACCACATACTGCCCGCTTTGCAGCATGCCGATGAACTCTCCCAGGTGGGGATACAGCGTGTCCGCCTGCTGGGACAGCGCCTCCAGCGCCTGCAGGTTGGCATAGGCCGTGCTGGTATCCTTCGTGTACAAGCTTGCGATCTGTCCCTCAATTTCCATCAGGCACACTCCGTCCTTGTCACTTCGTTTTCCGGCGGATCGCGATGCAGCGCTTCACGTCTTCCAGCACTTCGGGGCTGTCCACCCGGAACATCAGCCAGCGCTGGCCCATCCCCTC
>JAJDIZ010000094.1 GCA_030266915.1 Ruminococcaceae bacterium OttesenSCG-928-D13 | reverse complement strand
CCATGCTGAAAACCACCACCGACACCGATGCGGCGGCCTGGCTGCGCAAGAAGCAAAGCGAGGCCACCGGGCTGATCCACTCGGTGGAGGAGCGGGAGAAAACCCTGCTGCGGGTGCTGCGCGAGGTGGTGGACGCCCAGCCGGAGTATTTTTCTTCCGGCACGGGCCTGAAGCCGATGACAATGTCGGCCCTGGCGGACAAGCTGGGGCTGCACCTGTCCACCATCAGCCGGGCGGTGCAGGGCAAGTATATCGTGTGCACCGCCGGCACGGTGGAACTGAAAAGTTTGTTCTCCGTCCCGGTGGGCGGCGGGGACAACGCCGTCTCCGCCAGCCTGGTGCGGGAGCGCATCAAAAAGCTGGTGGACGCCGAGGACCCGGCCCACCCGCTGACCGACCAGAACATCTGCGACGCGTTGAAATCAATGAACATCATTGTCTCCCGCCGGGTGATCGTGAAATACCGGGAGGCCCTGGGAATTCCCTCATCCTCCGGCCGGCGGGCGCGTTGAAAAACAGGGGTGATACGGCGTGTGGGTGCTGTATGCTTTCGGCTCGGCCTTTTTTGCCGGCATAACCTCCATTTTGGCCAAGATCGGAATCAAGGATACCGATTCCCACCTGGCCACCGCCCTGCGGACCATCGTGGTGGCGCTGTTCGCCTGGGTGATGGTGCTGGTGGTGGGCTCAGGCGGCACCATCGGAGACATCGACGCCCGCACCCTGCTGTTTTTGGGCCTTTCGGGGCTGGCCACCGGAGCGTCCTGGCTGTGCTACTTCCGGGCGCTGCAAATAGGCGATGTGAACAAGGTGGTGCCGGTGGACAAGAGCAGCACGGTGCTGACCATGCTGCTGGCTTTCGTTTTCCTTGGCGAGGGGCTGAGCCTGCTCAAGGTGGTGTGCATGGTGCTCATCGCCGCGGGCACCATGCTGATGATTGAGAAAAAACCCGCCGCCGAGGGGGAAATCGGCAGGAAAGGCTGGGCCTGGCTGGTCTACGCGGCGCTTTCGGCACTGTTTGCCAGCCTCACGGCCATTCTTGGCAAGGTGGGCATCGCCGGGGTGGAGTCGAACCTGGGCACCGCACTGCGCACCATGGTGGTGCTGGTGATGGCCTGGCTGATTGTTTTCGTCACCGGAAAGCAACGCCAGATCAGGCAGATCGATAAACGCAGCTGGCTGTTTCTGATCTTGTCGGGCTTTGCCACCGGCGGTTCGTGGCTGTGCTATTACCGCGCCTTGCAGGAGGGACCCGCCAGCGTGGTGGTACCCATCGACAAGCTGAGCATCGTGGTGACGGTGGGGCTGGCCTGGTTGATCTTCAGGGAAAAGCTGAAATTGAAATCCGGCACCGGGCTTGCGCTGATTGTAGCCGGCACGCTGCTGTTGTTGCGCGCCTAGCAAAAACAGCGGGCCGGGTTACGGCAGCGGTGCAGAGAGGGGCGGCATGGAAACCGAGAAGACAACAAAACAGGCCCTGCGCACCCGGCTGCGGGCGCAGGCTAAAACTTTTGAAGCGGAATACCTCACCCGGTCCGACGCGGCAATCGAGGCGCTGCTTTTCGCGCTGCCCGAGTGGTCAGCAGCCCAAAGCGTGTTCCTTTACCTTAGTATGGGCACGGAACCCGAAACCCGGGGGATTTTCAAACGCGCCATCGCCGGGGGCAAGCGGGTGGGGGTGCCCCGTTGCCTCGGCAGCGGGGTGATGGAGAGCCGGGCGGTTGCCACCCTGGAGGGCCTGACCCCCGGCGCTTTTGGCATTCTGGAGCCGGGGGAGACCGCTCCGCTGCTGGAGGCGGCGGCCTTCGACCTGGTTGTTGCCCCCTGCGTGGCGGTGGACCGGAATGGCTTTCGCCTCGGCAACGGCGGCGGCTATTACGACCGATTCCTGCCACAGGCGCGCTGCCCGGTGGTCTGCCTGTGCCGCGGCAGGCTGTTGCAGCCCGAGGTGCCCCGTGAACCCTTCGATGTGCCGGTGGGTATTGTGCTCACCGAGGATGGGGTAATCCGTCCACAAGATGGCCGGGCAGCGTGTATTCTTTAAATTTGGCGCCATCCACCGAAAACTGCGATTTTAAACCGCGGTTTTTCTTTATACGGTAAACTCCGCTATTGTCTAAAAACTGACGTTCTGCTATTATAATAATGAGGATAAGAGAAATTGCGGGAGATGGAGTGAGTGTCGATCAATCTGCATTATATCTCGATGCTGCTGTCGGGGCTAAACCTGTTTATCCTGGTTTGGCTGCTGTTGCGTTTTCTGAAATACCAGTCGAGGGGCATCCCCTCGCTGAATTACTGCCTGCTGATTATGACGGTGGGGATTGTTTTCGGGCTGGCCGCAACCCTGGGCCTGCTGCTGCCGGACGGCCCCGTCCTGCAGGTTTGCGCGCTGGTGATGATGGCCTCGTCGCTGGCTACAAACACATTTTTTGCGCTGATGGTGTTCAACCTGGCCGAGAGCCGGCGCTCGTTTTTTTACCGGCACCAGCGGGTTTTTGTGTGGGTGCTGTTGGCGCTTATTCCGCTGTACCTCACCGACGGCTGGCACCACCTGATTCTTGACGCGGTGCCGAAGCGGCCCGGCGGCTTTGGGTTTGATCTGGTCTATGGCCCGGCCTCGCTGGCCATCTCGGTATACGCTTATCTGGTAACCGCGCTGGCGGTGGTCAGCGTGATGCAGGCTGAGAAGGACAGCATGCTGCAAAAAACCTGGACCCGCCTGGCCGTACTGGGCGCCACCGTCCTCCAGGCCATTTTCTCCGGGCTGGAGCAGATGTTCCCGCTGTTTTACGAGCTGCAAATCAGCCTGTTCACCACCTGGATGCCGATGGCGGTGATAAGCTACCTGTTCTTTGGCTACCTGCTCACCGGCCGGAACACCGCCCTGGACCTGGTGGACGATGCCTACGTTGCCTTTGACCTGAACGGCTACTGTGTGGACATCAACCGGGAGGGAACCGTCTTTTTCCAGCGCTACTGCGGGGCAACACGGCCAACCGTGGCAGACATGCAAAGGCTGCTGGAGGTGGAGGATCTGCCCGGCTACACCGGCGGGGAGATGCGCCTCTACGACGGGGAGGTGGGCAATTACTACCGGGTTTCCACCTTCGAGCTGTCCAGCGGCATCAACCAGCGCTGCGGGGTGGGCTACATCATCCGGGAAATCACCGAGTTTGTGGACCAAATGGAGGCGCTGAACACCATTGCGACGCAGGACCCGCTCACCGGCGCAAAGAACCGGCGCTATCTTGAGGAGCATGCGCCCGCCATTCTGGCGCGCGCCCGCAAAAGGGGCCAGCCGCTGGCGGCCCTGATGCTGGACATAGACTTTTTCAAGAAGGTGAACGACACCCATGGCCACCCTGTGGGGGACGAAGTGCTGGTGCGGCTGCAACAAATTTTACAGGCGAACCTGCGGGAGAACGACATCGTTGTGCGCTACGGCGGCGAGGAATTTTTGGCCCTGTGTGAGGGGCTGAGTTGGGCGCAGGCCTGCCAGCTGGCCGGGCGCATCAGGCACCACATCGAGCAAACGGCGTTTGAGACCAGCGCCGGCAGGCTGGCCGTCACGGTCAGCATTGGGGTGTTTGCCGGGCCGCCCGGCGAGGATGACACCATCGGAACCTACATCGAGGGCGCCGACGAAAAGCTGTACGAGGCAAAGAACAGCGGCCGAAACCGGGTTTGCTAATGTCTGGACACACTTGAATAAAAGCCCGCCGCAGGTCACCTGCGGCGGGCTTTTTCAGGTTTACAGCCCCGAGGGCATGTCCTCGAGGAACTTCTGCACAAGGCGCTCCTGCCAGTCGCCAATCGGGCGCAGCCGGCCAAGGAAGAAGCGCAGCGTGGGCGGCTCGTCCTCAAATTCCATGCCGCCAATCAGTTCTGCGTTCTCGTGCAGCCAGGCCACCCGATCCGCCGCAAACTTCATCTGGGAGAGGGTGAACACCCGCTTGGGCACCGCCAGGCGCACCAGCTCCATCTCGGCCAGGTGCTCGCTGCCGTCCGGGTTGCGCTGCTCGCTCATGGTGCCGCGCTCCATGCCGCGGATGCCCGAGACGATGAACACCGCCGCCGCCAGCGCAGCCGCAGGGTACTGCTCCTGGGGGATGTGGGGCACAAAGCGGCTGGCGTCCAGGTGGCAGCCCAGGCCGCCAAAGGGGGTCACCACCGGCACCCCGGCCTGCATCAGCTCACTGCCCAGGGCCTCCACAAACTGGGGCGTTTGGCTGATGACGTGAATGTCCAGCGTCTCCTTGATGCCCACGGCCATGGCCTCCATCTCACGCACCGACATGCCGCCGTAGGTGAGGAAGCCCTCGAACAGGGGCACCAGGTCCCGCATCTTGCTGTAGAGGTCCTTCCGGTTTGTGCAGATGCCGCCGCCCCGGGCGCAGCCCAGCTTGCGGGCCGAGAAGTAGGTGATGTCGGCAAGGGCGGCCATCTCCTTCACAATGTCGGCCAGGGGGCGGTTTGCGCACTCGGCCTCGCGGGTTTTGATGAAGTAGAGGTTGTCGGCCAGCAAACTGGCGTCCAGCACCAGCAGCAGGCCTTTCTCGCGGCAGAAGGCCGAAACGGCCCGCATGTTGGCAAGGGATACCGGCTGCCCGCCAATCAGGTTGGTACCGGCCTCGATGCGCACGAAGGCGATGTTATCTGCCCCGGCGGCTTCAACGGTGGCGGCCAGCTTGTCCAGGTCAAAGTTGCCCTTGAACGGGTCGTCCGAGACGGTCTGCATTCCCTCGTCCTTCACCACCTCCACCACGCTGCCGCCCAGGCGGGTGATGTGGGCCTTGGTGGTGGTGAAGTGGTAGTTCATCACCGTGGTGCTGCCGGGCCACACAAAGGCGGTGGCCAGGATGTTCTCGCAGGCGCGGCCCTGGTGGGCCGGCAGAAAGAACTCGGTGCCGAAGAAGTCTTGCAGCGCGGCCTGTAGCCTGTAGAAGGTCTCGCTGCCGGCGTAGCTGTCGTCGGCCATCATCATGGCGGCGTACTGGGCCTCGCTCATGGCGTTCACGCCGCTGTCGGTCAGCATGTCGAGGTACACGTCCCGGTTGCGCAAAAGGAAGGTGTTGCCGCCGGCGGCCTGCATGGCGGCAAGGCGCTCCTGCACCGGCAACAGGTTAATGCGCTGCACCATGCGCACCTTGTGCATCTCCAGGGGGATGTTTTCGCCTGAAAACAGGGTCACCTGCGGGGTGGTTTGCGGCATGGTCTTTGTGATGTTGTGTTGCATGGTTTGTTCCTCCAGTTTGTGGGTTTGCGTGCGGATGTGATGGAGAAACATTTTGCCTGCCGGGGCAAAAGAAAAAGCCCCCGTCGCCCGGACAAAATGTCCGAGGGACGAAAGCTGTGAAGTCTTCCGCGGTACCACCCTCATTGCGGCCCATTCGTGCGGCCGCCGCTCTTTTCAGGTCCATCAACCCTAGCCCTGTAACGGGGGCGTCCGGGCGGGCCTACTGAAACTTCAGCCCACCGGCTCCGGAGTGTATTTTCACGCGCCTTTACGGGGCCTGCTTGCACCAACCGCAGGCTCTCTGCACCGCCAGGGGCGGCTTCCGGCATAGGGCGCGTCTTTCTCTCCTTCAAAGCCTTTCCGATATTGCAGCAAGTATAGCCCCTTCGCTTTGCTTTGTCAACCCCTTATTTTTGGCTGGCCTGCGGCGAAGGGCAGCAGGGTAAAACGGCAGCCGGGGCTCGAAAGCCCCGGCTGTCGGTTCATGTGTGATTGATTATACGGGCACCACGTTGATGGCGCGCAGTTTGCTGGCGTTCTTCGGGTCCTGCTCCACGTCATAGTTGACCTTCTGGCCCTCGGCAAGGGTTTTGAAGCCGTCGACCATGATGCTGGAAAAATGTACGAACACGTCCTCGCCGCCATCGTCGTTGGAGATGAAACCATAGCCTTTGCTTTCGTTGAACCATTTTACGGTACCGCTGTTCATGTAGAGCCTCCAAAATTATTATTGTTCCCAGATGCGATAAAAAAACACATGCATTCGCAGTCCTCTAGTGAAGCAAAGACTTACAAATACATGTGAGGCAGTGTCACATCTGGATTACCTGTCCAGAATAACAGGTTTGGCTCGTTTTGTCAATGTGTTTTCTTTGATCAAAAAACCGTGTAAGATGGGGGACAGAACGTCCTGGCGGGCCCCCGCGCCCAAGCCTTTAGAATACCCGAGGTGACCTTTATGAAAACCGACCGGCTGCTGAAAATCATCTACACCTGCCTCCAGCGCGAGCGGGTGACCATCGACGAGCTGGCCGGCCGGCTGGAGGTCTCCCGGCGCACGGTTTTCCGGGACCTGGAAACCCTGAGCGCGGCGGGCATCCCGATTGTAACCTGGCCCGGTGCGGGCGGCGGGGTAGGCATCCTGGAGGATTTCAAGCTGGACCGGCGCCTGTTGACCGACGACGATTTCTCGAAGCTGGCAACTGCCCTGGCCGGCATCCACAGCATCGACGGCAACAAGGATGTGGAGCTGCTGATGGACAAGCTGATTCCCCGGGAGAAGCGGGCCGCGCCCGGGGGAGACATCATTATTGACCTGTCCTCCTGGTTTGAGGGGGACGAGATCGACGACATGTTTGCCGACGTGCGCCTTGCCATTGCCCAGCGGCGGATCATCAGCCTGGGGTACAGCGCCCGGGGCGTCTACACCCGGCGGGAGGTGGAGCCCTACAAACTGGTGTTCAAGTACCAGAGCTGGTATCTCTACGCCTGGTGCCGGATGCGTGAGGATTTCAGGATGTTCAAGCTCTCGCGGGTGCCCCGGTATGAGCTGACGGCCGAAACCTTTGCGCCGCGGGAGCTGGGGAGCCTGGTGTTCCAGCTGCAAGGGCAGAGGGGGCCGGAGGAGCAGGAAGCCCCGGCAAGGCCAGCGGAGCCGGTGGAGGTGCGGCTGGCCTACCGCCCCGAGGACCGTGAATTCCTGATGGACAGGCTGGGCGCCCAGAATTTTGACGAAGGAGAAACCGGCGGCACCGTGCGCTTTGCCACCACCAACCTGCCCTGGCTCACCGACCTTGTGATGGGCTTGCAGGACAAGGTGCGGGTGCTGGCTCCACCCGAGCTGCGGGATGAGGTTAAAAGGCGGATTGCGCGCATGGCGGCGGTGTACGGCGAAGATGAGAAAAAAGGTGAGGGCTGACCCTCACCTCTCTTTTTTTGCTGGCCCGGTTGGGGTTACCTGAGAATGCGCGCCCTATTCGCCTCCATTGCACACGGCGCGGAGCTGTTAAACGCAGCTGCGTTAAAAGATCGCACTTGCATTTTGCGGGATGCTGTGGTACAATTTCCGACGAATTACATAGTTAGCCTAACTAATTAACGAACGAACCGTCGGCCTCGAACGCCGCCGACCACCGTACGCTTTCCCGCATGGAGGGACCACCTTTGCTGTTTGAGCGATACGCCCGGGCTGATTTTGCCAGCCAGGAGGATTTTGAAAAGCACTTCAAAATCCATATCCCCGAAAACTTCAACTTCACTTTCGACTGCGTGGACGAGCTGG
>JAJDIZ010000093.1 GCA_030266915.1 Ruminococcaceae bacterium OttesenSCG-928-D13 | reverse complement strand
GGCGATCAGATGCTTCTTTAGCGCCGAAAAGGATGTCCAGTGTGTTGAGTAGTAATCAAAACTGGGATTGTGCTTTTCAATCGACTTTTTTGACACCTTCAGTTCCTTCCGCAGCTTTTCAACCTGGCTGGCCGTGTACAGATGTTTAACCTTTCGGGGTAGAAAGCGGCGGCGCTCCTCACAATCATTGATGAGCCATTCCCCTTTGAAAAAACCGTTCACGAAGATTTCAAGCGCATTTCGATAGGTGGTGATCCGTGCCAGCCGCAGCTGCACCTTGTAGCCATCAACATCCAATGTGACGGTTGTGAAGAAATTTGATAAGGCCTGCTCCACCTTCTCCCATTCAGCCTTTGTCATTGTCTCTTCGCCTCCGCCCGCAGCAGGCCAGCCATATACCCCAGATACACCAGCAGCCCCGCCAGCAGCGGAATCAGCACCTCACCACCTGCCGGCCCGGTCCGGCCGTTCAGCACCACCCAGCCGGCGGCAAACGCCACACCACAGCCCAGGCCGGCCAGGAAAACAACTACAATCCGCCTCAGTTTTTGGTTCATTAATGGCTCCTTTCTCGCGGTTTAATCGGCGTTTAAGCCACCAGTATTCCCTCATTAAGCGCCTTGCGTTGCAGGGTGGCATAATCCACACCGCCGTCTTTGATCGCGTCATTCCAGAGAATGGCCGCATTGCGGATGCCTGCCCAGGTGTGGCTGATGGCCAGCATCAACCGGGCTTCTCTTTCATGTTCCTTGCCCTGGAGCCCGGGGAAGATCATTCGGATATCATCTAGCGTCGTATCCTTAAAATCGTAGCGCTGGGTACGGCTGCGGCTCCGCTGCTGCTCGTATGGGCCAGCATGCCGCCCGCTCTTCATTTTTTTCTCCATCACGGGGTTGCCTATCAGCACAATGCCCACCCCGGCCTGGCCAGTCTTCGGATGTGGTTGGGACCAGTTGCGTATTTCCTCGCTGGTTGAAAATTTCAAATGCTGTGCCTCGTCAATAATCAGCACCGTGTTGGTTCCGCGCAGCCGGGCCTCTATGGCAGCCACCAAGGCCCCCTGCTCCATCCGCTCCATGATATGCAGCTCATTTGCCAGCATACGCAAAAACCGGCTCAGCACGCCCAGCACCGGCGTGACTTCAATGAATATCGCAGTGCCGGGGTTGTCCTCCCAGAACTTCCGAGCTGCCATCGACTTACCAATGCCCGGGGCGCCCGTTATCATCAGCATCCCCTTCACCAGCTGGCAGTAGCTAATATCCCTATAGATGCTCTCCGATACGTTGATGGGTGCATACCGCCTTGGGTCCACCGCCTGGGGGGAGGACACCGCCGGCTGCTCCTTCCGAGCGTCATGAATACGGAAGAACTCCGCAATTTTCTGCTCGGTTCCGGCCAGATCGCCCTTGCCGAACACACTGCCTCGCCCGTAATTGCTATTCAGGTACAAGCTGATAACCGTGCCGTTGTTGAAGCCTATGTTCTTGGCCGCCGCCTTTTGGCTGCCTACCTCATCCACATATTGCTGTAGGCGATTTTGCAGCTCCACATTGTAGACGTTACTCATTGTCAGAACCTCCTCCATACATTCGTTTGGCCGATTCCAGCATCCTATCGGTGATCCGCCCGCCAACTGCGGCCGGCAGCCGTGCGGTCTCCTGCACCGTCTCCAGCTCAATCACCCCCGGCGCGGGGGCTTTGCGCTCCGCATCCTTGGCCCGCAGGGCTTTTGCCATGCGCAGCTGCACCGCCTCTGTCGGGTTCAGCGCCTCCAAGCCCACATCCTTCAGCTGGGCCTTAACGGCCCTTTCAAACTGCCGCTGGGCCCGAACAGCCGCCGAAACATCGTCCTTGCTGGCGCCGTACTCCATCACCATCACATCATCCACCGGCGCCACAGTCAAAAAGCGACCCTCTTCGTCATACACACGCACACTGCTCAGGTCGTCCGGGTCGTAGCGGTAGAACACCTTCTTGCCGGAATAGAACAGCAGCAGCTCCTCGTTGAAATAGTCGTAGCGGATGCCGCCAATGTCCAGGTGAACCCCGCGCCGCCCCACCGTCTGCATCCGGCTGCTGCGCATCATCAGCAGGTTCAGGTCATCCTCGCGGGCCACCCGCTTGCTGTGCAGGTTTTCGCCATACACCTGCATCCGGGTTTTGCCACGGTCCCGCGCCACCGAGCCGCCGTAGGGTTCTTCGTTCAGGTAATGGAACAGCAGCAGCTCCACCGTCCCCAGCAGCTCCTGATCCGCCACAACCCTCCCGGCTTTCAGGTTGTACTTCAACGCCTCCGGCTTCTCCAACACATTGCCGCCGGTATAGGTGGGGAAAAGCCGTGAAATGAACTCTTTCACATCCCTGAATCGCCGCTCAATAACCTTGGCCCGGGCATTGCGCACCAGCGCGTTCACCATCTTGATACCCAGCCGTTCAAACACCGGTGGCGGCACAAACTCATCCTTGTTTTTCTTTTTCGCCCGGTGGCCAAGGCCGCCCACGTCATGCGTCAGGAACTCGCGCCCGTTGTCCACATAGATATTTTCCGGGATACCGTACTTTTGGATTGCCCGGCGCAGGGCCAACAGGGTTGCTTGGCTGCTGGGCTGGTCGGTGATGTGGCACCCCACAAAAATGCCGCTGCGGGCGTCGAAGAAGGCCACCAGGTACAGCCGGTGCATCTTGCCGTCCTCGCCCTCGGAAAGCACATCCAGGGTGTGGGTGTCTGCCACCCAAAACTCGTTGCTGTCCATGTTCTCGTACTCCCTTCGGATATATGGCCCGTAGCGGTCACGCAGCGCTTTTTCACCCTGCCGCCCCAGCACCTCCAGAGCTTTTGGCAAGTCGCGCTCCAGCTTGCGGTAAAAGCTGTGCACACTGGGGATATCTTCGTGCAGCTCGGGGAACGCTTCCCGGATATATTCACCAGTGTCGTCATAGCAGCGGGCCACAGTGGGCTGGTTTTCATCCAGGTAGTAGTACAGGAAGGCATCCCACACCACAGGCTGAATCGCACTCTTTCCCTTAACCGCCTGTCCGCGCTTGTCCAGCAGCCCGCCAAGGTCCTGCTCTTTAAAGGCCGCCCACCGGCGGTACAGGGTGCCGGCGCTCAGTTCAAACTCCCTGCCAAACATCCGCTGGTACTCATCCTGGTACCGCACCTCGGCGTAGGCAATGAACTTGGCATCCAGGGCAGCCATTGCGCCCTCGCGGCTGTGGCGGTAGTGCTGCCACTCATCCAGCAGCCGGCACCAGAACTGTATCCGTGTCTGCTCCGCCAGGCTGAACTGCTCCAGTGGCTTGTGCCGCCGGTCAGGCAAAACCACCTGCTTGCCGCCGCCACCTCCGCCGCCCTGCCCCTTCAAATACCGCCGCTGCAGCTTCGGGTCCAGCGCCGACAGCGGAATGTAGTAAATGGGCCGGTTCCGCTCGTTCACGCGCTGGGCGGCGGGCATTTGCCCGGCCGACACCTGTTGCCGAACATACCGAGGGCTGCAGCCCATCAGCCCGGCCACCTCCGCCACAGTCAGCTCTGTATTCGGTTGTAAAGCGTGTGCCGCCACCATGGCTACACCTGCCTTTCCTGTGTTGGCCTGCCTCATCAGTGCCGGATGGCCATCCCCGGCATACGCGAGCCCCGCCCGCGTTTCGGCTGTTTGTGGTATACTAGGCGTAAAAGGAGGGATATGCATGGCACATCTGCCAGATTTTGACGCTTTTATGGCTTCGGTCAATGTTGATGGACTGCTCTTAAACACTGCACTTGAAATAGCTAAAAGCAAAACGGATGTATTGGAAGAACGTGATTTAGAACAGGACATGAGCCACAAGGAACTCTTGCAAATTTGCACACAGACTTCGCTGTCAATCACAAAGACGCTTCTTTTCATGTATCATCAATGGCTTCAGCAACAGCTAGCCGAATAGCCTCCAGACGCGACTCTATTGCGCCGGACGCCCCTGGCCCATCAATAGCTGTGGCAAGAGCTTGTAGAATGATCTCCAGTGGGGCTACCTTTGAACAAGACTCGCCTGTGCCGCAGATACCAACAGCAAGCGCCCTCACCTCACCAGGTGTCAGCCCGCTGTCCTCATAGGCCGCCAGCTTGTCGTAGGTGCTCACCAGATCATCACAGAAGTTGCATTTCGAGGTGTCCATATCAGGGCACCCATCGCCGGCAAAGCACTTTACCACATAGGCATGAGGCACACCGTTTTCATCCTTGTCCCAACCGGTCAGTCGCTCTGGCATGTCGAAACCCCTTTCATATGCACTCCAGCACCTGCTCCAGGCTGGAGAAGTACCCAAAGGGCTGGTACATGTCCAGCAGCCTGTCCAGGTCCGGGAACATCCCGCCGTTCCATTCATCCGAGGGCGCAAAGCAGAAAATCTCACCGTCAAAGGGCTGCACAATCATCCAGTCTTTGTAAAAGCCGATCCGGTGGGTGGTGTACACTTGGTTGAAATAGATCATCTGCTCCGCGCTCTTTGCCGCCGGCTCCTCGGCCACAATGTGGTTAAACCGCTTGTTCGCGCTGTGGTAGTCCGCCATAAAGCCGTCATACAGCCCGCCCTGGGCGTCCAGCCGGTACACCACGCCCGGGTGTATCGAGGTGGGGTAGATGGACCGGCCCAGCACTGCCTTGTCCGGCACCATCATCACCAGCTCGTAGCCACGCTCCAGCATGGCCTGCTTAATGTCCTGGGATTTATCACTCATTGGATCACCTCGTGACAGAAAGCCCCACGATTGCCGGTGGCAAGCATCCCGGTGGCTTCAAACCGGCTCTCATCGTAATAGTCGGAGCAGTTCAGGCAGCGGGGCAGTATGTCCGGGAAGCGGCTACGGTACTTTGCATGCGCCTCCGTAAAACTGGTCGCCTGCACCTCTACCCAGCCGCCCTGATACGGAAACCGCTCGTCGGAACCAAAAGTGTAGTAATACTTCTGCATATGCCTTCCTTTCCGGCCTGCCAATCATCAGCTGCGGGAGGCCATCCCTCACAGGACGCGGGCTGCACCCGCGTTTCGGCTTTTGAAATGGTTTTGTGAAATGATTTACCTGTAGCTGGATACATTTCTCTGGTATACTGTCACCAGAAAGGGGGTGAATCCGGTGAGTCATACAACAGAGCAGGTTCTCAGTCAAATTGTTGAACACTACAAAAGCACCAACCAGACAACATTTAGTGAGAGCGCAGTGTTTCCCGCCATGGATGTGGATGCGGAACTCTGGAAATTGGCAGACTTGGGGTACCTTCAATACCTCAAGGAAAGCAATATCTTGGGTGGGACAATCGTGTTGGACGTCACAAAATTTCGGAACGTATAGCCCTGGGAGACTGCTTCTCTGCCGCTTCGAGTATATTGAAGCGGCGTTTTTTCAGCTCAATCTGGGGCTTGTCCGGTATACTGTGCTCAAATTTCACAGCCACGCAATCTTCCGACTCATAGCGATTGTCAATCAGAACATGGGTTCGTCCAAGGCGTGTACTGCTGGCAATCAGAACGTCGAACTCCTCAAGATCAAGGAACTGAGCAAATTCCTTTCGCGTCATCGGTTAACACCTCCATTCGCGGCCACCTCATCAGCACCGAGCGGCCACCCTCGGTGGACGGGCCATCCGGCCCGTTTCGGCATCGCGCCGCCAGTTACCTGGCGTATTTAAACCTGATGCGACAGGCTCAGCCTGGTGGCGTCAGGTCGCCAGCATTCATTTGATGGTGACCAGGAACACAATCACCCGGGTGACAACGGCCCCCAGCCCAACGGCCAGGTAGCCGATCAGCAGGTCTCGATAGATACCGGTCTTGCCCTTTTTCATGCTCACCCTGCCTTTCATCCCGCCAGTTCGTCAGGCGGGTCTATTTGCGGTTCTGCATTTTTTGCCTCAGAAATTGCCTTAATGATTTCATCTGCAGTGGCCTTATAGAGACTTGCAAGTCTAGCAATTCTGTCGGGAGTGGGGTATGACTTTCCCGCTTCCCATTTCGACACAGCCGCTTGCTTTACTCCAAGCCTATTTGCAACAACCGTTTGCCGAAAACCGCACGCAATTCGTATCTCCCTTAAAGTCATATCGGCCCTCACTTTCTAGCGAGAATGTTTCCTAATAGTTATATTACGGGAAACGAAAACACTTGTCAATAACTATTGGGAAACTTTTTCCTATTGCAGGATATAACCATTGGTTATATAATGGGTGCGTGAGGTGGTCACCATGAGGAATATTGCAGTGGCAAGAAAGGCTAAGGAAATGTCGCAGAAAGAGCTGGCGATTTCTCTTGGTGTTTCCAAAACAACAGTGAGTAATTGGGAGGCTGGGCGCAAACGTCCAGCCGGGAAAAATTTGCTGGCATTAAGCCATATTCTTGGCGTAACCACTGATTATATCCTGGGTGCGGGTTACGATACTAATGCCAACACTGCGACGCAGCTAAAAGACCCACGGCAAGTCGCTGTAGGTAAAATTGTTATTAATGTTTTGGGTAGTATACCTGCTGGTGTACCGGTTGAAGCAATTGAAGATGTCGTTGACACCGAGGAGCTTTCTACTGCGGAGTTTAATCCAAACTACGAATATTTCGGGTTGAAAGTCCGAGGAGACAGTATGTATCCTGAGTATCTTGAGGGAGATACAGTCATCATTCGCAAGCAGAATTATTGCGAATGCGGGCAGGATTGCGCCGTCTATGTAAATGGCTATGAGGCAACACTGAAAACCGTGAAGCTTCATGAGGATGGAAGCCTTACATTGAAGCCCATTAACACACAATATGCACCACGCACCTACACGCCCAAAGAAGTTGCTGAGTTGCCTGTGGCAGTGTTTGGAATTGTCATGGAAATACGGCGTAAGAAGTACCAGGGCTAATCTTCATTTGTGCATATTATGCAAGTTTCATGAATATATATACTGTTCGCGTTTAAAATGACGGTTTTAATGGCTCTGCTGACTGCGAAATATTAATTGTCGTAATATCATCTTTATTTTAATGGGAACTACTTCCGATTAAAACACAATGTTACTTCCGCACTTCCTATTAAAAAATTGAAATCACCCTGTGCGCCTTTTCACGTTGCTTCAATGGTTAATCGCTGTTTAACTGTTTTTTGCCACTTTGCGCTGCTTTCGGTCGTTTTTTCGCCCTCGCGGGCCGGATCAGCGCCCCCATCACCGCCAGCCGCCCCAGCGGTTAAACAGTTTTCGCCCCGCCCCGTTTAAAACCCGCAAACCTTGATTAACTCAGGGCTTGCGGGTTGTTTTTATGCCTGTTTTCACCCCGCGTTAAGCGCGGTTTAATCACGCCTTAAATCTGCCAGGGCAACCCCGCCCGCGCCCGCCCCAAAAATGGGCAAAAAAAATTGCACCACCCTTTGCAGAATGATGCAGTATTTTTCAAAAATTCCCGCCGTCGTTGCACCGCAAACCCGCATTATGCCCGGCTTTTTCGGCTTTTTCCGCTTTTTTTCACCCAGCGCGCGCCGCCCGTCCGCCATTTCTCATCTCTCGTGAAAACTTACACTGGGCTGTTTATAATAGCCCGGATTATTTGTTTTATCAATTGAAATTGCAATGAAAATCATAACGC
>JAJDIZ010000092.1 GCA_030266915.1 Ruminococcaceae bacterium OttesenSCG-928-D13 | reverse complement strand
AAGGCATCCGCGCCAAAGTGCGGATGCCTTTTAAATGTTGTGTAACACAAACCGGGGTGGGGACACTCACTCCTTTGGCAGAATGCTCCACCCGCGCACAATGGCGCTGTCGTCGACGGTCTTGTCCAGCTCTTTGCCGGCCAGCCATTTGCGCAGCTGGCGGCGCACCTTGTCCTGCCGCTTCCAGCCTGCCAGCAGCCGGTCCCACACATGGCCCACATAGCCATAGATGGCGCCGCTGGTGGGCCGGTCGTTGGCAAAAACACTCTGTGCGCCGCTGGACAGCCAGCCCACCGAGGCGCTGTTCCGCCAGCAAACCAGCCCCAGCTGCAAGCTCTCGAAGGCCACCCGGGGCACCAGTGCCACCGCGAAGTCGTCCCGTTCGTCCATTGCCCCAAGGATGCGCCGCAGCTGGGCGGTCAACTGCTCCCGGGTTACAAAGGCCCGCCGGTGCAGCAGCTTGCTCAGGGCCTCGTGCTGGCGGCGCTGCTTGGCCAAGCCGTCGCGCACATCCTCCCGGCACAGGATCAGCCGGTGAGGCCCCGGGGCAAAGTCTCCCTGGGCGGAGAACAGGTATTCCGGCAGTTCCGGCCGCTCGGCGCCCGCCACCTGGGCAAATTCGGCCCGAGTCATCACCCCAAACACCGGCACGCGGCATAGAGCGTAGAAGCTGCCGTCCGGCAGGGCGTCGTTTTTGCCCCAGGTGGGCAGTGGGCCGGACGTCCACAGCTTTGCGCCCTGCCCGGTGCCCTCCGGGTGGCTGAAAAAGTCATACTGTGTGGTGGGCCGGCTGTCATCCAGATAAGCCTGGCAGAGAGCCTGCGTCTTCCGGGTCTCCTGCGGGTCGGTGTGCATCGAGCCGTACAGGCCGTCCTCCACGTCCAGGTCGACCCGCACGCAGAGGCTGCAATAGCCGTGAATCACCGCCGCGAAGCGCACGTCCTTCGGCGGTTCGCCGTCATAATAGCGGCTGCGCACATGGCCGTTCAGGTGGGCCCGCATCCAGGCACCGGAGAGGGCCGGCGCCTCGGCGATGGAATAGCCGACGCGGTTTACCACCTGCAGCTGCAGCCCCCGCTCAAATGCCCGCTCCAGCTTGTCCGCCAGCGCCATGGCAAACTCGGTATCCCGCATCACCCAGTCGTACCGGCCCTGCACCAGCATTGTCATCTCGCGCTGGGGCGGCAGGGTCATGAGATAGTCCACCATGGCCAGCAGGCCACGCCGCAGCCCGCGCCGCCCCAGGTACACCCGGTATTGCACGGTGTATTCCCCGCTGGTGCGCCGCTTTGGGGCCTCAACCCGGGGCGGCAGGGCGGGCAGGTCGGTGCCGGTGAGGTAGGCGCGCATCGCCTCCTCGCCGCTCTCCCCCTGCTGTTGGTAAGGCGCCAGCGTCTCGGCCAGCGCGTCCTCGCTGTCAAGCTCCAGTAAAGCCCGTGCCACCGGTGCAAGCTGTTTGCTGCGAGCCGACAGCGGCCTTGACCCGCGCTGCCATTTACTAATGAGCGAATGGTCCGCGCCGCTGTACCTGGCCAGCACACTGGCGTTGGTTCCCAGCTGTTCCATCGCATGGGCCAAACGGGTTGGCCTGGTTGCTAGTGCCATAAAAATTCCCTCTCTGCGTACTCCATGATATGATCTTCCCCTCCGCCCATCCCCATGTGGCGGTTGAAAGCTACCCGCTATCGGCGGTTTATGGATGCCATCGAATATTGTATACTTAGGCACCCAAACTCTATAATACCGGGTTGGCGTGAGGGATGTCAATGCGAGTTGAGAACAAAATTTGATCGATTGTTTGAAACCTGAAGTCCCGGCCTCTCGCCATGGCTGGGAGTGGACTTCTTCAAAAGAATACACACCCGGCCGCAAACCGATTTAGCCAGATTTCAGCGGTGGAATATTTTCCCGAACAATCACAGGGACATAACTGGACACACCTGTAAAAACTTGTAATTTCATGCAATATACCCATTGGATTCGACCAAATAACCCCTGGTTCCGCCGGATGTTCCATTCCTGGGTTTATGGATTCGCCCCTATGCGACATGCGATGTTGTGTATAATATGAATAACACCAGCCGGCCGCCCAAAAATAAAAGGACGAAGCGTCATGAAAACCGCAACCAAAATCACGCTGAACGACACCCACCTGCGCCGCATGGTGGACGACACCGGCATCCTCCGGCAGGCCATATATGACCTGCCGGACCCGGCCGGCGGCTACACCACCGATGACAACGCCCGGCTGATGATGATGTCGGCGATGTACTACGAGGCCACCGGGGACCCAAAGCACCTGGACACCTGCTACCGTGCGCTGTCCTTTTTGCAGTATGCCTGTGTGGACGGCTGGTTCCGCTGCCGAATGGGCTTCGACCGGCGCTTTCGCGAGGAAGCGGCCAGCCAGGACTGCTTCGGACGGTGCATCTGGTGCCTTGGTTACATCACCTCCCGCCCGGCCCTGCCCGAGGGGCTGCGCGGCGCGGCGGGCGCCCTGCTGGAGCAGGCAGCTCCCCACGCCGACCGGCTCACCCAGCTGCGCGCCTGCGCCTACACCTGCCTGGGGGTGGCCCTGTGGAACCGGGAGGGCCTGCGGGGGATGCTGGCCGAGCACCTGGCCCGGGTGGCCACCCACTACCACGAGAATGCCGTTCCCGGCTGGTTTTGGTACGAGAGCGAGATCACCGTCTGCAACGCCACCATCCCCCACGCCCTGCTGGCCGGCTATCAGGTCATCGGCGGGGACAGGCTGCTCTCCATCGGGCTGCGCAGCTTTGACTTTTTGCTGGAGGCCACCACCCGTGACGGCTTCTTCTGGCCGGTGGGATGCCACGGCTGGAGCATGGGCGAGAGCAACCCAAGCCTTTACAACCAGCAGCCGGTGGAGGCCTGCGGCACCCTGCTGTGCTGCCTGAAGGCCCACAGAATTACCAGCGACAAGCGCTACCTTGAGAAGGCCGAGCTTTGCCTCGACTGGTTCCTCGGCTACAACAGCCACGGGGCGCAGATGATCAACCCGGTGTCCGGCGGGTGCTGTGACGGCCTGACCGAGGACGGCCCCGACCGCAACCAGGGCGCTGAAAGCCTGCTGAGCTGGTACGTGTCGGCGCTGGCGATGGAGGCCTACCGGAAGCAGTCAGGCACCGGTGATGACGGCCGCGGCAGCTGATGCGCCAGCCCCCGCCGGAATCCCAACCGAAACGAAAGCCACCCGTCCAACCCGGCGGGTGGCTTTCCCATGTGCAAAAGGCAGCGCCAATGCGCTGCCTTGCGTGGCTTCCCGGCCTGGAATTCGGCGAAGATGGGGGGTTTTTATTTCGCTATTTTGTGATATAATACTTGCGGCGTTTTTGCCGGTCAATCCGCAGCGCCCCCACACATCCGAAAACGGTGATTAATTCATGGCATTCTTCGTTGTCTCCACCATCGCGTCCCTCATTTTGCTCTATCTTGTGTGCAAGGTGTGGTTCGCCAGCACCCGCGGCCGGTACCTCATCATCTTCTTTTTGATGGGCACCATGGCCTCGCTGTGGACCCTGCTCAACGGCATCGCCGCCATCACCTCGCCGCAGATTGTACGGATACTGGAGCCCATCTGGATGATTTTCGTCTGCTGCCTGCCGTTTTTGATGCTGCTGTACATCATGCACTTCGCGGGCTTCCCCCTGGCCGACAGCCGGGTGCTGACCACGGTTCTCATCCTCATCATGCTGGCCGACGTGGCGGCGCTGCTGTCAAACCCGCTGCACCACCTTTATTACACCAGCTACACACCCTATGGCACCGGGGTGTTCGGGCCGCTGTTCTGGGCGCATTCCTACGCCTCCTACGCGGTGCTGGCCGCCGCCTTCATCATGCTGATTGTCTACGTGGCGCGGAACATCAAAAAATACCCCACCCTGATCTGGGTGGCCCTCGGCTCGGCCTGCCCGTTCATCATCAACATCCTGCACGTCTTCGACATCCGCCGGATGAACCAGGACCCCACCCCCCTGGGCTTTGTGGTGATGTTCTCGGTGTACGGCCTGTTTTCGATCCGCTTCCGGCTGTTCAACCTGAAAACCGCCGCCTCGGTGAATATCTTTGACACCCTCTCCGAGGGCTTTCTTGTGGTGAACAACATCGGCCAGGTGGATGACGCAAACCCGGCCTTCCGCAAGGCCTTCCCGGCGCTGGCCATCGAGCACGAGGCCACCACTGTGCGGGACGCGGCGGCCTACATGCGCTCGGTGGCCGTGGAGTACCGGCCAGATGACCTGTTCGAGCGCATCGCCTCCCTCACCGATGAGCTGCCCGACAGCGAATTCTCCATCCGGGGCGCGGACGGGAAGATACGGGACTACGCCGTGGCGAAGGATTTCATCCGGCGGCGGGGGGAATCCGCCGGCTATGTGCTCACGCTGACCGACATCAGCAGCTACCATCGGATGATCACCGAGATCAACCAGCAGAACCTGGCCCTCACCGAGCTTAAGGACGCCGCCGAGGCGGCCTCCCGCTCCAAAACCGAGTTTTTGGCCAACATGAGCCACGAGATACGCACCCCGATGAACGCGATCATCGGCATGTCCACCATCGCGCGGGACGCCACCGATATCGGGCAGATCCACGGCTACCTGGACAAGCTGGACAACGCCTCCCGCCAGCTGCTCAGCATCATCAACGACATCCTCGACATGTCAAAGATCGAATCGGGCAAGCTGGAGCTTTACGCCGAGGATTACAACTTCTCCCGGATGCTGGACGACTGCCGGGACATCGTAATTGGCAACATGAACGACAAAAACCAGCGCTTTTATCTGGACGTGGCAGAGGATATCCCCAAAAACCTGCACGGGGACCGGCTGCGCCTGTCCCAGGTGATTCTCAACATCCTGTCCAACGCCGTCAAGTTCACCCCCGAGGGGGGCGAGATACGCCTGAGCGCAAGCCTTGTCTCGGCCACGGCCCAGGAGGCGAGAATCCGCCTCTCCATCACCGACAGCGGCATCGGCATGACCGACGAGCAGCGCGCCCGGCTGTTCAAAGCCTTCGAGCAGGCCGACGGCAGCATCTCCCGGCGCTTTGGCGGCACCGGGCTGGGGCTGGCCATCTCGCAGAGCATCGTTGGGCTGATGGGCGGCAAGATTTCCGCCGAAAGCAGCCCGGGCGCCGGCAGCACCTTCACCTTCGACTTTGCCAGCGGCGTCAGCGCGGCGCCCACCCAGACGGAGGAGGCCTCCCCCGCCCAAGCGGACAACTTCGATTTTTCGGGCTGCACCTTCCTGCTGGCCGAAGACATGGAGATCAACCGGGAGATCATCCTTGAGCTGATGCGGGACAGCGGGGCAACCATCGAGTGCGCCGAAAACGGCCAGCAAGCCTATGACCTTTACAGCTCGGCGCCCGAAAAGTATGACGTGATCTACATGGACCTGCAAATGCCCCAGGTGGACGGCTACACCGCCACCCGGATGATTCGCGGGCTGGACAGCGAGGCCGCGAAAAAGGTGCCCATCATCGCCATGACGGCCAACGCCTTTGCCGAGGATATCCAGCGGTGCCTGCAGGCCGGCATGAACGACCACATTGCAAAACCCATCGAGATCGACCTGCTGTTCGAAAAAACCGCCGCCCACCTCAAGCGGGCCTAGACGATCATTGATCAGTCCGTCACGCGCCGAGGCAGCCGCCCGGGGCCCCGCAGCAGCAGAAGGGCCGCCCCCGCCGTGAGCACCTCGCTCAGGGAGTGGCACAGCCAGATTGCCTCCGGGCCAAAAAACGGCGGCAGGGCAAGCAGCAGCACCGGCGGCAGCACCACGCTGCGCAGCAGGGAAACCGGCAGGGCGCTCCGCGCTTGCTGGACAGACTGCCAGTAGGAGATCATCAGGATGTTGAAGCCGGCCAGGAAGAAGCCGGAGAAATAGACGAGGGTTCTGCCGTGGGTGAAGGCCACCAGCTCTGCGTCGCCCGGGGCGAACATGGTGATGAATCCCTTGGCGCCCAGCAGGATCAGCCCGTAGGCCAGCACCCCGATGCCCAGCAGCGTGCCGGTGGAGAAGCGCCGCAGCGCCCGGCCTCTCAGTTCCTGCCCGGCGCCGGCCAGGTAGCTGAACACCGGCTGCAAACCCTCGGCAAGGCCGAGGAACACCGTCAGGAGAATCAGCATCAGGTAGCCGATGATCAGGTAGGCGGCCAGGCCCAGCTCACCGTAGCCATTCCGCACGATGGCGAAGTTGTACAAAAAGGTGATGATGCCGATGGTGAACTCCATGATGAAGGCGGGAAACCCGAGGGCAAAGACGCGCCGGGCCTCCCCGGGCCGCACCTTGTCCTTTGTGAAATAGAGTTCCCCCTTTTTCAGCAGGAAGTGGGGCAGCAGAATCAGCACGCTGAAAATCGGCCCAAGGGCGGTGGCCAGCGCCGCGCCGGCAATGCCCATGTTCATCGGGTACATAAACGCCCAGTCCAGCACGATGTTGGACACCGACCCGAAGGCCAGCGCGAACATGGCCAGCTTCGGGCGGCCGTCGTTTCGCACAAGGCCGCCCAGCAGGAAGCTGAACAGCTGGAACGGTGAAAAGGTGACGATGTACCACAGATAGGTGACGGCCTCATCCTGAATTTGCGGGGTGGCGCCCAGCAGCCGCGCCAGCGGGCTGATGAACAGGTTCCCCAGCACCACAATACCGGCGCCTAGGATGGCCAGCACCCTGATGGCCAGTTTGAAGGCCTGCCGGGCGCCGGTGCTGTCCCGGTTGCCCAGCCGGCTCGAGATCAGGATGCCCGCGCCCGAGGCCACCGCCATCGCAAGGGCGATGAGTATCTCGATGAAGGGCACCGAGACGGCGGCCGCGGCCATCGCGGCCCGGCTCAGGCGGTTGCCGATGAACACCCCGTCCACAATCAGATAGACCGAGTTGAACAGCAGCCCCACCATCTGAGGCACGGCGTATCGGGCAAAAAGCTTGGACGGTTTTCCTTCGTACATGGTTTGATACCTCCCATAAAAAGACGGAAGGCCTGTGTTGTGTAACACAGGCCTTCTACACAATGCAAAGCCCCGGCGGGCTGCTATTTGATTTGCCAAAAAAAGAAAACGCCTGCTGTTCATTCCTTCATTGGCCTAACGGAATGAACAAAAGACGTTTGCCCGGCGGCAATTATTGCCACCATTATAGCACAGCCCGGTGAAATGTCAAACGTGGGCGGCCGTTACACCGTGGTGATCAGGCAGGTTCCGGCTCCGCGCAGCGTGAAGCCCGGCAGCTCCGCCGGGATGAATACACTCTCCCCTTTGCGCAGCTCAAGGGCGGCGCCGCCGCTTTCCAGCACTGCTGCGCCGTCGCAGCACAGCAGGGACACAAAGCTGCTGCCGTCCATGGTGGCGGTGTACTCGCCGTCCAGCAAAAGGCGATCCACCGTGAATACTGAACAGATGGCCAACCTCTCCAGTTTGCCGCCGGGTACGGCCAGGGCCGCATTCGCGCCGGGCGATCTGGGGTTTGCCGGGGTCAGCGTCGTCACGTCCAGGGCCTTGTCCAGATGCAGCGGGCGGGGCTTGCCGTCCGGCCCGAGGCGGCCGAAATCGAACACCCGATAGGTGGCGTTGGAGTTCTGCTGCACCTCGGCCAGCAGTATCCTCGCGCCAATGGCATGCAGGGTGCCGGCCGCCACAAACACCACATCTCCCTTTTTCACCGGCAGCTGGTGCAGCACCTCGGTGAGGGTGCCGTCGGCGATGCGCCGGGCGAACTCCGCCTTGTCCACCGGGCGCTCGAACCCGAAGTATAGAAACGCGTCCGGCTGCGCCTCGAGGATGACCCACATCTCGGTTTTGCCGGCCTCGCTCTCCACCCGCCAGGCGTAGGCGTCATCCGGGTGCACCTGGATGGACAGCGGCCCCGCCGCGTCGATGAATTTGATCAAAATCGGGAA
>JAJDIZ010000091.1 GCA_030266915.1 Ruminococcaceae bacterium OttesenSCG-928-D13 | reverse complement strand
GGTGCATTATAGATGATTTATTCTTTAACCGGTGTGATCACCGAAAAAACCCCCGCCATGCTGGTGGTTGAGTGCGGCGGCGTGGGCTACCTGCTCAGCGTGCCGGGCAGTTCTTTGGCCGCCCTGCCTGCCGTGGGGGAGACCGCCACGGTGTACACCCACCTGAATGTCACCGAGAGCGACGTCTCCCTGTTTGGCTTTGCCACCCGGGCCGAGCGGGGGATGTTCATGACCCTGACCAGCGTGTCCGGCGTGGGGCCGAAGGTGGGGCTGTCCATCCTGAGCGCGCTGACGCCCCAGCAGATTGTGCTGGCGGTGAGCGGCGGGGACCACAAGGCCTTCACCGCCGCCAGCGGGGTGGGGCCGAAGCTGGGCCAGCGCCTGGTGCTGGAATTGCAGGACAAGGTTGCCAAGGGCATCGCCTCGGGCGGGCTGGACCTGACATCCGCCACGCCGGTGAGCGCCCCGGCCGCCGGGGCCGCCCAGCAGGCGGTGGCGGCGCTGGTGGCCTTGGGCTACACCCAGGGGGAGGCCGCAAAGGCGGTGGCCCCGGTGGACCCGGGCCTGCCAACCGCGGAGATTGTGCGGCTGGCCCTGCGGGAAATAGGGAAAAACAGATAAAAAAACGGACGCTGCAAACACAGAGAACATAAGGCGGAGAGCATCGAATGGCCATCAAACCCACCGACGACCTGGACTTCCAAGCCGGCCCATCCGAGGATGAGGGGCGGCTGGTGTCGCCCGAGAACACCCTTTCCGACACCGACATCGAAAACTCCCTGCGGCCCAAAAGCCTGGACGACAACGAGTTCATCGGGCAGGCCAAGGCCAAGGAGAACCTGCGAATCTACATCCAGGCCGCCAAGATGCGGGGCGAGCCGCTGGACCACCTGCTTTTGTACGGCCCGCCGGGACTGGGCAAAACCACGCTGGCCGGCATTGTGGCTGCCGAGATGGGAGTGCAGTTCCGCACCACCAGCGGCCCGGCCATCGAAAAGCCCGGCGACCTTGCCGCCCTGCTCACCAACCTGCAAGAGGGGGACGTGCTGTTTGTGGACGAGATCCACCGCCTCTCCCGCCAGGTGGAGGAGGTGCTCTACCCGGCCCTCGAGGATTACGCCCTGGACATCATGATCGGCAAGGGGCCGAGTGCCCAGTCCATCCGCATCAACCTGCCGCGCTTCACCCTGGTGGGGGCAACCACCCGGGCGGGGCAGCTCTCCAGCCCGCTGCGGGACCGCTTTGGCGTGATATTGAAGCTGGAAATGTACAACAACGAGGAGCTGGCCCGCATCGTGCGGCGCTCCTCGGGCATTCTCGACATCGCCTGCGACGGGCCGGGGGCCGAGGTGATTGCCAGCCGCAGCCGGGGCACCCCGCGGGTGGCCAACCGGCTGCTCAAGCGGGTGCGGGACTACGCCATGGTGATGGGCAAAAGCAGCATCGACGATGCCGCCGCCCTCTACGCCATGGAGAAGATGGAGATCGACGCCTCGGGCCTCGACAACCTGGACCGCCGCCTTTTGATTGCGGTGATCGAGATGTACGGCGGCGGGCCGGTGGGGCTGGACACGTTGGCCGCCGCCCTTGGGGAGGAGGCCGTCACCCTCGAGGATGTGTGTGAGCCCTACCTGATGCAGACCGGCCTGCTGGCCCGCACCCCGCGCGGGCGATGCGTCACCCAGCTGGCCTGGAAGCATCTTGGGCGCACGCCGCCCCAAGCGGAGAACGCGGACGCCGGCCAGCGAACACTGGAGGAACTGTTGGAGCAGCGCGATGGAGAATAACATGTTTGGGCCGCCCACCATCCGCCCGGCCGACGGCTGGCGGGACTACGAGCTGCTGGACGCCACCGGCGGCTTCCGCCTCGAGCGCTGGGGCGAGGTGCTGCTGCAGCGGCCCGACCCCCAGGTGATCTGGCAGGACGCGCGCTACAGCGACCAGTGGCAGAACGTGGACGCAATCTACCACCGCAGCGAGAAGGGCGGCGGCAGCTGGGAGTACCGCCGCAAGCTGCCCGAGCGCTGGGAGATAGGCTACCGGGACCTGACCTTCATCGTCAGTCCCACCGGCTTCAAGCACACCGGGGTGTTCCCCGAGCAGGCCGCCAACTGGGATCTGTACGATAAGCTGATCCGGGGGGCAAAGCGGCCCGTCAAGGTGCTGAACCTGTTCGGCTACACCGGCGGGGCCACCCTGGCCTGCCTTGCCGCCGGGGCGTCGGTCACCCATGTGGACGCCAGCAAGGGCATGGTGGCCTGGGCCAAGGAGAACGCCGCCGCCAGCGGCCTTGCGGACCGCCCGGTGCGCTGGATGGTGGACGACTGCCAGAAGTTTGTGGCCCGGGAGCAGCGCCGGGGCAGTTTCTACGACGCGGTGATCATGGACCCGCCCAGCTACGGCCGGGGGCCGGGGGGCGAAATCTGGAAGCTGGAGGAGGCCATCTGGCCGTTGCTTGCCCAGGTGGTGGCTGTGCTGAACGACCACCCGCTGTTTTTTGCCGTGAACAGCTACACCACCGGCCTTGCGCCCGGGGTGGCCGGCTACATGCTGGGCCGCCTGCTGCCCGGCAAATGCGGCGGCACGGTGCACAGCGGGGAGATTGGCCTGCCGGTGGCCGCCACCGGTGGCGTGCTGCCTTGTGGGTCTACGGCGGTGTGGATGGGGTCCCTTCAAGGGGGCTGACAGTTGGCTTTGGCGCGGCTGCGCTAAAACAACTGGCACCCGACGCCCGGAAAACGCCGACCGCAGGAAGGCGGAGGCCGGCTGCGACGGGCCGGGGACCCAATGTGCGCGGGTGGGTGGGGACATGAGCCATCCCTTCCACACAACCATCACATTACGGCAGGATAATGTGCCTGTCCCGTTTATACTGAGATATGACAGGAGACCCATGCTGAAAAAAAGCTATAAGACCGACCGCCTGGTGCTGCTGCAAAGCGACCCGGCCCTCGCCGGCCAGACGCTGGATTTTTATGAGCGAAACAAGGCCTTCTTCAAAGAGATTGACCCGCTGCGGGAGAAGCTGTTCTACACCGAGGATTTCCAGCGGCGGGCACTGGCGCGGGACCTGCGCGGCGCCCGGGAGCTAACCGCCCTGCGCCTGTGGCTGCGTCCAAAGGAACTGCCCGAGAACGCTCCCCTGATCGGGATGGTGGCCCTCGGCGGCATCACCTTTGGGGCCTTCCGCTCGGCCTTTGTCAGCTACAAGCTGGACCACGAGTGGACCGGCCTCGGCCTGATGGCCGAGGGGCTTGCACAGCTGGTGGAGATCGCCTTCGAGGACATCGGGCTGCACCGCCTCGAGGCCAACGTGATGCCCCGCAACACCAAAAGCATCGCCCTGGTGCAGCGGCTGGGCTTTGAAAACGAGGGGCTGGCCAAGCGCTACCTGAACATCGGCGGGGTGTGGGAGGACCATGTCCACATGGTGCGGCTGAACGAACCCACCACAAGAGAGGTGTAAAGCTATGAGCCTGTGCAGACTTAAAAATGGCGACAGGATGGATATATTAAGGGCAGACCCCGCCGATGCCGCCGAGATTTTGCAGTTTCTCGGGGTCGCCGCCGGGGAGAGTGATTTCCTGGCCTCCAGCCCCGAGGATTTTGACCTGAGTGTGGAGCAGGAGCGGGCCTACCTGACCAACATGGCGGCCTCGCCCACCTCGATAACCCTGGCCGGTAAGGTGGACGGCCGGGTGATGGCCATCGCCTCGCTGAACGCGGCGTCCCAGCAGCGCTGCGCCCACACCTGCGAGCTTTCCCTCCTGGTGGCACAGGCCTGCTGGGGCCAGGGGGCCGGCGGCGCCTTGATTGAGGAGCTGCTGAACCACGCCCGGGAAACCGGGACGCTGAAATTGGTGCACCTGGGTGTGCGGGAGGATAACCAGCGCGCCATAGAACTTTATCACCGGTACGGCTTCAAGGTGACCGGCCGGCTGCCCGGCTTCTTCTGTGTGGATGGGCAGTATTACGACGAAATACTCATGGCTTTAATTCTGTGAGTATATACTAATTGTAGTTGTTTGGCGCGTCTGAATCACACCTTGCGCCGGGGAGGATAACCATGAATCTGCGATTCGCCACTGAGGCTGACCTTGGCGCGGTGCTGTCCCTACACCGCCCTGCATGACGAGCCGGCGCCCCCGCCCTCGAATGAGCTGGACCACCTCTGGGCCGGCATCATGGCCGACCCGAACCGCTACATCATCCTGGCCGAGATTGAGCGGGAGGTGGCCGGCAGCTGCGAGCTGATCATCGTGCCGAACCTGACCCACGGCCAGCGGCCCTACGGCCTGATTGAGAACGTGGTCACCGGGCCGGATTTCCGCCGCAAGGGCTGCGCCTCGGCCGTGCTGAACTACGCCAGGGGCATCGCCGCCGAGCAGAACTGCTACAAGCTGATGCTGATGACCGGCGGCCGGGATGGCAACCACGCCCTCTACGAGAAGGCCGGCTTCAACCGGCACGACAAGACCGCCTTTGTGCAATGGCTGTGAGCCTGTGGGCGAAGGATCATCTGGCACTTGCGCAAACCGCGATAAAATGATTTGATAGAACGGATACAGTTAAAAGAACACCTCCGAAGGAGCTTTTCGATGCCCGACATCATCCGCTGTGACGACCTGCGCTTTAAATATGACGAGGACCGCCCCTGGGCCATCGACGGCGTAAGCCTGCCGGTGGATCGGGGCGCCTTTGTGGCGGTGCTGGGAGCCAACGGCTGCGGCAAATCCACGCTGGCAAAGCTGTTGAATGCCATCCTGCTGCCCCAGCAGGGCACGGTGTGGGTGGAGGGCATGACCACCGCCGAGGAGGACAAAATCTACGACATCCGCCAGAAGGTGGGCATGGTGTTCCAGAACCCGGACAACCAGATTGTGGCCACTGTGGTGGAGGAAGACGTGGCCTTTGCCCTCGAGAATCTTGGGGTGCCGCCGGACGAGATGCGCCAGCGCATCAAAGAGGCGATGGAGGCCACCGACACATGGAAGTTCCGCCACCGCCAGCCCCACAAGCTGAGCGGCGGGCAGAAGCAGCGGGTGGCTGTGGCCGGGGTGCTGGCCATGAACCCCGACTGCCTGGTGCTGGACGAGGCCACCGCCATGCTGGACCCAAAGGGCAGAAAGAGCATCATGGACACGGTGCGCCGGCTGAACGCCGAGCGGGGCATCACCGTGGTGCACATCACCCACTACATGGAGGAGGCCGCGATGGCCGGCCATGTGGTGGTGATGGACGCCGGGAAAATAGCGATGCAGGGCACCCCGAAGGAGATTTTCAGCCGGGTGGAGGAGCTGCGTGCCCTGCACCTGGACATCCCCCAGAGCGCCGAGCTGTGCGAGCGGCTGACCAACGCCGGGGTGCCAATGCCCCGCGGGGTGATCACCACCGAGGAATGTGCCGACCTGCTGGCCGGTAAGCTGAAGGCCTTGCCAAAGGCGGCTGTGAATGAGACGGATACGGCGGGTGAGGCCGCCGAGGAAGAAGCGGGCGAGACCGTCCAGACCGTGCCCGCCCAGCCCAAGGGGGACGCCCCGCCCATCATTAAAGTGGAGAACCTCTCCCACGTTTACAACGAGGGCTTGCCCGATTCCACCGTGGCCCTGCACGACATCAGCTTCGAGGTGGCCGAGCACGGCTTCCTCGGCCTGATTGGCCCCACCGGCTGCGGCAAATCCACGCTGATCACCCACCTGAACGGGCTGCTCAAGCCCTCCTCGGGCAAAATATACCTGGCCGGGGAGGACATCTGGGCCGACCCGAAGGACATCCGCCGCTTCCGCTTCATGTGCGGTTTGGTGTTCCAGTACCCCGAGTACCAGCTTTTCGAGGAGACGGTGGGCAAGGACATCGCCTTCGGCCCGAAAAACATGGGCCTTTCCGCCGAGGAGGTGGCCGACCGGGTGCGTCAGGCGGCCGCGTTCTGCGGCCTCGCGCCTGATATTCTGAACCGCAGCCCCTTCGAGCTTTCGGGCGGGCAGAAGCGCCGGGTGGCCATTGCCGGGGTGCTGGCCATGCGGCCCCGCCTGCTGGTGCTGGACGAGCCGGCCAGCGGCCTGGACCCGGAGGGCCGGGATACCATCCTGAACCAGATCAAGGCCTACCACAAGAGCACCGGCACCAGCGTGGTGCTGGTGAGCCACAGCATGGACGACGTGGCTAAATATGCCGACCGGGTGCTGGTGATGCGGGAGGGCACGGTGGCGATGCTGGACGAGATGCCCGCCGTGTTTGCCCGGGCGCCGGAGCTGCTGGAGCTGGGCCTCTCGGTGCCGCAGATCACCCAGATATTCATGAGCCTGCGCGAAAAAGGCATTGACATCCCCACCGACATCTACACCCTGCCCTACGCGGTGGAGACGCTGCTTTCCTACGCCGGCGGGGCTGAAAACCTGCGCAAGGCGGGCGAAAGGGGGGACGCCGGTGCTTCGTGACATTACCCTTGGCCAGCATTTCCCCGGGGAATCCCCGGTGCACCGGCTGGACCCGCGCCTGAAAATCCTGCTCACCATCGCCTATGTGGTGGTGCTGTTCATCGGTGACAACGTGCTGGGCCTCTGCATCTCGGTGGCCTTCATCGTGCTGATGTATTTTTTGGCGAAGATTCCCCCCAAGGTGATCTGGCGCAACCTGAAGCCCCTGCTGCCAATTTTGATATTCACCACGGTGCTGAACCTGTTTTTCAACCAGAGCGGGCAGGTGCTGGTGTCATTTTGGATCGTCAAAATTACGATGGGTGGCGTTTTCTACGCCATCCGCATGATTGTGCGCATCGTCTGCCTTGTGGTGGGCACCGGGCTGCTCACCTACACCACCAGCCCGATTGTACTCACCGACGCCATTGAGCGCCTCTTAAGCCCCCTCTCGAAGCTGGGTTTCCCGGCCCACGAGCTGGCGATGATGATGACCATTGCCCTGCGGATGATCCCGACGCTGATTGAGGAGACCGACAAGATCATGAGCGCCCAGAAGGCCCGCGGGGCCGAGCTGGACACCGGCGGCCTGCTGCAGCGGGTGCGGGCGCTGGTGCCGGTGCTGATTCCGCTGTTCCTTTCTGCCTTCCGCCGGGCGGACGAGCTGGCCACCGCCATGGAGGCCCGCTGCTACCGGGGCGGCGACGGCCGCACCCGGCTGCGCCAGCTGCACATCACCGGGCGGGACTGGCTGTACACCGCGGTCTGTGTTCTGGTGCTGGCGGCCATTGTGCTCTCAAACCGGCTGATGCTGCTGGCCGGGTTTGGGGTGTAGGCGCCATGGCGATGCAGAATATCCTGATCCGCTTCGCCTTCAACGGCGCGGCCTACCACGGCTTTCAGGTGCAGCGGAACGCCCCCACGGTGTGCGCCGCCGTGCAGGACGCGATGGAACAGGTGCTGGGCGCCCGGCCCGACGTGAAGGGCGTCTCCCGCACCGACGCCGGGGTGCATGCCCGGGATTTTTGCCTGAGTTTTTTTGCCGACACCGCCATTCCCTTCGAGAAGCTGCCGCTGGCGCTGAACAGCCGCCTGCCGCCCGACATCCGGGTGTGGAAGGCCCTGCCGGTGCCGGCGGATTTCCACGCACGGTACTCGGCCCTCGGCAAGGAATACCACTACATCATCCGCAACAGCCCGGTGGACGACCCGTTTACGGACGGCTTCTACTACCGGGTGCCCGGGCCGCTGGATGCCGGCGCAATGGCCGAGGCGGCGGCCCATCTAGAAGGAAAGCACGACTTTGCCTCGTTCATGGGAATATCGGGGGACGTGGTGGAGAACACCACCCGCACCATCTCGGCCATCTCGGTGGCGCGGGCCGGGGAGACCCTCACCCTCGCGGTGGCCGCCGACGGCTTTTTGTACCACATGGTGCGCATCATCGCCGGCACGGTGCTCGAAGCCGGCCTCGGGCGGCTGGCGCCGCAGGCGGTGCCGGACATCATCGCGGCCAGGGACCGGCAGCGTGCCGGCCCCACCCTGCCGGCAAAGGGGCTGTTTTTGCACCGGGTTTTCTACCCAGAGGGGATTATTCGGGCGTAATCACATTTGGTATATAAAAATCAACGCAGGGAGGTGAGCCGGTGGCGGAGAAGGATGCCAAGGATAAAAAGCCCAAACGCCCCCGGCACACCCAGCTGGTGGTGCCGGGCAGCGGCAAAAAGAAGGGCCGCTACAAGCCGGTGGAGAAGGACCGCCTGGGCCGCAGCACCCCTGCGGAGGCCACTCGGCCGGTGGCCGAGGGCGCTGAAACCGGCGCGCCAAAGCCGGCTGCCC
>JAJDIZ010000090.1 GCA_030266915.1 Ruminococcaceae bacterium OttesenSCG-928-D13 | reverse complement strand
GCGGGGGCGGCCGTCTCCGAACCGCCCGGACGCAGGGCACCTACGTCCTCACCGGCCGCGCCGATGGCGCACACCGCCGTCAGCACCGGCACCTCGTCTCCGTTTCCGAAGAACTGCTCAATCAGCACCCCGGCGGCGGTGCTCTCGCACTCCAGCGAGCTTTTGTCGGTCTCGTAGTCGAACAGGATATCGCCGGCGGCGACGGTGTCGCCCGGCTGCTTCTTCCATTCGGTGATGATGCAGCTCTCCACCGAGATGCCCACCTTCGGCATCAGTACTGCTTCGGCCATAGCACATTCCTCCCTGTTATATCGAGGTTTGGTTATACAGTATGTTTCTTAGTCCGCCTTCAAGGCCGGGGCGTTCGCCAGCAGGTATTTCTCGGCCTCAACACTCCACAGGCCGTCCACGCACAGCCCCGCCAACTCCGCAAACAGCGGGTTCGATTTGCCCAGCTCGGCAAATTCGGCAATGGCGGTGAGGGGCAGGTCGATGTGGGTGTAGATCAGCTTCTTGCCGCCCGGGATGTCGGGCAGGTTCAGGGTGGCGTCCTTCGCGGCGTTCAGCCCGCCAATGTGGGTGACCAGGATGGCGGGGTTCGTCAGCCCCTTGCTGGCCATCTCGAGGGACTCCTTCATGTCCTCGGTGTTGCCGCCCGAGGTGCCCACGATGTGGGTGGCGTTGTAGTGCACGTCGTAGAAGTTGAACTTGGCCGCAAACTCGGTGTTGGAGGGACCGGCGAAGAAGTTGAGACAGCCGTCGTAGCCGAGGATGGCGTCGCCCTGCTCCACCACCGGGGCCACCGGGGCGAACACGAACACGTCGTCGTAGCCGGTGCCGCCGGAAATCTCCATCATCTTGGCCACCGGGTCGTCGATTTTGCCGGTGTTCAGGTACACCAGCTCCACGCCGTTTTTGGCGGCGTCCTCCACGGTGAGAATCTCGGCCGCCCGGGCAAGGCGGGCCTCGTCAATGTCGGTGACCACCAGCAGCTTCGGGTGACGCTTGCGGTGAATCACGTAGTCCAAAAGGGCCAGGCCCATCGGGCCAACGCTGGCAAGGGCGGCCATCTTGCCGTTCTCTACGGTCTCCATTTTGTGGATGTAGCTGCCCAGCTCGGTGTGGTAGTTGGCGTGGGTGGCCCCGGTGACGCAGGAGAGGGGCTCCGCCAGGGAGCCGTAGAAGAAGGCCTCGCCCTCGTAAGGCAGCACGTTGTCCTGCTCAAGGTAGATGGCCGGGATGACGCCGTAGGTGGCGTCGCCCCCAAGGTTCTGGAAGGAGTAGCCGGTGGCGTTGTAGGTGCCGGAGAGGGCCGGCTGGATGACGAATTTCAGGCCGGGCTTGTACCAGCCCTTCACCTTGGCGCCCACCTCCACAATCTCGCCGCAGAACTCGTGGCCGAGAATGGTGGGGTTTTTCGCCACGTCGTCGGGAACACGCTTGTGTTCGGGGCCTTGCTTTGCGGCCTTGTAGCTGGACATGCACAGGCTGTCGGACACGATTTTAACCAGCAGCTCGTCATCCTTGATGGCGGGCAGCTCGAAGGTTTCGAGGCGCAGGTCATCCTTGCCGTAGATGCGTAAGGCGGTGGTTTTCATGATGGTCTCCCTTTCTGCTCGATGGATGCAAATTAGAGGTTGAAGTTTTTTCCTATCTTAACATATTTCTCTATGCGGTTTTTCAGCTCGGGCGTTTCGGCCAGGGTTTTGCCGCTGAACATGCCGTTCTCGACGGCCTGGCTGGCGGCCCGCTCGTGGCCGATCAGCGCCCAGGTGTTGGTGACCAGGTGCTTGTAGGCCGGATCGGCCAGCTGGGGACAAATGAAGGACTGCTGGGGGCTGTTGATGTCCTCGCCGGAGATCTGGAACAGGCCGTTTTTATCGCACAGGGCCATCAGGCGGGCCAACTGGGCCGGGGTGTTGCGGGTGGGCATGAAGGTGATGGCGTCGAGGCCCGCCCCGGCCAGCCAGGGGACCAGCTCGTCCAGGAAGGCGTCCTCGAAGGTCTGGGCCTTCTTGTCGCCGGTCACGCTGTCGCCCACGTCACCCAGATAGGGATAGGCCGAGATGGCGCCGATCTCCTTGGTGAAGGCCACAAACTCGGCAAAGGACGGGCACTCATCGGTGGCCGGGATGTAGAACTGCTCCACCATGCTGCCCTTGAGCACCCCCAAAAGGCTGTACTCGTAGTCTGGGTTTTCGGCGTTCAGCAGGGCGTCCCGGGTTTTGCCGGCCGGGAGGATGGAGAGGGTTTTCTCGAGGAAGTCCAGCACCGGCTGCCCCTTGCCCACGGCGGCGGTGACGCGGAAGGCCAAGGCGTAGAGGATGTGCCGCTCGGTGACCGACCCGCCGCTTGCGCTCTGGCTGGTGGGAATCACATCCTTTTCGTAGTCCAGCACCACCCCGCTGCCCGCGAGCAGCTTGTTGATGTTTTCCACCATGGCGGCGTTGCGGCGGCCCCTTGCGGCCCGCACCGGAACCAGCCACTGCTGGGCCTTCTCGAGGTTTTGGTGGGGGATGCCGTGGCAGGCCATGTAGGAGACCGAGACCTGGTCCGGGTTGTTGGTGCGGCGGCCGGCAAACGGGGTGTCGTCCATCTTCACCCGGCACTCGAAGCCGCAGGTGGGGGCGATGCCGATTTTTTCGGCGGCCTGCAAAAACTCCTGCGCCCCGGCGGCGGAGTCGTGGTCCATGATGCCGGCGGTGGAGAGGCCGAAGGCCCAGGCGGTGTAGGCCGCGCCGGTGGGGGAGTAGGGGGAGAAGGAGTAGATGGTGTGGATGTGGTTGTTGACGAAGTCGGTTTTTTCGGGCGGGGCCAGCCGCCCCGCTTTGAAATCGGCCAGCTGAGCGTCCAGCGCGGCCAGCCGCTCGGCCGGGGTGGGCTGCAGGAAGCCTTGTTTTTTTCCAGTATCTTTAATTATGTCTATCATAAATGAATATCCCCTTTGGCTAAAGGTAGTGGCATCACGGGTCGGGGCGTTCTGGAGCGAACATAGGGCTAAGGATGTGCGAAGCACGTGAGCGGAGGAACGCCACGGCACGCGATGACACGGCCCCTTTACGCCTTGCCTATAATATAAAGGCCAGAAATTGCCAACTAGCTGAGCATCACTTGCCCGCCGGTGACGGGCAGGGCCTGGCCGGTCTCGTACTTCTGCTCCACCAGGTAGAGCACCGCGGTGGCCACATCCTCGCAGGTGCAGCCCCGGCCCATCGGCACTTTGTCCTCGTAGAACTTGCGCACGTCGGCCACGGTTTTGGCCCCGGGCACTTTGCCGGCGTCCAGATACTGCTTGAACAGGCCGCGCTCAGGGTCGCTCCAGAGGGGGCCGTCCAGCAGGTTGCCCGGGCAGATGGCGTTCACCTTGATGCCGAGGGGGGCCAGCTCCAGCGCGAAGCTCTGGGTGAGGCCGATGCCGCCGAACTTGCTGCCGGCGTAGGCGAAGTTGGCCTTGCTGCCCTCGAGGCCGCTTTTTGAGTTGATCTCGATGATGTCCATCATGTGGTCCGGCGCGTACTTGCGCTGAATTTTCATCGGCTCGCTGCCGTATTTTGCGCACAGGAAGTAGCCGGTGTAGTTCACGGCGGTCACCTTCTCAAAATTGGCCTTGGTCATCACGTCCAGGCCGCCGGCGATGGCGATGCCCGCGCAGCTGACCAGCAGGTCCAGGCCGCCGTAGCTCAGCACCGCGGCGTACACCATCTCCCGCACGCTGTCCTCGTCGGCCACGTTGGCGCTGGCGGCCACGGCGGCGCCCGCGCCGTACTGGGCGCAGAGTTCATCGGCCAGCTTTTTGGCGCCGGCCTCGTTCATGTCGGCCAGCACAAGGCTGCCGCCCTGGGCGGCAATGCCCCGGGCAATGCCCTCGCCAAAGCCCTGGGCCGCCCCGGTAACCAGGCACACCCGGCCCTGCATCCGCAGCGGGGCAGCGCCCGAATCCCCGGCCTTGGCGCGGTAGCTCTCGGCCTCCCAGTGGATGATGAAGTCCTTCAGCTCCTCGCTCATCGGCCGGGGGCCGCCGAAGCTGCGGGAATAGACCGCAATCTTCACCGCGTCGAGGAACAGGTCCCGGGTGGTCAGGGCGGCACCGCGGTTGGCCGCCAGGGCGAAGAAGCCGATGTTCTGGGCCAGCACCACCCGGGGGGCATAGCCCTTTTCCTTTATAAAAGCGGCGTAGGCCGCGCCGGGCTCGGCCCCCTCGGGCAGGTAGAGCGGCTCGGCCCCGCAGTAGACGATGTGGTCCGGCGTGAAGGGGCGCATGATGGTGGCGGCCGCCTCGGGGCTGGCCACCAGCTCCATCACCGTGGTGTTGCCGCACCACACGGCCACGGCGGGGGAGTTTGCCGCATTACGGTAGAGCATCCGCAGGGCCGGGGCCAGCTGCTGGGCCGGGGCCGGGGCGGCGGTCTCGGAAAAATCGGGGAAAACCTCCACCCGGGCTTTCAGGGCGTCCATCAGTTTTTCAATCAGCGCATCGGCCTCGGCCGGGGTGTCGGCGGCGGCGATCATGCCGTGGTTTTCCATCAGCACCAATTGGGGCACCTTGCCATGGGCTGCGCGGTATTGCTCAAAATACGCATGGCAGGTTTTGCCCAGAATGTAGCCCGGTTTTGTGGCCGGCACCCAGAGCACCTGATCGCCAAACAGTTCTTTGCACAGCTCGGCGCCCTGCTGTCCGCAGGTGAGGCCATTGGCAAGGGCCGGGTGCAGGTGCACCACGTAGCTGTAGGGGAACATGGCGTGGAGGATGCTCTCCACGCTGGGACGCTTGGCCGGCCCACCCGGGGCGATGGCCGCCATCATGTCGGCTAGGGCGGCGGCCTCGCGGGCGTCGTCGGCCGCGGGGTATTTTTTCTCCAGCATGGCCAGCAGCTTCGGCATCTCCATCTGCACAAAGCCGTCCTCGGTGATGGTGCCAAGGCGGGTGCCGGAGGCCTTCACCCACAGCATGCCGTCCTTTTTGAAAGATGTGTTGCCGCCCCCGGCCAGCACATAATCCGCGCTTTGGCCGTACTTGTTCGACAGCGCCACCATCGCCCTCAGTTCCTCCATGTGACCCTCCTGCTTTCCGTGAAAATGTGTTTGATCATTATGCTTGAAATGCAAGGTTCTTACTGCTACAATGATATCACAAGTGAGCATACAGGGCCAGTTTTGGCGGGAATGTTGCGCAATAGAAGGCATATTTCGCACAAATGAACATGATTGATCACCTTTTTGCTCAAAACCGCGACCGAACGGGAGGCATTGCGATGGTGGCTCAAAGCCGCAAGGAGATGATTCTGCAATTTCTGCGGGACAACCGGCACTTCGTCACGGTGGACGAGCTGTGCGAAAACCTGTATGTGAGCGGCGCCACCGTGCGGCGGGACCTGGCCGAGCTGGAGAACAACCGGATGATCCGCCGGGTGCGGGGCGGGGCCATTTTGATGGAGGGCAGCACCAGCGACGCGCCGGTGGACTTCCGCGAGGGCCAGAGCGTGATGCAAAAGCAGGTGATTGCCGGGATGGCCCTGGGGCATATCCAGGATGGGATGACCCTGTTCATGGACGCCTCGAGCACGGTGTTCACCCTGGCCCGCAAGCTGGACGGCTTTGTCAACCTGCGGGTGATTACGAACGGGCTGAAGGCGGCCTTGCAGCTTTCGGAGTACAAGGGCGTCAGCGTGATGTGCACCGGCGGCACCCTGCGGGAGAACTCAAAGTCCCTGGTGGGGCAGGCGGCGCTGGATTACATCGCAAACTACAATGCCGACGTGGCCTTCATGTCCTGCCGGGGGTTCAGTGTGGAAAACGGCGCCTCCGAGGCCAGCGAGCAGGAGTTCCACATCAAGCGCCAGTTCATGCAGAACAGCAAAAAAAGCGTGCTGATGGTGGACAGCTCGAAGCACGATATCGACTACCTGTGCCGCATTGCGCCGCTGTCCCGCTTCGACGACGTGATCAGCGAGCGCAAGGAGCTGAACGAGCTGTGCAAGGCCGCCCGGGGGTGAGGTGAGGGGCGGTGAAGCTTTTGTGCCGTCGTGCGGTATATTAGCTTCCCGAAAGTCGTGCGGGGGCCGATGTTCATGGAGGTTCCCACCGCTGCGCGGCGGGTTCGCCTTGCTTTGCAAGGCTCGTGCCACAACGAGGCACCCCACATAGGGCTAAGGATGTGCAACGCACGTTCCCGGAGTGAATATCGGCCCCCGCACGACGGCACCCAAGCTTTGTGAGATTCGGACTAACCGAGCCACATCGTGGATAGAGATCAACACGAGGAAGACAGATGATTTTGAGCGTGAGCCGGCGCACCGATGTGCCGCGGCTTTTCTTTGACTGGTTTCTGAACCGGCTGACCGCCGGCGAGGCGCTGGTGCGGGGCCCGATGAACCACAGCCAGGTCAGCCGGGTGCCGCTAACCCCCGAGGTGCTGGACTGCATCGTGTTCTGGAGCAAAAACCCGGCCCCGATGCTGGGGCGGCTGGCCGAGCTGGCGCCATACCCCTGGTACCTCCAGTTCACCCTGCACCCCTACGGCCCCGAAATCGAGGCGAGCCTGCCGGGCAAGGCGGAATTGCTGGACACCTTCAAGGCCCTGGCGGAGGCCGCGGGCCCCGGGCGGGTGGTGTGGCGCTACAGCCCAGTGCTGCTGAACGCCGCCTACACCACCGGGGCGCACCTGGCCTTTTTCGAACAGACCGCCCGGGCATTGGAAGGCTATACCCAGAGCTGCCGGCTGAGCTTCCTCGACTTCTACCCCAAGATTCAAAAGCGGATGGCGGCGCTGGGGGCGCAAAACCCGCCCCTCGAGGAGAAGGTGTCCCTGGCCGCGCGGCTGGCGGAAATTGGCGCGGCCAGCGGCATAGTGGTGCGCGGATGCAGCGATCCGGCGCTGGTGGCCGCCGGCCTTGGGGGCGGCGGCTGTGTGGACGCCGCGCTGGTCTCCCGCTTGGTAGGCCAGCCGCTGAACCTTGGGAAAGACCCGGGCCAGCGGCCCGAGTGCCTGTGCGCCGCCAGTGTGGACATCGGCGCTTACAACACCTGCGCTAATGGCTGTGCCTACTGCTATGCCAACCATAGCCCGGCCTCGGTGGCGGCGGCGATGAAGCGCTACGACCCGGCTGCCCCGATGCTGTGCGGCGCCCTTGGCCCCGGCGATCGGGTGACGGACCGGGCCGTGAAAAGCCACCGTGCGGCAGATGGCGGCCAGCTGAGCTTTTTGTGAGCGTCACGACATAGCGTAAGCCCCGTGGCTTTGCCACGGGGCTTACTGGTTGCGTGTTTGCTGTGATCAGGTTGCTTCGGAAGTGTCGGTGCTTTCGGGCGGCAGGCTTTCATCGCCGCTGCCCGGCGCCGGATCGGGGTCGACTGCCGGCGGGTCTATCTCAGGCGGCGGGCCGGGCGGGGTGACAACCAGATGGGTGAGGGTCAGCTCGTCCAGCCGGGGCAGCTTGCCATCCACCTCGGCGGTGGCCTCGGCCAGTTCGGCGGCCAGGGTGCCGTCCTCGAAGCGCAGCGCCCCCTGGCTCAGAATCCACTCCCGGGCGTTTGCAAAGCGCCCGGCCTCCACGTTCAGCGCGATGTCCCCGTCGGCCACCTGGCCCATCACCACCTGGCCGCTCAGCCGGTCGGCATGCCAGGCCTCCAGCACCGAGAGCAGCAGGTTGCGGGGCTCGAAATCCAGGCTGGCCAGTGCGCTGGTGCCCTGGTGGCTCAGGCTGAGGCCGATGCCAAACAGCTTGCCGCCGGCAGCCTGCACCAGCTCCAGCACCTCGGCCTGGGCCTCGGCCGGCACCGCCGCGAACACAAGGCCAGCCCCGCTCTCCAGCAGCTCGGCGGTCAGCAGGCCGGCGCCGTCCTTCGCACGGGGCTCGGGGTCCTGCCACACCAGCCGTGTGCCGCCCGGGGCAAGGCCCTGCTCGGCGGCGCCGTAGTCCGCCCCAAGGGCGAAGCCCAGGGCATAGAGGCTGCTGCCGGTATCGGTGTACTGCACCACGCCGAGGGTGTTTTGCTCCTCATACACCGCGGTGTAGCCGGCCAGCCAGCCGGCCTGCACCGGGGAAAAACGCAACTCGGTCAGGTTGTCCCGCGCCGGCAGCGGTTCGCCGCAGTCCATCAGCACAAAGCCAACCTCCGGGTTTTGCCCGGCTGCGGCGCCAACCGCCTTTGTGACGGTGCCGTCCATCGCGAGCACCAGTTCCGCACCGCCGCGCAGCGCCAGCTCCAGGGCATTCTGGGCGGCCTCCTCGCCGTCGCCCTCGGCAATGTAGTACCCCTTGGTGACACCCTTCTCACCCGAAAAGCGCACCATGGCATTCCACACCGCCTGGCCGAAGGTGCTCTCCAGCCTTGCCTCGGTGGTTACCAGGGCAAGGCGTGCCCCGCCGCCAGTGGCCTCGCCGTTTGTTGAGGCGGGGGGCGCGACGGTGCTTGCGGCCAGGCTGTCCAGCGGGTCCCCGCCGGAGGAGCAGCCAAACATGAGGCAAACCGCCAGCCCAAGTGCC
>JAJDIZ010000009.1 GCA_030266915.1 Ruminococcaceae bacterium OttesenSCG-928-D13 | reverse complement strand
AACTCGTAGCGCAGGCGAAAAATGGGGTTGCTTGCATCCAACTTTACTTCCGAAGCATTGGCGCCATTCCCGAACTCGAACACGCGCAGAGAGAAGAATTTTAGGTGGTTAACAAAGCGATTGTAGTTGTGCGTGCTTTTATCGAAGGTGACATCAAGCTCCCTCTCCACAATTTCCAGGATGTCCCGTATCATTTTCAGGCTGTCCTGAATGGGAATATAGGTGCGTCCCGAGGATGAGCCCGCGTTGACCAAATGAAAAGCGATGTAAGCGGCTTCGTCATCGGGCGGCCGCACGCCCATCCGTTTTTCGATTATGTCCAGCGCTTTAATTCCAACGCTGTACTCCTCCAGGTAAAACTGCTGCATTTCCCATGCCAGGGAGTTTGTGATGTCCACGCCATCCTTGTGTCGGTCTACTGCAAAATAGATGTGGTCGATTAAGGTTAGGTAGATTTTCTCACTCAGTGGCTGACTTAGTTCTGCCTTCGCCATATTGATGACTTCGTCGCCTACCCGGATATACTCCGGCGGGATTGCCTCCAGAATGCGGCTAAGCTTATCTGCGGTACCCTTTTCCTTCGTGGTGAATTTCTTTTCAACCAGGGCCATGTCGAGGGTTTCGCCAGCTTTTTTTCCAAAGGCGATGCCCTTTCCAGTGAGAACACATTCCCTGTTTTTGTCATCGATAGCAACCACGATATTGTGATTCAGGATTTTCTTGATTCTCACCCTTCCACCTCCCTGTGCCACACGGACAAAGACCCAAAAAATAATAAAGCCCCGAACCAACCAAGCCTCTCTAAGCTCGATTTAGTTCAGGTCAGTGCCCTTGACGGTAACGCCCCCTGATGCAATATTCAAGTTTAACTCACTGTAGCACGGGCCATTTATCAAGTCAATATATCTGCCGCAAGATTGGTTGTAGTGACAAAAAACCAGACATCTGTTTGTGCTAAATGCAAATGATTTTGTGCTGGACAAGAAAGATATCCTGTGATAGAATGCGGGCAACTGAAGAGATAAAGTGGATTGTGACTATAAAGGCAAGACCGCTAGCAAAACGTATGTTTTGCAGCGGCTTGTTTTTTTGTTGGTAGCACTTTGTTGCATGGGAAAATGGCATTTTGTGCGGCACGGAGATATTGAAATGAAGCGCACTCCCCTCAGCAAGCTACGGGGTATCTGACGCTTGGGTTACACATCTGCCCCAAGGGGCGGGGAATGAATCCCCTCAGGGGGATTCAAAACTGTTCCACAACAACTGTTATTAATACAAACAGCAGTTTCGCTCCGGAAACCATCAACCACACACACCACTTGCACGGGAAAGGTTAAAGCCATGAATAACACTTTTGCTGCTATTATGTTTGATATGGACGGAACACTTTTTGATACTGAACGCCTGGGTATGGAAATCAGCATCGCCGTGCTGAAGGACATGGGAATCGAAATGACAGAGGCATATTATGCTGAATTGCTGGCTGGAACGGACGAGGAATTTGTTCACAAGATGCGAGACATGTATGGAGATGCATTTGATCTGCAGGCTTTTTTGAAGGAAAGCTACACGAAAATGGATGCCTTGCTGGCTTTGAGCCCATTGCCGGAAAAGCCGGGCCTTCGAGTCTTGCTGGATTATCTGATAGCCAATGACTATAAACTGGCAATCGTCACCGCCACGCGCAAAAGTAGAACACTTGATTATCTGGAAAAAGCCGGAATAAGAGAGTATTTTAGCGGCATTATCTGCGGGGACATGATATCAAGGGGTAAACCCTTCCCGGACATATATTTGAAAGCGGCGGAGCTGTTGGACGTGGCTCCACAGGACTGCTTGGCAGTGGAGGATACTCTCAAGGGTGTACGAAGCGCAAAGGCTGCGGGTTACACCACAGTATTGATTCCCGATTTGGCGGTTTCGTCCGAGGAAGAACAGCAAAGGTGTGTGGATTTTTCATTTCATAGCCTAGTGGATGTCAAAAGCTTATTGGAGAGCACTGATGAATCCATTTGGGGTTGAGTAAAAAATATTCTTGGACAGTTCTACAGGCAGAAAGAGGCGTAATAGTAGAACAGGTGTTATCATAAACAACGCCACTTTTCAATGCTTGGGGCATCGATGTGCTGTATAGAATGCACGCAGCCGCCGGCACCTGAGAGAAGGCAGCAAAATTGATGTAATATTTCGTCAGGTCTAACCTCTGGCATTTGATAAACCAATCCATTAGCCTGGATATTTTTCAATCCCAATATTCAAGCATGCCAAAAGCAAAACCGGCTCTGTTTTGGGCCGGTTTTGACGAATGATAGTAGTGCCCATTGCGGAGATATCTCGCATAAAAACCAATATGAAACAAATTAGGCGGCAGTACACAGACACAATTTTTATGCACCTGTAGGGGCGCGTTACCCGTGGTAACCACCCCTACTAATGTGCTGTCCGTTTTAATGCAAACAAGGCAACCCGTGCATTAGGCCATGGCTCTTAGCCGCTCCACAAGGCAGGTGTTTCGTTTGGAAACAGTGTTGTTGCGCACGGCATATCCAATTGCTTTTTTTGTTCCCACTAACACAAGGGCTTTCTTGGCCCGTGTTACGCCGGTGTAAAGAAGATTTCGCTGTAACATCATATAGTGTTGCATGGTAAAGGGCATCACCACGATGGGATACTCGCTTCCCTGTGCCTTGTGAATGCTTGTGGCGTATGCCAGCACCAGTTCATCCAGTTCGGAAACATCATATACTACGGGCACTGTATCAAAAAGGACGGTCAGTTCTCGTTCTTCAAGATCAATGGAGCTCACCTGGCCAATATCGCCGTTGAATACTTCCTTGTCATAGTTATTTTTGATCTGCATCACCTTATCGCCACGCCTGTACTCCGTATCGCCCCGCCGCAGGCATTCCTTGCCGGGATTCAGAGCTTCCTGCAAGAGTGCGTTCAAGTTGGCCGCACCGGTTTCACCGCGCTGCATGGGACTCAGCACCTGGATGCCGCCGATGGGATCAACCTTGTAATAGGCAGGCAGCCGTTTCGCACACAGGCCACAGATTATCTCTGGAATTTTCGCGGTATCATCTTCCTCAATGAAAAAGAAGTCTGATTGGCGACCACCCCTCAACACCGGGAACTCGCCCTGGTTGATGCGGTGTGCGTTCATTATGATATTGGAGGCCTGTGCCTGACGGTATATGGTAACCAGCTGAACCACCGGCACAACCTCCGACTCGATGATATCCCGCAGCACATTACCAGCGCCCACACTGGGGAGTTGGTCGGCATCGCCAATCAGGATAAACTTCATTGTGTCGGGCACGGCTTTCAGTAGATTGTACATAAGGATGACGTCAATCATGCTGGATTCGTCCACAAGCAATATGTCTCCGTCCAGCGGGTTTTCTTCCGTCATCTCATAGCCACCCTTTGGATTGAAGCCTAGCAGCCGGTGAATGGTTTTCGCCTCTATGCCGGTCGCTTCTGATAGGCGCTTCGCGGCGCGGCCTGTGGGCGCGGCCAGAAGTATCCTTTGGCCGGATGCAGCAAGCAGGGCGATGATTCCCCTGGTAGTTGTGGTCTTGCCGGTACCCGGCCCACCCGTCAGCACCATCACCTTGGAGGCAATGGCCTTCCGAATGGCGCCTCGCTGGATATCGTCATACCGTATACCGGATTCCCGCTCAGCTACTTCGACGTGGCTTTCCAGTCCTTCATCCGGTTCCGGTGCCTGTGCGGCCATGATGGCGCGCAACCGCTGGGCCACACCCTTTTCGCTGAAATAGAATGGCATCAGGTATATTTTGTCCGGCGCCTCACAATGCAGGTCATCATCCTTCAGCATACTGTCAATGGCTTCGGACAGTTTTGTCTGCTCGACCTCCAGCATGTTGGCCGCTTTTTCAAGCAGTTCCTCCCGCGGGACATAGCAATGCCCTGCATTGGAGAATTCGTTCAGAACATACATCAGGCCGCTCCGGCACCGGTAGGGGCTGTCCTTCCCGAATCCCATTTTCATAGCAATGGTATCCGCAGTCTTGAATCCAATCCCCCAGATATCATCCGCCAGGCGATACGGGTTTTCCTTAACCACCGAAATACTTTCGCCGGCGTAGGTTTTAAAGATTTTAACGGCGTGGGTAGTGCTCACCTGATGCTCCTGTAAAAAAAGCATGATATTTTTGACTTCTTTCTGGTCCTCCCATGCCTTTTTGATGGCGGAAACCCGCCGGTCCCCAATGCCGCCCACCTCAATGAGACGGTCCGGTGTTTTTTCTATCACATCCAAGGTATCCGTACCAAACTTCTCAACAATTCGGCGCGCAAACTTGGGCCCGATGCCCTTAATCATGCCGCTGCCCAGGTACCGTTCTATACCCATGACGGTGGCCGGCAGCTTTTCCTCCCACGCCGTGACCGAAAACTGGCGGCCATACTTTGCATCCATGCGCCACTCGCCGCTTAACAGCAGCACAGAGCCGACGTTGACCGCCGCTATGCTCCCGACGACGGTCACCAGTTCCAGATATCCCTTCGCTTTGACCTTGATAACGCAAAATCCGTTATCCTCGTTAGCGTAGGTGATCCGTTCCACAACGCAGCGCAGGTGTTCCATGCCAAAGCTCCTTGCATCACTCGCAGGCGGATGTGCGGGGTGGGGTTACTCCCTCGGCGTAATGTTGCTGCCCACAGAAAGGCGGCCCAATGCATCCAGGCAGCTCCGACCGCACAGCAGGTCAATGATCAGTTCACACTGTTCAGGGTCGAAGGTATCCATGCAGCCCTCATGATCAATGGTCACCCCGTAGGTGCTTAGAAAGTCCTGACGCTCCACAATTGGCAGGCGGGTGATATGTTCCAGAATACGCTTGTCAAAGTCGATAAATTTTCGAGCATTTTTGGCTGTCATCACAGTCTGCTCCAGCCGCTCGTAATCACTGACGATAGACGCATCGGCAATATTGCCCATGCACTTTTCGGCGATGGCAAAGTGGCGGTTCTCCAAAGCGAAGTCCTTCTCAATGGAGGAGGAGAGAAAATAGCCGACATTTCCGACGAGCAGGAAATCCACCGCCGTGGTGAACTTGAGGATAGGTTTGTTGCTTGGTGCTATTTCATCACCATTCCCTGTGAACAGCCGCGCCGCGGTGCCCGACAGAAAGGGGTTGCCCCGGCGCATGAAGAGCACTTGTTCCTGGACCTGTCCGCTTTCGTCCTTGCGATCCCCATAGAAAGCGTAGCCCACCGTTTTGGGCAACACGCCGGAAAGGAAGTCCTCCGGTGGGTACGCCTGGCCCTTTTCGATATTTAAGAGAATATCAGCAACCTGCTCACGAATCATCTCGTCATTTTTTTCCACGGCGCCAATGTTTTCCTTATCTGACAAGAATGGGGTATAGGCTGCCACCGGCTTGTCGGCCACGGGCTTTTTAAGAAGGTATTCCCGCGACGCCTCCACCTGGGCGTTGATACCGCGCATATTGCACAGGTTCCATTCCAATTCCAGCCCATCCCGGCTCTTGCGAGTGCCGTAAAGGGCGAACTTCCATGTGAGTGAGGCCACGTCCAACGAGCGGAGCGATTCTGTCAGTGTTTTGGTATCCAAATTTGCATCCTCCTGATGAATAGTATGTCTCAGGCGCAAGAAACGACCCGGCCGGCGCCGAGTCGTCTCCAAAACCTGTGTTACATTATATCGCATCCGAACCGGAATCGCAACGTTAAACCACCGCATGAGAACCACGACATCGCACCACAATACCTACAATGACGCTCCTATATTTTCTACATATTTATGTGGTTCAGGGCCTTGTAAAGTATCCTCACGCAAGGTATACTCAACCAACGCTACCACTACCTTGAGGAGGTGCCCACCATGCGTTTTGTGTTAAAAATCCTGTCGTTGCCGCTTGTCGCGGCACTGAGTATCTCGGTGATGATTCTGTCCTTCCTGGCCGTATGCGTTACAGCGGTACTCAAATTTCTTTCAATTCCAGCAGCGCTGTTGGGTGCGGGTGTAGCCATCCTTACCGACCCGGTGGCGGGCCTGCTGATTATCGCCGGTGCTTTCCTCATCAGTCCATTCGAGCTACCGAAACTGGCCAACTGGCTGCTGGATGGGATGGCCGGAATCAACTTCAGCCTTCGAGCCTTCATCGCAAGCTGACATAACACCGTACATCGACGGCGGGGACACAAATCCCCGCCGCCATTTCTATTGGAGAGGAGTCGCCCATGGCAGCAACATGGATCAAACCCTTGCATGTGAACAAGGGCAAAAGCATTGCGCAGACCATTGCTGAGCGAACCGATTATGCTGGAAACCCTGATAAAACTGATAAGGGTGAGTTGGTCACCGGTTACGAGTGCGACCCACGCACTGTGGATGCCGAGTTCCTTCTTAGCAAGCGGCAGTACAAGTACATCACCGGACGCGATCAGGGGCGGCACAATGTGCTGGCCTACCATATCCGCCAGTCCTTCAAGCCCGGCGAGATCACTGCGGAGGAGGCTAACCGCCTGGGCCGGGAACTGGCCATGCGCTGGACAAAGGGCAACCACGCCTTTATCGTTGCCACCCATATCGACCGTTCCCATATCCATAACCACATCATCTACAATTCCACCACGCTGGATTGTACGCGTAAGTTTTTGGACTTCAAGGGGTCGACCTTCGCAGTGCGCCGGCTCTCGGATCAGATATGCCTAGAGCATGGTCTGTCGGTGATTGATGATCCAAAGCCCAGCCGCGGGCACTACGGTACATGGCTCGGTGAGAAAAGGCAGCCTAACTTCAAGGTTCGGCTCAAGCTGGCCATTGATGCCACCCTGGAGCAGAAACCCGCTGACTTTGATGCCTTTATCGCCGCGCTTGAGAAACTGGGCATTGAGGTGTCCCGGCGCGGCAAGCATTTGCGGCTCCGCGCTCTGGCAGACGACCACGGGCCCGCCCAGGTGCAGTACACCCGCTGTGATTCCCTCAAAGGTGATTACACCGAGCAGGCGATCCGCGACCGCATTGCTGGTGTGCGGCAGCGCACGCCGGGCCATTCTTCTCTCCCGCCGGTAGGCCCCCATGTGCAGAAGGATGCGGCGCCCAATCTGCTCATTGACATACAGGCCCGCATGCTGGCCGGCAAGGGCGCCGGATACGAGCGGTGGGCAAAGCTATACAACCTGAAAGAAATGGCCAAGACTCTTATCTATTTGCAGGAGCACAACCTTACCCAATACACCACGCTGGAGGAACAGGTTGCCTCAGCCACCGCCACCTTCCGCAGCCTGTCAGAGCAGATTAAAACGGTGGAGGGCCGGATGGCAGAAATAAACGAACTGCAAAAGCATATTGGTAATTACAACCGCACCCGACAGGTCTACCAGCAGTACAAGGCATCCCGATACAGCAAATCCTTCCGGGCCGAGCATGAGGGTGCTATCCTTCTGCACCAGGCGGCCAAGAAAGCATTTGATGCCTTGGGTGTGCAGAAGCTCCCCGGCATCAAGGCCCTGCAAACAGAATATGCCAAACTGCGAACAGAGAAAAAGCGCCTGTACCGGGAGTACCGGCAGGCGCGAGAGGACATGCGTTCACTTCAGGTTACCAAGGCCAATACCGACCAGCTCCTGCGTGCTGTTCCAGCTCCACAGGAGCAAGGCCAGCAGCGATAGCAATGGCCCAAGTAGCGGCAAGGCCGCTTCAGCACCCCGCGCCGTAGCGTGGGGTTGCGGGGGTCCGGGGCACTCCCCGGCAAGCAGGGTGGAGCGCAAAGCATGCTCCACCCCTTGCTTGCCGAACTTATCATCATCTGATGATAAAGTCCGTTGTCCCAGTGATTCCGTAATCACGACGACAAAAATTCTTTGCACAGTATTATATTTTGCGGAAAGCATTGTGATTAAAGCAGAAAGCTCCAAAAAGCACGGTCAACATCCTGGTATACCTCGACCTTGGGAGAATAGCCCTTGTCCAGCAGCCCCAACCAAAGGTGAGCGGCGCACATGCCGATGTCCACATCGGCATGCTCCCACTTGAAATGCTTGTATCCAATGGGTTTTGCCAATGTGATGCGCCTGGCATCTTTGTCATAGCCAAAGCGCCACATTTGGCTGTTGCCGGCGGAGGGCGCCCGCTTCGCCAGTTCCAATGCATCCTTGATATCCTGCGGCACATCATTTATACGAACAGAGGATTCCAAAAGCTCCTCCAGCGGCTTTCTGTTTCCCCCCTTCTTCTTCATGATTTTGTCAATAAGGCGCGTTGAGGAATCGTTGCCGGTACCAAAAGGCATACAGCAAATAACCCTTTCGCCTACATCCACCTGTTTTCCATAACCATATCCAAGCGTGGATTCTTTGAGTCTCTGCGGGATGGCGATACCGGGGATATACCTGCCGACCTCGGAGAGCTTGTAGTGGCCAAACCAGCAGGTTGAAAGGCCAAGGCTGACAGCATACAGCATGACGATTTCGCCAGTAAAGCCTGTCTTTGAAATGGATACCAAATCTGTTTGGGAGATAAAGGCAAGGTTGTCCACTGGATTGACCCCGTTATTGTACAGTTTCTTTCCAGGCTCAGCATTGAATACCTGCAATTTTGTATCATTGGGAAACGGTAGCTCCAGACTGCCAAAAAAATCGTTGATTTTCTCTGGTATCTTGCTGTCCAGCGGCCCAGGCAGGAAAGTCCGCACCGAATGGCGATAGGATATCGCATCAATCAGTTGTTTCCCCCAAACATTTTGACTACTCATATTTCCTCCATACACTTATAATAATTGCTTAACTATCCGCCTCCGCCTCAAACCAGCTTCTTATAATAAGTACTCATCTCTATAAACGATTTCCCTCACCATGTTTAAATAAAGCAGCCCTTCTGATATATTGTCCTGTGTGCTGCGTCCTGATGGCGTGTTGCGCAGGTATCCCTCGATTACCCAGTCAAGAAGATTCATCAGCATCACCCGGTCAACACTGGGTTTTAATTTTGCCCAGTTAACATGAGCAAAGTAGCTTTCCTGAGCTATCGTGACACTGTTAGCCTGCTCATTTTCCAACATGCTGCACGCCTCGCAGTCATCCTCGCCAGCGGTGGAAGCTAGGAAATCGAACATTCCAGGGAAGCGACTCATGATCTGAATTTTTGCGGCCGCTGCGGCCTTAAGGCAATCAAAAAACTCCTCGCTTCCTGGCTGTAGCTCCTCGTTGAATGCGCTGATGGCAAAGCGGTAGAGATACTGGTAAAGCTACTTCTTTGTGCCAAAATACTGGAACACAGATGCCTTGGAAATGCCTGCGGTCTTAGCAATGTCTGCTATCGAAGCTTTCCTGTAGCCTCCATTACCAAAACAGGAAAAGGCGGCCAGTAATATTTGGTGTCGCTTTTCCTCGGGCAGCTTTTCATACATTTTTATTGTCATCACCATCCCCGCAAATAACCGAATCGGTCAATGGGTGAAGCTATGTCTATTTCCTCTTTGGTTGCACCATCACATATTGAGCAAGAAGACGTCCCAGTAACGCAAGTTGTCCACAATCTCATCCGTTTCATGCCGGGGAGTTTCCACACAAACAGCGCGGCAAGGCCCGCCCGGGCAAACGCAACAAAACCAAAGAATTGTCTTCATGCGGAGCTCCTAGCTGCCATTTTGACTACCTCGACATTATCCTGCTGGAGTCGAAGCGACTGACCCAGCTATCTGGCAGTGCGTTGCTGATTTCCAAACTAAGCAATTCGGGGCTGGTCCCCGACGAGGAGATTTTTTTCACGATGAACATTTGAGTCAAACAGTTATGTTGCTGGAACCGCAGATGGATAGGGAGCGGTGATCGTCCTATTATGAGTGTCGGCAAGATTGATGGAGAACAAAAAACTACAGCACGAAAAAAAGCACGCTGGCATCTCTTTATTTATCGCTCTGTACCAGTGGTTTCCGGCTTGCTTTTTATCGTCATTCAAAATCACATTTCTGCGCTGAAAATAGATTTGATACAGCCTTGATACTGTCTAGCGGCTGCTGTTTTGGGAAGAACATATCGTCAATAATCAAGCCAACGAGAAAGCGATAATAGACGTAGGCAAGTCTATCAGGTGAATCGCAAGTGGTGATTTGCCCAATTTTTTGTCCTTTGACAAAAATATCGGTCAGTATAGGATGGAACTCGCCCATCTCGATGGCCCACATGACGAAATGCTTGGCCTGGATCCGCATGACCTGGGCGAACATTATTGCGACTCTCGGTGTATTATCATCTGGCTGAATCAGATCCTTGGCGAAGGTATACAGCCATTCCAATGGCTGCTCTGGGGAAAAATAGTTCTCGGTTTCTTCGGTATGGGCTTCTATAACACTTTGAAAGACTTCGATATACAGCTTTTCTTTTGACGAATAATACTTGTAAAGCAAAGCTTCACTGATATCGGCTTCAGCAGCAATCTCTTTTGTAAAGGTGTTCTCATACCCATTTTTGAAGAACATATCCGTCGCAACGCGGATAATATGCTCTCTTGTTGTGTCAGCCTTGCTTCGCATTTTACTCACCTCAATGCCTAAAGGAAAGGGCGTTCCGGTTTTACTCTCTTTTAAAAGCACGTTTATGGGGCATTTTAGACAAAGAATGCCTGTAATCTTCTATTTGAGTGAGTCAGACTCACTCTTTACCATTATAGCAAATGAGGAGGTAACTATGCACAAAGAAATTAGAGAATTTTTAGGACTTGCTGGTATCCGGCTTTGTATGCAGAGTTGGAATCCCGACAATGGTAGTGGTAAAGCAATTTTGATCATCATGCACGGTGGCATCAACCACTGCGATATGCAGGCATACGACGACATGGCCTGTTTATTGGTGTCCAAAGGGTATTCAGTGTACAGTTTTGACCAACGTGGCTTTGGACGAAGTGAAGGACATCGGATGCACATGGACTGCTGGGATGATTTCCGCGGAGATTTTGCCAGTTTCTTACGGCTGGTCCGTACCCTTGAACCTGGAAAACCTGTCTTTGCCTACGGCATCAGCTTCGGCGCCTGCCAGGTAATCGATCAGGCCATCGTGTCGCCACATTTGCTTGACGGCATTATTGCAGCTTCGTTTTCCACAAGGCCAGTCAATATTCCGCTGGCAGCATTGAAGGTCATGAGCGTGATAGGAAGGTTGATGCCAAAGAAAAAAGTGGATGGAGATCTTCAGCCGTCTTTCCAAGGAGCAGCAGAAAAAATGGCGGGTACGACGCTATGGCATGATCCCCTTTGCCCAAGGCACATCACGATGGGGTTTACATACCGCCTGTTCAATCGACAGAAACAATTGGCGGGCGAACTCCAGTACCTCACAATCCCGGTACTGCACCAGCAGGGAATGGATGACTCCATTACTCTGCCGGATTCTTCAATCGCCGAGAAAATCGGTACAGAGGATTATACCTATATTGAATATTCTGAGACCGGTCATGAACTGCTGGGTGGAAAGGACCCGGATGCAGTTATGAACGACATATACTTATGGCTGGAGGAAAGGAGCGGGAATATTGGCAAGAGCGGCAAAAGTGAAGACGGGAGCGTCTGACAGGGTAGGTTTTGGAGGTGTAATGAGCTATGCTATCGGTGATTTGGGGCAGACCATCGGCTGGGGTTTTTTAAGTGGCTATGTAACCTTCTACATGACCAACTACGTCGGCATCCCGATTGGAATCACCGGTATGGTTATCATGGTCTCCAGGTTCATGGATGCTTTCAGCGACGTAATCGTCGGCAGCGCAATGGATCGCACCAAAAGCCGTTTTGGCAAAGCGCGGCCCTGGTTGATTTACGGTGCCCTTCCCCTCACAATAACTTTCATCTTGCTGTTTTCAGTACCTGATTTCAGTGAGACTGGAAAGCTGTTGTGGTTTATCATTCTCTACAATATTACCGTCACGATTTTCTACACTGCGGTAAATGTCCCGTACAACGCATTGACGCCCCTCATCACACGCGACCCTCAAAGCCGTGTTCGGCTGGGTGCAACACGCATGCTGCTCGGAATTCTGGCCAGTACCATCGTGAGCGCAATAACGCTTCCAGTCATCAATGGCATGGGCGGCACCAAGGGCGCCTGGTCAACATGGGCTACCATTGTCGGCATCTTCATGGGCGTCTGCATTATAGTTTGCGGTTTGCTTGTAAGGGAGCGGTACAGCGGTGACATTGGTACAGAGGAAAAAGAAAAGCGGTCATTAAAAGACTCTTTCAAACACCTGTTGAAAAACAAATATTGGATTATTCTGACACTTGCGCTGGTTATCAACTATGCGCTTCAGGCGGCGGGGAACGGTATCAACATCTACTATTTCAAGTATATTCTGGGTAACGAGAACAGCGTTGGCCTTGCTGGAATTGCTTTGGCACTGCCCATGCTGGTGCTGCTAATCTTGGTACCGCTACTTGCAAAAAAAGTTCCAAAGGGAACGCTTGCACGCATATCGGCTATCGGCGCACTGGCGGGCCCTCTGGTTGTGCTGATTAACCCGGAGAGTATGGGTATTGTTATCCTCCGCTCTACGCTGAACGGACTTTTCATGGCCCCCATCACCGCCGTAGGCTTTGCCATGATTGCGGATGTGAGCGATTATGGCTATTGGAAAAGTGGCGTAAAATGCGAGGGGCTTGTCAACAGTGCCGTCGGGTTTGGCACAAAGGTCGGCATGGGGCTCGGAACCGGTCTGCTGGGCTGGATACTATCTATGGGAGGATTCAATGCAGATCTCGCCGTACAACCCGACTCAGCGATTTTCGCCATGAAATTTTGTATGATAGGTGTCCCCATTATAATGGCACTGCTGCAATTTACCATACTGTGGTTCTACAGGCTGGACAAAGAATACCCGATCGTAATTGCCGAGATTCAAAAGCGTGAAAAAGATGCGGCCGAGAAAACTGTAGTGTAAAGGAGTCAGAATAATGTTTGGGACCATGTACACCAAAAACAAGCAGGCAAATCCCCCGTACCCCGAATACCCATACTCACCTCCCGTAAAAGGGGTGTTCCACAATCAGATACCGTTCGATGGAAGCTTAGCCGGCAACTATACAGCTATCGGCCAATATTCTGTCTACATCCCTGACAACTTTGAACCGTATTCACCGGCCATTGTGCTGCTTCCGCCGGATAATACCAGCGCACAGCTTTTCCTGGAGGGAGAAACCGGGCAAGCGTGGCTCGCCGTGGCGGATTCCTATGGCGCCGCACTGGTGACTGCGGAGGCATATCAGTCTGGTGAATGGAATACCGGGAACGTGGCCTTGATGCGTGATGACGACGCCTATTTGAAGGGCCTTTATGATACCATTCGGGACAAAACCCCTCAAATTCCTGCCGTGTTCGATTTGGATGACAAAGCGCTGTATCTCGTTGGCTATGGGCAGGGTGGCGCCGCGGCGCACAAGTTTGCCATGCTGTGGCCGCAGCTGTTTGCCGGCATTGCCAGTTTTGACAGTGGCGCCATCCAGAGTTCCATCATGACAACCTATGGCAATAAAATGGCGTTTCCTTTTGTTTTGACGCAGAACTCGGATGGGCGTGAGGCCCTGCGCCTGGCAAACAACACCATCCCGCTACCGGTCTGGCTTGTCGCGCAGTCCGGCCTGACAGAAAATGGGGAGGCTGTGCGCGACTACTGGGTGTCTGCCGCCAAAGCCGAAGCCGGGCAGCCGAATGAGTTCGCTAGCGAGGTGTATGAGAATGGTGCGTCGCGCATTTGGGTGGCGGCCGGAGACGCCGCAGGCGGCATCACCCCGGAAATCATCTACACCGAGTTCTTCATCAAAGCCAAACGGGACATCTCAGAACCCGGTGGAATCATGCGCTGGACCCTGGAATACTCAAATCAAGATGGGAAGGGATACTTTTTCACCGAGACAGAGGTGGATGGGTATCTGCGAAGGTGGATCACTTATGTGCCCTCCACCTATACTGGGGAAAACTCATATCCATTGTTATTTGCCATTCATGGAGGCGCTGCTACCCCGACTTCCTTTGTTTGGGATTCCCTGTGGAATGAAGCGGCAGAAAAATACGGTCTTATCGTTGTTTTCCCGCACGCTTATGTGAACCCGACGAATGCGCTGGGGTGGATGCCTCTGCCGAGCTGGAACCAGTATGGCCTGACGGTTCCCGATGCGGCTGATGATGTGGCCTTTATCCTCGAGGTATTGGAGCGAACAAAGCAGGATTACAACATCGACACAGGTAGGGTCTTCGCCACCGGTCATTCAAATGGTTCGGGCATGACCTGGCGACTGGTGCTCGACGCACCGCAATCTTTCACAGCGATTGCCCCCGCCGGCCTGACCCTTGGGTCGTTCCCGATTCAAGTGCTCTCACCCGAAATTCTTTTTGGAATGGAAGCGTCTGAAAACGCCGATCCCACCCAAAAAGCCGCGGATGATGTGCCATTGCCGGTGTTTGTCTTTATGGGACGGTACGACGGTGCCGGCGCCGATGATTTCAAACAGGGCGGGATGAACGACCTGACGCTGCATTATTGGGCTGGACGGAACGGGTTTGATCCGTCGATGCTCACTGCCAAGAATGACCCGACCGGGCGATACTATATTCGAAATTGGACGAATGGTACTGGCGATATCCCTGTTTTTAGGTATGCGACTGTAGCGGATTGCCCGCATACCTATGTGCCCTCCGAATGTGATTTGATTTGGGAGGATTATTTCGGAAGGATTACTATGGATGAGTCTGGTCGTCGATTCTTTGATCAAAAAGAGATTACGAAACCATAAGTCACGACATAGCCGAGGATCAAGAATCAAGAAGCGGAAGCCCACTGATATCGTAATCAATGGGCTTCCGTTTTGTAATCCAGTTTTCCTGCTAGATCTACTTGGGTCTTTCCAAGCGTTTTTTTAGATGCGATTGGTTTTCGATGTGCATTCCATCAATTATGTGTTTTCATGAACTCGATAAACACGCGGCACAAGTGTGACATGGCCTTCGCGTTTTGGACCATCAGAACCACCTCTCTTTTGGGGATGTTCCCTTCCGTTTGTACCCGAAAGAACCCCTCCCGTTCCAGCAGATTATGGGCAAACATGGACGGCATGATGCCGATAGCGAGGTTGCGCTGTACGAACGGCACCACGTTGCTGGTGGTTCTCACACTGTAATCCGGCTCGAATAGGACACCCTGGGACTCAAACCAGAGGTCAATATTTTTACGGGCGCTGGTACCGCGTTCCACCATCACCAGCGGCTGTTCACTCAGTTCCCGGGCCGTCAAAACGCAACCTTCCAGCTTTGAGAAATACGGGCCAGCCACAAAAATATCCTGGAAATCAAAAATGGGCGTCACTTGGACGTCCTCGCCCAGCCCGACATCCTCCAGCGGGGACACCGCCAACGACAAATCTACCTGGCCTTCGTTCAGCATACGCACCGTGTCCTGGGTGGAACTGCCAGAGGCATGGATGAGAATTTGAGGGTATAGCTCACGGAACGCCTCCAATTTTGGCAGCAGGTAGAAGTTGAGGGCAGTTTCAGTGGCACCGATGGAGAGTTTCCCCATTTCAAAATCGGCAATTTTCTTTAGCAGTTTTTCGCCTTCTATGAGACTGGAGAAGGCAATATCCACGTTTTGGAATAGCTGCTCGCCTTCGGTGGTTAGATGGGCACCCTTATAGTCGCGGGCAAAAAGTGAAACGCCGTGATATTCCTCCAGTTTTTTTATAGAACGTGTTACTGAAGGCTGAGACAAGTAAAGGGCGTTGGCTGCCTTGGAAATGCTGGCAAGTTGGGCAACATAGTAAAAAGCGCGGTAATACTCCAGATTGCAGTCAATCATGTTTTCACCCCATAGAATGAACGTATACCCTCTATCAATATGAACTATTAGCATTATACCCACTTTGTTGTTAAAATACAATTAGCCGGCAGAAAGACAAGAACTATTGGTCAAAATGTATCTTCAAAACTAGACAATAGCAACAACACCATGCCAAACAAGCAGCAATCAAAATCATAATAATGGAAAAGAGACGGTGAGTTTGAAGAAACTACGTATCGCATCTGGGGCAGGTTATGCCGGGGATCGTATCGAACCGGCGCTGGCAAATATAGTCCACGGAAACGTGGATTATATCGTTTTTGAGTGTTTGGCCGAGCGCACCATTGCCTTGGCACAAAAGGATAAACTGGAGGACCCATCCAAGGGGTACAACCACCTGCTGGAATATCGGATGGAAAAGGTAATCCCACTGCTGAAAGACCACCCGGTCAAGGTGATCACCAATATGGGAGCTGCGAATCCCATTGCTGCCGCGCAGAAGATCAATGAAATCGCATTGGCTAACAATATGCCAGACCTGCGCATCGCGGCAGTGGTAGGAGATGACATCCTTGAAAGCATCGAATCCTACTATGGTCTTGATATCATGGAGACCGGTGAAAAGCTGGAGACAGTGAAGGATAAAATCATCTCTGCCAACGCATATATCGGCGGTCGCGCAATCTCCGAAGCGCTGGCGGCCGGGGCGGATATTGTGGTTACCGGGCGGGTGGCGGACCCTTCCCTGTTCACTGGTCCCATCATGCATGAGTTTGGCAAAAGCTATGACGATTACAACTTTCTTGGCAAGACAATCGTGGCCGGTCATCTGCTGGAGTGTGGCGGCCAGGTGACGGGCGGCTATTTCGCCGACCCCGGACACAAAGACGTTGAGGCGCTGTGGGACGTCCCGTTCCCAATCCTCACATTCAACGAAGATGGTAGTATGGCGATTGAAAAGCTGCCGAATACAGGCGGCCTTCTGAATGAGGCCACCGTAAAAGAGCAGTTGCTATATGAGATCCAAGACCCTGCCAACTACACGACGCCGGATACCGTTGCGGATTTCTCCAATGTGGCTGTGCGCGAAAACGGTGATGGCACTGTCAGCATTTTAAATGCCACCGGCAAAGAAAAAACAGGGACATTGAAGGTGAGTGTCGGTTATGTAGATGGTTATATTGGTGAAGCTGAGATCAGTTATGGCGGTCACAACTGCCTGCCCCGTGCGCGTCTCGCCGCAGAGATTATCACAAAGCGCATTGAACTTCTTGGCCTTCCTTATCGGGAGGTGCGAACAGACCACATTGGCGTGAACAGTCTTTACGGTGATGCCGCCCTGCATTTTGACGCTAACGTACCATCCGAGGTACGCCTGCGCATCGCTGTGCGCGCACAGAACGAAGAGCATGCGGCTGCAATCGGTCGTGAAGTGGAAGCCCTCTATGTCAACGGACCCGCAGGAGGAGGAGGCGTAAGGAAAACGACCACAAAAGTTGTGACAGTGGCGTCGGTGTTGGTTCCAGAAGAGGACTTAAACATCGCCATCTGCTGGGAGGGTGGAAAACATGAAACTGTATGAGATTGCCCACTCCCGTACGGGTGACAAGGGAAACGTATCTACCATATCCGTTATCGCTTACAAGGAAGAAGATTATAAGCGTCTAAAGGACGGTGTGACGCCGGAGAAGGTTCTGGAATGGTTCCGCCCGGTTGGAGCAACCAAGGTCGATCGCTACGAAGTTCCCTCTATCGGCGCCTTGAACTTCGTACTGGCCAACACGCTAGGCGGCGGCGTCACCTGCTCACTTGCACTGGACACCCATGGAAAGTCCCTCAGTGGTCTGATGCTGGAACTGGATATCTGAGAATACTGAAATATCAGGGAAACATTTGAGAGGTGAGAGGATTGGAAAACGAGAAAAAGAAAAAGGCAGGTCTAAATTACCGAGCTTTGATTTTGGTCGTGCTGCTATTAGTTGCAGCCATCCTTGCGCTGGCGATGTGGATCAACATCTGGCTGTTTGTGCTTGCGCTTGTTGGGGTGGTGGCCGCTGTGGTGGGATTCATGCTGCACTTAGGTATCATCGGCTGCATCGGTCCCTTCGCTAATGCTGGCATGACCATCAGCTCGAACCGAATGAAGAAAAAGTACGGCGCAAGACCCAAGGGAGAGATCATCTTCTATGGTGCCTCAAACTTCACCTTCTGGAAAACGTCGGACAACGACATGAAACCCTATGTCACGCAGAATCACGGCTTCGGCGGCTCCACCGATGATCTGATGCGGGACAACGCCAGTAGAATGCTATACCCTTATAAGCCGTCTATCGTCTTCATCCAGACAGGCTCCAACGACAATGCGCGTGGGTTGCAGCTGGAGCAGATCAAGCAAAATAAGATAGCACTGTTTGCGGAATACCGGAAAAATCTGCCGTACACACGTTTCATCATCATGTCCGGCCTGCCGGTACCGGCGCGTCCGCAGTTCTGGCCAGATATCCAAGCGGTAAATCAGTTCCTGCAATCCTATTGCGACAGTCAGGAGAATATGGAATTCATCGATGCCACAGCTGTGATGACAAAGCCAGACGGAGATTTCCGGCCTGAATACTTTGTGAAAGACGGCCTGCATCTTAACCAAGAGGGGCATAATGCTTGGACTGTGCTGATGAAGCAAAAGTTGAAAGAGATGGGTGTAAAGCCGTAATGCAGCTGGAGGCAGAACATGAAAGGTCTGGAAGTCATCGTAAAGATGCCCGAAGGCGAGCGCAAAGGTGCGGTCGTATTCCTGCACGGCGCCTGCCACGCCGCATGGTGTTGGGAGTATTTCCTTGACTATTTTCCACAGTATGGTTATGAAAGCTGTGCACTCAGTCTGCCGGGACACGGGAAGAGCTGGGGCCATGAGGACCTGAATGCGATCCGCTTCTCCGACTACACCGCTGCCGTACGGGAGGTGCTGAACCATTATGGGGGCGAAGCTGTGTTGGTTGGCCATTCTCTGGGTGGCTCCATCGCCCAGAAGGTTTTGGCGGACAACTCTGGAGTTGCTAAGGCGGGCGTGTTAATGGCAACCGGAATCGCCACTTGGCTGCCTGGCGCGATGCAGGAAACTATGAAGGCGATGACAAAACCACAATTTCGGCAGGTAGCTGGTATGATGAGCAAATCAATTCCCGAAAGCCCTGAGGTCATTCGCGATTCCGGCTTTTTCAGCGGACGGATTAGTCCGGAGGACGCCAAGAAATGGCGGGCACTTTTAAGGACCGAACCACCCAATGCGATAGAGATGAAGCTCTCAGTGGACTGGAAGGCTATTGAGGTCCCAATGCTGGTGATCGCCTCCGATATGGACGTGTGCTCAACCCTTCAACATCAGGACAAAATTGCGGTCTGCTATGGCACCAAGCCGGTAGTGTTGGAAGGCATTTGCCATGACATGATGTTGGACCCAGAGTGGGAAACTGCCGCAAAGGTTATTTTGAAATTTATGAACACAACGGTTTTCGTGTAAAACCGTAGCTTGATAAGGGGAATGGGGTGAAGAAGACAAAAATCTAAGTGCCATCGGGCATTGGTAGCTGATTTCATGCGCGGGCATGGGATTGTATTAAGTTTTGCCAAAAACCAATTTGAGGAGAGAATGATGGAAAAGAAAAAGTTTCACTATGCGTGGGTAATTCTCATTGGGTGCTGCTTGCTTTCATTCATTCAAATGGGCTTGATTACCAACACCAACAGCTTGTTCATCCCCTTTATACTGCAGGATGTGGGCCTGAGCATGACTAATTACACCGCCATCATCATGGTGCAGACCCTGTTGCTGGCCGTTGGCATGGCCATTGCGGGCAGGCTGTTCGCCACCGGCAAAATTAAGCAGATACTGATAGTTGCGGGTCTTATCGAAGGCGGCGCCATTTTTCTCCGCTCCCAAGCGACCAATATGACCATGTGGGTGATTGCCGCTGTGATGTATGCCATCGGATCGGCATTTCTTGGCGGGGCGCTCACCTATATCCTGTTGGCAAACTGGTTCCAGGAAAAAATGGGTCTGGCCACCGGCATCATGGCTGCCAGTACCGGGTTTGGAGGCGTCGTCTGGAACCCCATTGTCGGTATCTTAATCAACAATTTTGGTTGGCGCACCGCCATGATGATCAACGCCTTCATCATTTTTGGTGTGGCGCTGTTGCTGGGCCTGTTTGTAATGCGGTTTGCGCCAGGAAAAAACGAACGTCCTTATGGGGCAAAAAAAGATGCCAATGCAAAAGACGGCAAGGAAGCATCGGCACAGACATTGCCTGGACCAAGTTACAAGGCGGTTTCCAAAACGCTTCCGTTCGTATTGGTCGTTGCCGTCAGCGCTTTTATGGCTCTTAGCCTCGCAATGCAGCAAATGATCTCCCCGCAGTTGACTGAAAATGGATTCAGCGTAACGCAGATTTCGTTTGTAATGTCCGCCCTCATGTTCGGTACGGCCGTCTCCCAGCTGCTGACCGGCGTATTAATGGACAAGTTCGACCATAGAATCGTGATTACGATTTTGGCGATTCTTGGTGGTGCCGGCTGGGTCGGCGTTGCCCTCGGAACCAGCTACACCATGATTATCGTGGCAAGCGTATTGATCGGCTGTGCCGCGTCTATTATGCAGGTGGCGCTGGCCGTGGTTCGCAGAAAGGTGTGCGGCGTTCGTAGCTACAGCCAGGTTTCATCCATCTCAGGTGCTTTTTCGGCAATCTTGCCTGCAATTGGCATGGTGATGGCCGGCATCTTCTTTGACGCCAATCGCAGTTATACAATGCCATTCCTAATTACAGTGGGGCTGATTGCAGTCAGCGTCCTGATGATTTATGTTGCCTACAACGGCGCCTATGATAAGCCGGGTACCAAGATGAACATGGCATATCTTGCCGAACAAAAGGCAGAGGCAGAAAAGGCAGCCGAGTCAAAAGGTGCAGAAGCAATGGCCTGAATCAACAAGATTGAACAACTATGAAGATGCGGGATTCGTCCTGCATCTTCATTATAATGAAAGAGGAGAAGCAAATGCGGGATGTATATGTGGCGTCCAGCTGCCGTACGGCGATTGGCTCGTTTGGTGGTAGTCTGGCCGCTGTTCCGGCGCCGCAGTTGGGGGCGGTGGTCCTCTCAGAAGCTGTGAAGCGCGCAGGCATCGAGGTAGCCAGTATCGACGAAGTATATTTCGGCTGCGTGCTCCAGACAGGACTCGGACAAAATGTGGCACGACAAGTTGCTTTGGCCGCTGGGCTACCCGAAGCTGTGCCTGCGACGACAGTAAACATGGTATGTGGCTCCGGCATGAAGACAGTGGTTGAGGGCATGCGGGCCATTCGCAGTGGGGACGCAGATATTGTCGCTGTTGGAGGTTGCGAGAACATGTCAGCAGCTCCATACCTTTCTGGGCAAATGCGATTCGGTTCCCGCATGGGGGATGTCAATTTGGTTGACTGCATGGTAAGGGACGGATTGTGGGATGTGTTCAATGACTACCATATGGGAATAACAGCGGAGAACGTTTGCGAAAAGTGGGGCCTGTTGCGAGAAGAATTGGACGAGTTTGCGTTCCAATCACAAAAAAAGACTGCGGACGCAATTAAACATGACCGGTTCCGTGATGAGATTGTTCCTGTGGCGATAAGGCAGAAGCGAGAAACTGTACTGTTTGATACTGATGAATATCCAAGGGAAACCAGCCTGGAAAAACTTGCATCTCTACGACCAGCCTTCAAAAAAGACAGTGGCATGGTCACGGCAGGCAATGCTTCCGGCATCAATGACGGTGCAGCTGCGTTAATCCTTGTTTCAGAAAACGCATTAAAGAAATATGGAATCGAGGCGGCTTTCAAAATTACCGGCTGGGGCCAATCCGGCATTGACCCGGCCATCATGGGTATCGGACCCGTTGAGGCAAGCCGCAGGGCGCTACAGAAAGCCGGACTTGTAGTAGATGATATTGATCTTGTAGAAGCAAACGAAGCCTTTGCGGCACAATCCCTAGCTGTGATGCGGGAACTCACGCTGGACCCAGATACTACCAATGTGAATGGCGGCGCTATCGCGCTGGGGCATCCAATCGGTGCTTCTGGAGCACGTATCATTGTGACTTTGCTGCACGAGATGGCGCGTCGCCCTAATACCAAACATGGACTGGCTACCCTGTGCATAGGTGGCGGCATGGGTATTGCGACAGTATTTGAAAAGTGCAGCCGAGAAGGAGAGTGTGAACAATGAAAAGAGTAATATCACCACAAGATGCGGCCGCGTTGATTCCTGCGGGTGCCAGCGTTATGGTTGGCGGTTTCATGGGTTGCGGCAACGCCCATGCTGTATTGGCCGCTTTAGCTGAGGCTGAGACCGGTGATCTCACTGTCATCAGCAATGATGCTTCCATGCTTAATGGACCGAATGGTGAAGAATACTACGGACTGGCCAAGTTGGTACATAACCGCCAAATCAAGAAGTTGATTGCTACCCATGTTGGATTAAATCCTGAGGTGGCAGAACAGATGAACGACGGGACTTTGGAGGTGGTGCTGATTCCACAAGGCAGTATGGCTGAAATGATCAGGGCCGGCGGTGCGGGACTCGGAGGCGTACTTACTACAACCGGGTATGGTACACCAGTACAGGGGGGCATGCATGTGCACGGAACCATTGACATCAACGGTAAAACTTACCTTGTTGAGCTTCCCTTGCGTGCAGATTACGCCATCATCAGCGGACATTTCATCGATCAGACTGGCAATATCTGGTACAAAGGAACCACACGAAACTTCAATCAGGTGATGGCTACGGCAGCAGACACCGTCATTGCTGAAGCGGATAACCTCGTTGCGATTGGTGATATTGTTCCAGAAAATGTAATGACACCCGGTGTTTTGGTGGACTATATCGTGAGCAAGGGGGGGAATCAATAATGCAGGTAACGCCGAAGGCATATATTGCTGCCCGCGTGGCAAAGGAGCTGCGTGATGGTGACGTAGTGAACCTCGGTATAGGGCTGCCAACAATGATCCCGTCCTTTTTACCCCGCGACGTGCATATCATTCTGCAATCAGAGAACGGTATCGTGGGAACCGGGCCAAAACCGGATTCAGAGCACGCCGAACCCAATTATGTCACAGATGCCGGCGGCCAGCCAGCGTCGGTGGCGCCGGGTGGCTGCTTCATCGATTCCTGCACTTCCTTTGGCCTGATTCGTGGCGGTCACGTCGATTGCACTGTACTGGGCGCTTTGGAAGTGGACCAGGAAGGCAACCTAGCTAATTGGATTATCCCCGGCAAGAAGGTGCCGGGGATGGGTGGAGCAATGGATTTGGTAGCTGGTGCGAAAAAGGTGGTCATCGCCATGGAGCATACGGCAAGAGGTAATCCCAAAATTCTGCACAAATGCAGGTTGCCACTAACAGCGGTAAAATGTGTTGATATCATCATTACCGAAATGGGCGTGATCCAACTTACCGAAGATGGGTTGGAACTGGTGGAATACAATCCCGATTTTACTATAGAAGAAATACGGGCTGCAACTGAGGCAACGCTGATTATTAGTAAATCCCTCTGTCCAATAACTCCCTGATCGCACAGTCTTTATTCCACAGAAAATCTTGTCCAAGAAATGAGTGCCGATTGAGCGGGTGAGCTGGTTTCACCCGCTTCTTCTATCTTAATGTCTACCGAACAGACACCGGTTTTCGCCAAAATCGGAAGAAAGCGTTTGCGAGCAGCAAAAGCCGAAGGCAGTTAAAGAATGTGCACTGAGTTTCCTGAGATTCAGCACAACAATACTCAGCGCGATGGCGCTGGCAGTGGTTTCTTCAAGTCTTGTGGTAATCAGGCCCAGGCCACATTTGCGCTTGGCCAGGCTGAAGCATCGCTCAACCTCCACGCGATCACAAATGCCGGCATAGTCCTGCCGCTTATCAGGCGCGGCATCCTTCTTGGGCCTGCCAAGCGCCGGGCCCAAAAGCCGGATATGGTGGTTCTTGCAGAATCGGAGGTTTTCCCTGTTGCGGTAGAGTTTGCTCGCCAGCACCCGTTGAGGATATTTGCCGGTTCGCTGACGGAATCGTTCAATCACCTCTATCGGAAAAGTGGCCTCATTGTATGCCTCAAAGCTGAATGTCTCCAGCCAGGTGAATCCGTCTGCCACGCTAATGTCCAGTTTGGCGCCAAACTCCACCTGCGCTTTGGCTTTGCCCCGAACGATAGGACGCAGGTATGACCGTGAGAAGCTGACAACCCGGTTCTCCACGGTGTGGGTTTTTGTATCATACATCTGCTTTTGTTGCTGGTGCATACACATTACCACCCCATACTTGCTCTGTCTGCAAGGGTTTTTGCACATTTCCACCTTTTCCCTTGCACCTATTATACCATATCGGGACAGATCCTTGCGACCATCCGTTTGTTTTTGCCTGTTCGGTAGGCATTATCTTACCGCATATTATGTCGAGTCACCCATTAAATGTTGATAAAGGAAATGATGATTTTGAAAAAAAGAATACTCACTATCTCCGATGAAGGCGGTCAACACTATGTAGAGAACGCTCGTGCCGCCTGGGCCCAGAGGGATTTTATTCTTGTGGACAAACCAATTTCGGCTGCCTTGCTAGAGAATAACCTGGAAGACTACCATATGATTGCACTGACGCTTAACCAGAGCTCTAACTCGAAATTTCATAGATACGTCAAGCTTCTACGTTCACTTTCAAACACACCCATTGTCCTTTTTCCGTATGAAGATAATGCCAACAAAAGTGCAGAGGCTGTTGTTCATGAGAATGACATCCAAATGATAGCATTGCCGGTAAACATGATCTGGGCCATTGAAAAATGCATTGAAATTGTCAACACATATGCAGATGAGAAAGAGAAGCAGAAAAAACCACTTACACTGTATGTTGATTACAAAATCACATTGGATTCCGGGACATGCTGTGCTGTGGTTGATGACCTGAAAATCGAGTTAAGCGTGGTGGAATTTGACATACTGAGCTTACTGATGGAATATCGTGGTATATATCTCAGCCATTCGCAAATATATAGGCATGTGTGGGGTTCGGAATACTCAGACGCACCCGCAAATCTCATCCACAACCACATGAAGAATATCCGCAAGAAAATACAATGGAATGATTCCTTGCCAAAATACATTTGGACAAAACGTGGCAAGGGATATGTATTTTCACCACAGTACACTAAGGACAAATCAGCTTGATGATGTCACTGCGAAAATAGAAAAGTAATAGATTGAAAATAGATTTAGAATAGGTTTGGGGTGTAGCATATCTCCTTGCGGCCCTCACTGTCACAGACAGGTGATTCAGTATTTCATATATTGCGCCAGCGCCGCAATCCCTTTGGGGATTCGGCGCTTTTCTTTTTGAGGAGGAGAGCAATGCCGCTTAATAAGCAATACCATCCTGACTATCGTGTCCTGTATTCTGACGTCCCTATTTCCCCCTCCGTGATGAATGTCCTGAAAAAGAGCGATCGAAAAATGGAATATATTGAATGGGAGCTGAAACATGCGCGGGTACGGCGCAACCGAAAAGGCGAAATCACCCGCATCATACCGCCCAGAGAGCATTCTCTGGAACAGCTTCATGAGCAAAACCAGCACTTCATAGGTACTGCTCTATCTCCGGAGGATATTTTTTTCATCAATGAGCGCCGAAAGGAATTGCACCGCTGCCTTTCATTACTGGATAAGCAGGAACTTAACCTTATCCATGCACTGTACCACGACAAACTAACTGAGCGCGAATACGCTGCCCAGACTGGACTCTGCCAAAAAGCAGTCAACAAAAGAAAACGACGTGTATTGGTCAAACTTAAAAAGATATTTGTGAAGTTTTGATTTTTCGGTACTCAAAATGCCACTTTGGCGGAGAAGTAAGTGAAGGGGAAAATCGAGTTTTTCAGATTTTCACCTCTGCCGCACCTTGAAAAACGCCAGCGCCATCGGCCATATCAGGCATCACCGGGTACATTCCCTTCCATGCCACGCGCGAGGACTGCCCGGCCCCATTCAGGGGCTGGGCACAGCGCCCCTCTCGATATGAGATCATGGGCAGACACAAGGCATAGAAGGATAAGGATACCCTTCCCCGAAGAGGGGAACCTGCGGAAGCGGGGAAAGCACCGACCTGGCTGAAAAAGGCTGGGGTGGGCTTTCGCGCGGGCAGATTACTGCCCGGCCTGGTGAAAAGCCATAAACACAGCATTGCGCCAATGAAGTCTCCCCGCAGCAGAGACTGCGGGGTATCCCTCGGCTTTCTGCTATTCCAAGGATTTCAAGGGCATTAAGGAAGCGCGGTAAGCCGCGGGGTATTTACCCAAGCAATGGAACCGGACAAGGCGGTTCCATTGCGAATAAACCAGAACAGGTTTGGCGGCAGGACTATTGCGGCCGGATGCATCGGGCCTAGCGCCCGAATCCGGCCGCACCATCGTGCTACCGAACCAATCAAGGAGAGATTCCTATGCATATATACAACCCCAATACCCACGAAATTGACTTTAATATTCCTTTCGGCCTGCTCGGCCACACCTATGATGAGGGCAAGCCGCTGTTCACCGCCTACGGCTGTGTCCTGTTCGAGAAAGAAATGTCCAATGGCTATCGCTATTGCGCCTATGATCTAAAAACCAACCGTTCCCAGCTCATCTCCCGCCGAAAGAATCCCCTGGGGGACGAGGACTTCGGCAAGGCAGCAGCCAAGATACGCACATTGTTCACAACTGGGCGGAGCCGCTATGAGGCCGACAGGACGCCGGGCGAAAAACTGTCCGAGGAAGAGCTTGCACAGATACTGGAGCATGTGTTCCACAAACTGCTACCCGCCCACGGCTATACTTTACGCCGGTCCCAGGCAGAGCTGGCCGCCCACACTTTAGACGCCCTGTGCAGGCGCCGTGTTTCTTTGTCCGAGGCCGAGGTGGGCGTTGGAAAGACCCTTGCTTACCTGACCTCCGCCACACTTGTGAAGCGGGGCCGGGCCAACGACTTCTGGTACCGGGGCGCGTTTCCCGGCCAGAATTGGGCCGACAGCGCCCGGATGCCTGTGGTGGTATCCACCTCCAGCATCGCCCTTCAGAACGCCCTGGTGCGCGAATACATCCCCGAACTGTCGCGTATCCTGATGGAAGGTGGTATCATCCGTGAACCGCTGACCGCGGTGCTGCGCAAAGGCCGGGAGCACTACCTCTGCGAACGCCGCCTGCGTACCTACCTTATGGATGCGGACGAAGCAACCGCAGCGTTGCTCCTTCCCCTGCTGGAACAAACAGCCGCTGTCGATTTGGCCAGCGTGGAGAACCTCACGCCCTACATGAAGCGGCGGATCGGTGTATCGGGCCGGTGCGACTACAACTGCCCCCACCGCGAAATCTGTCGGCACCGCCGCCATCTGGCGCATGTGCAATCCAACCGGCATGATTTTCAGATTTGTAATCATCAGTTCCTGCTGGCGGATATCCACCGCCGCCGGGACAAGCAAAAGCCCCTGCTTCCGCATTACCAGGCCGTCATCATCGATGAGGGACACAAGTTTCTTGCCGCCGCGCGTCAGTTGTACGGGGTGGAACTGGCAGCTGCTGAGATTCCGCTTGTGACGGAGGAAATTTACACGCTGACCATGCGGTCCGGCGAATCCGCCGAAACCATCCGAACCAATGCAAAAAAACTGCGCGGGCAGAATGGCCGCTTGACCAAGCACCTACTGGCCGGTACAGCCATCGGGGAAATTGAAGAGGATGCGGACAAACTCACTGTTTTTTTGGACAAAGACTCTACCCGACATCTGCGCAACATACGGTGCATTTGCTCTGACCTGATGGCCGCGCTGCACGAGCAGCGGGTTTCTGCCCGGCATAGGGGCCGGCATTCCCACATCCTGTGGGAATTGACCAGTATCCTGAAACGTGTCTCCATACTGGAAAAGCATACCAGCCTCATCTGTTGGACGGAAGAGCGTGGCGCTGATACTGCTCTTTGTGCCATCCCGAAAAACCTGGACGAGCTGCTCTTGCAGGATTTCTGGAGCAAGGGATTGCCCATCGTGCTTACCTCCGGCACCCTGTCGGCAGCCGGGGATTTCAGCCGCATCAAGCAGACGCTCGGTCTGCACCGGCTGCCCGAAGCGTACCAGATGGAAACCAGCAAGCCCTCGCCATTTGATCATCATGCCAACACCCTGCTGTACATCAGTGAGCAAACACCCTTCCCCGACAACCACAACCGTGAATATCTGGATGCCATTTCAGACGAAGTGGAACGGCTTATCCTTGCATCGCATGCCCATGCGGCAGTGCTGTTCACTTCCTACAATGCGATGGGGTTGGTGTACACAACACTACTGCATAGAGATCTGCCGTTCCCCATGTTTCGCATGGGACGGGGTGACACCACCGCCATCAATCAGTTCAAGGAGAGTGGCAATGGCGTCCTGTTCGCCTCTGGTGCGCTGTGGGAGGGTATCGACATCCCCGGAGATGCCCTCTCCATGCTCATCATCGTGCGGCTCCCCTTCGCTGTGCCCGACCCCATCACCGAGTATGAGCAGTCTCTCTACCCAAACATGGCTGCCTATAAGGATAGTGTGGTACTGCCAGATATGTTGGTGAAACTAAAACAGGGCTTTGGCCGGCTTATCCGCACCGAGACCGACAGCGGTGTGGTGGCTTTGCTGGATTGTCGAGCCCGCGAGGGTGCTCCCTACCGGGAACAGGTGCTCCGCGCACTGCCGAGTTGCCGGGTGACCGGCAATATGCAAGATGTCGGCACATTTCTGCGAACGAAAAAAGCACCGGGTTACTTTGAGTAGCCCGGTTTTCATTTTGGCCATGGAGGCACCTATTATGAGCAATACTACAAGCAATACACAGCATCCCGCCCACCCGCAAGTCAGCTCTTACCGGGAGGTAAAAATGGGCAGGACACTCTATCGAGTTACCAGTGTGTACACCGGCGAAAAGAAACTGGGGCCTGCCCTGGAGCGCTTGGCCGCACAGCAGGTGCTCACGGAAATGGACAAGCGTGCAAAAAACATTCTACAGAATAGCTGAAAAGAGCGTCTGGGGCCTTGTAAACAGGCTGCATTCCAAGGTAACCTAAAGCTGGAGAGATCGTATCGCCCACCGGCGTGGTTGCCCATAGAACTGGAGGATTGACAATGGGCAAAACCGATTACATGGCCGGTCTCTACGTGCGGCTGTCTAAGGACGACCTGCGCGCGGGCGAATCCGTCAGCGTAGAAAACCAGAGGCTTTTGCTGACGAAATATGCCGAGGAAGAGGGGTGGGAAATCAGAGACATCTATATCGATGATGGCTGGACCGGCACGAATTTTGAACGGCCTGCGTTTCAGCGAATGATGCAGGACGTGCGGGATGGCCGCATCAACGTGATTGTGGTCAAGGACTTGTCCCGCCTGGGACGTAATTACATCGAGGTGGGCAAGCTCACCGAAGAGACCCTGCCTGCCCTGGGCTGCCGCTTCATCGCCCTGAACGACTCGGTTGATACCATGATGGGCGACAATGATATGGCGGTGTACCGTAACCTATTTAACGAATTTTACTCTAAAGACACCAGCAAGAAGGTGCGGGCGGTCAAGCGGGCCTGCATGGCCCAGGGAAAATTCATGGGCACCTATGCCCCCATAGGGTATATGCGGGACCCGCAGGACAAACACCATCTGGTCATTGACGAGGAGACCGCGCCCATCGTGCGGCGGATGTTCGCCATGCGAAGTCAGGGCATCGGTTTTCGGGCCATCGCCACCACCTTCAACGAGGAAAAGGTGCCCTCGCCCAAGCAAATCTATTACCGCCGCAATGGCAGGGAAAATCCCCGCAAGGAAAACGGCATCTGGAACATGAGCAGCGTGAAGGTGATTCTGCGCAATGAGGTCTATGCCGGGCATATGGTGCAGGGCAAAACAGGCACCGTGTCCTACAAAAACCACAAGCTGGTGGGCAAGCCGGAGGAGCAGTGGGTGCGGGTGGAAAACACCCACGAGCCACTGATTGATCCCGAAACCTGGGAGACGGTACGCTTGCTGGACGAGAAGGGCTACATGCCCCGCAAATGCGCGGATGGCCCGCAGAGCAAGTTTGTCGGCCTGCTGCGCTGTGCCGATTGTGGTTTCACCATGAAATGTTCCACCGAAAAAGGCGTTTACAAAAATGGTGATCCATGGAAACGTGTCTACTTTATATGCGGCAACTACGCCCGCAGCGGCAAGAGTGCCTGTACCGTCCACAGCATTTCCGAGGCGGTGCTCACTGAACTGGTTCTCCACGATATCCGAGCCAACGCGCAGCGGGTGGAGTGGGACGAGCATCGGGTCATGCGGCGTATCGTGGACACCAAAAACCGGGAGGGGCTGGCCTACCTTACAACCTACCGGCAGGAACTAAAGGCTGCGGAAACCCGTTTGGTGGAACTTGAGCGCATCATGCAAACGCTCTATGAGGACCGGGTGCGGGGCGTTGTGACCGAATCCATGTTCCAAAGCCTAATGCCCAAGTACGAGCGGGAGCGCACCGACAAGACCGACAGCTTGAAAATCCTGCGGGATAAGGTGGAGCAAGGGGAGCAGCAATGGTGCGATGTGGACGCCTGGGCGAAAGCCATCCGCAAATACGCGGCGCTGGAAACACTATCCCAGGCTATTCTGCTGGAATTAATCGACCACATTGACATCTCGGCGCCGGTGGTGGTGAATGGCCAGCGTGAGTGCCATGTCAACATCGTCTATCGTTTTGTGGGCGATGTCAGCAATTCGCTGGCTGGCCTGGAGGTGGAAACCTATGAACAGGCGGTATGATGTAGGCATTTATACCCGGTTGAGCGTGGAGGATACCGCCAACAGCGCCAAGGGCAAGCGGAAGGGCAACCCCTTCCAGCGCGATTCCACCAGCATCGAAAACCAAAAGGTTATGCTCCGGGAGTATGCTCTGCTGCGGGGCTGGAACGTGGTGGACACCTACACCGACGATGGTTTCAGTGGGGGCAATTTCCACCGTCCCGGTTTTGAGCGGATGGTGGCGGATGCCGAGGCTGGGCGAATTGACTTGATTCTGGTGAAAGACCTTTCCCGCTTGGGGCGTGATTACATTGAGGTGGGCCGCTACACCGATGAGGTATTCCCGCGGCTTGGCTGCCGGTTCATCGCTTTGATGGATGACATCGACAGCGAGGGCAACGACGACCTACTGCCCTTCCGCTCCCTGCTGAACGACTACCATCTTCGAGATCTAAGCCGGAAAATACGGTCCGTGCTGCACGCCAAGGCCCATGCCGGGGAGTACATCGGTTCTTATGCGCCGTATGGGTACATAAAGAACCCGGATCATCCTGCCCGGCTGGCCGTGGACCCCTATGCTGCCGATATCGTAAGGCGGATATTTACACTCAGGGCACAAAAGACCGGCTACGCCAAAATAGCGGCAGCACTCAACAACGACGGCATACTCCCTCCACGGGCTTACTGGTTCCAGCGGGAGGGGCGGGAGAATCCCTATCGGCATGTCACCGTCTGGACTGACCGCACCGTGAAACTCATGCTCCACAACGAGGTCTATCTCGGCCATACAGTAAAACTGATTACCGGGACGCGCTCCTACAAAGACAAAACCACTGTGCATCGGCCCGAGGAGGCGTGGGCCAGGGCTGACAATACCCACGAGGCAATTGTTTCGCAGGAAATGTGGAACGCTGTGCAGAGAATATCATTGAGTCGCTGCAACCCCGCGGATGTAAAAAAACCGGAGCGTAGTTTGTTTGCTGGGCTGCTGGTGTGCTCCAATGGCCATTCGATGGTCTGCACCTCGACCGTACAGCGGCGCAAAACGGATGGGAGGGTGGTTCGCTACCCGCGTTACTATTGCAGCCTGCACAGCCGTACTGGTGGCGCCGAATGCTCCTGGCACACCATTTCTGAGAAAGTGCTTTTGAAGCTGGTGCAGGCAGATGTTCAATCACAGCTTGCTATGGCGGAAATAGACGAGGAAGGTGTCGTGGACAGGCTGCGCAGCAGGCATTCGCTGCCGGCGTTGCTGGATACAAAAAAAGAGCTGGAACAGCTCTCGGATCGTATGCATGAACTGGATGGCCTGGGCATGTCGCTCTACGAAGACAGGTTGGCTGGAAAAATATCGCCCGAGACCTTTCAGTCACTCACTGCCGCCGCCGACACCGAACGGGCGGAAAAGCAAGCAAAACACAGGCAGTTGTCCAAAGCCTTGGCGGCAGCAGAACAGGTGGCGCATGACGTGGACGAGTGGATACAGCGCCTACGGGCATATCTTGCGCTGGATCAGCCGGATCGTAATACCCTGCATGAGTTGATTGAATCAATCGAGATTGGCGAACGTGTGGGTGACTTTAGCAACAGAGTTCAGGATGTACGCATAACTTACCGATTCGTCGGGCAGATGGGGGGTGAACTTGATGGGCGAACTGAGAGTGGCGATTTACTGCCGAGTAAATCATGAGGATGACCCAGCTATAGAGATGCAGGAAATGCTGATGAAGGAATACGCCATAAAAAACCATTACCGCAATCTGAGAATCTACCGGGACAATGGCTACAGTGGTTTGCGATTCGAAAGCCGGCCGGGGTTTCGTCAACTGAATGCCGATATCCAGGCTGGTGCAATTGATGTGGTGATTACCCGCAATCTTTCACGCATTGGGCGGCGATACCTGGATGTGGTTCCATGGCTGAATGGCCTCGCAAAAAAGGGCATCGGCTTTATCTCCATGGATGCCCCCGGCATTCCGTTTTCGACCGACTTCATGACGCTGTGCGCGGATGCTGTACGTTTCAAGGCGGGGCTGTCGCAAAATGGGTAGGTGTTCTATCCGCACGATTTTCTGCTGGACTTGGGTGTAGGGGCTTTACCTTCCATGGTAGCATTTGTCCTTCATCATTTGCTTTATCGCTATTTCCAGGTCATGATCCTCATTGGAAGTGTCAATCCCCTCCGTCACTGAGATGACCCGCACACCTTTGCGTTCCAACTGTTCAATGAGCAGCGGGGTTTTAATTCTGTGCCGCCCCAGGCGGGAGAGGTCTTTGACCAGAATAGCATGGATATTACCATGTTCTTCAATTGTGTCCAGCATTTTTTCCAATCCCTCCCGGTCGAAGGTCATGCCGCTCACATTGTCGTCGTAGAACTCACCCACGATATTGTAGCCGTTCGAGACACCGTACTCGCGTAGGATATCCATCTGGTTGTTCAGTGAGTTGAGGTCCTTATCCTCATCACGGGATAGGCGGCCATAATCCAGTACATTCGCTCCCTCTGGCAGTTTTTGTGTTTGATTCATTGCCGTTGTCCTTTCTTTGAGTTAGTCGGCAGCCGCGCTAACTGGTTGTTATGTCACCTCGTGCTGCCAAACCGAACCCTACCACAAAGCGGGGTGCTTATCCACTGGATTTGGCATATTCTACGCAATTGCGTCAACTTCTACGGATTGAACAGAATCAGCGGCACTTTTCATACTTTCCTCTTTCTGGAGATAATCAAAGGCTAACGCAGTTAAGAATTTGTTAAATGATTCATCGGATCCATCATACTCAAATTCGACTTTTCGGATTCTGCTGGATGATATTGACCTATTTGTTAAATTCATAATTCACCCGCTATATTCAAAATAATTGCATTTTTGATGATACATGAACGGAGCCATCCCTCCAGAAACATTGAATAGATGTACTACATGAATGCCGGAATGGCTCCGTGGTATCTACCATCAACGGAGCAAAATTGCCCCTTGGTAGAGTTACGTATATTTGCATTTGCCTTTGTATTTGACACTACTTCCCCAAAGGCTGGCGCCCAGCAAAGCTGGGTTCCAGGGCGGCTCGGTTGACTTGATGCCAACCTTTTCACAGGCAGCGGAGTGGCTGGTTCCGCTCATGGGATTTTCACCCCCGCCAGGTTCTCTGCCGGCTGCCCCGATTGCGTGTGTGCTGTCGCTGGACAGAAGTCTCGTTAGCCCCAACGCTGTTATGGCAAAACAACCCGCCGTGGGCTGTCTTCCGGGCAGAAGGGTGGCGCTCGCACCTTTGGGGCCACTGCGCCGCGGGAAACCCCGCCGCGCCGCTACCCACTTTGGCCGACTTTCACGGCGGGTCATGCCCGCCGCAGGAGGTCATCGCGCTTCTCCCGGTGTCGCTTACCCTGCGAGGTCCTTCCTCGCAAAGCACGTTGGTTAGTGTGCCTGTGATGCCGGATATTCTTCTTGCAGGGCAAGGTCCAATAAAAAAGCGCCCTCATATATAGACCACGGGAGAGGCCGATTTATGCTATGCCAGAAAAATATTTTTTCAGTATGCTTCTGGCAACCGAAATACTACGCGATATTACGCTCTGGTTGCAGCCTTCCATTTCGGCAATCTCTACTGTGCTAAAGCCGTAAACAGCGTTGAGAATAAAGCGCCTGTGTTGTGTGGGTGTCAGTATGGTTTTCAGAACAGAAGCGACATCATCGTTCTCGACCACGGCAGTTCTGTCAATGAGGTTCTCAATACTATCTGCCGCTTCGTTACTATGCGAGCGTCTACGACCTTGACTTCGATCATTTTTATAGATTTCATGCCAACTGTCATCAGACCACTTCTTGTAATATTCGAAGTCTTGCTCCGTAAGGGTGGGGTTATCGGCAAGAAATTGTGCTTTGGTCACTCGGATATATGCATCCATCGCCTCAGAATAGTACACGATATCATCGCTGTCGTCGTTAAGGCGATATTCGCTTCTATATAAAAATGGATTCATTGTGCTGTCCTCCAAAATTTTCAAATTCGTGGGTAGGCGGAATTTGAAAATCTCGGAGGTGAGCGGCAGCCGGCTGCCGTGCAGCGGTAAGACAAGGTGATGCACCACTTTCGCCAATAAAAAAGGCCGAGTGCAAAAGATGCACTCGGCCTTTCTGGCGAACGTGAAAACCCCGGACTCAAAAATGAGTCCGGGGCGGAGCTGATTTAGCCTACATTTGCCAGTGTACCTGGAGGTTTCGGTGAAGCAAAGCGTCGCATCCATGTGTGTGGACGGCTACGAGAATTTCGGGTGGACGCTGGAAGGCACCTCCTACCCTATCGAGCGGATAGATCATGTCGCACTGCGGTTCAAGCGGGACCGCAAACTGCGCAACAAGGCGGAATTGACACGGCTGCAACGCCAGTTTGACGGGGAGCTGAAGGAAGTGGCTCGGCTGGAGGCGACCAAAACCAGCAAAGCCATGATTGCCGCAATGGTGATTGGCGTGGTGGGTACGGCTTTTATGGCAGGCGCGGTATTTGCCATTGTGGGGGGAATCCTCCCGCTGAGCATCGTTCTGGCCATTCCCGGCTTTGCCGGCTGGGCGCTGCCATACCTCGTTTACCGGAGGTTTGGCAAAGCCACAACGGAGCAAATAACACCTCTGCTTGAGCAAAAGCACGATGAACTGTACAACATATGCGAAAAAGCAAACGCCTTATTGGCAGTGTAAACAGGAGGGCAAAATGGCTGAGTATCAATTAAAGACAGGCAAGGTGGGCAAAAAAGTGGTGGACACCTACAAGAAAATTGAAAATGGGACGGTGGCCTGCTACGAGGCCATCGAGAAAGGTGTGGTAAGCGGGTACAAAAAGGCGGAGAAGCGGTTTGTCGATGCCTTCCTTAACGAGACGCCCGCAGAGGACGCGCCGAAAAGCGATGAGGGAGAGAAAATATGATGATTTTGGGGCGGCTACTTATCACCATTGTCGGATTCTTCTTGGGCGCTCTTGTAATCGCCGTTTATGAGCACATCAAGTACAGGCGCAAAGCGCACTAAACCATTTGAAGCATTGGGAAAGGACGTATACAATCAATGAGTTTACAATACAAGCTACAGGAATTTGCCTTTGATCGCGCCGTGAATTACATCTCCGGCAACCCGGAAAAGAACCTGCCAAAGCTGCTGAATATGCTGGACAACTCCCCCTGGGGCAAAGGCTTTGCACCGCAAAGCAAGGTATTCCATCAAATTCTGGATGACCCGCAAAACAACTGGTATCGTTTCATCATGGATTTGTGGAAGGACATCGACAATGACGTTCTCAAAACCACCTTCCGAAATTTCGGTCTTAACGCCAGTGTCATTGGCTTTCCCCAGCAGCAGGCAAACCGGGAGAAATACGATTGCAATATCCCCTGGGCCATGCTGATTGACCCCACCTCGGCCTGCAACCTGCAATGCACGGGCTGCTGGGCGGCGGAGTATGGAAATCAGCTGAATATGAGCTATGAGACGCTGGACAGCATCATCACCCAGGGCAAGGCGCTGGGATGCTATTTCTACCTGTACTCCGGCGGTGAGCCGCTGGTGCGCAAGGCGGATTTGATACGCCTGTGCGAGGTGCACCCGGATTGTGCCTTTACCGCTTTCACCAACGGAACCCTTATCGACCCGGCCTTTGCTGAAGAAATGCTGCGGGTGAAAAACTTCATCCCAGCCATCAGTGTTGAAGGCTTTGAAGCCGATACAGACTTCCGGCGCGGCAAGGGCACCTTTGACAAGGTGAAAAAAGCCATGCAGCTTTTGAAGGCAAAGCGGCTACCCTTTGGTATCTCCTGCTGCTACACTAGCCAAAATGTGGGCACCATTGGCAGCGAGGAATACTTTGACCAGATGATTGAGTGGGGTGCCAAGTTTTGCTGGTTCTTCACCTACATGCCCGTGGGTAATGCCGCCGTGCCTGAACTAATGGTGAGCGCCGAACAGCGGGCATGGATGTACCAGCAAGTGCGCGCCTTCAGAGAAACAAAGCCCTTGTTCACGCTGGACTTTTGGAACGACGGTGAATACTCCGGTGGCTGCCTTGCCGGTGGGCGTAGGTACCTGCACATCAACGCCAACGGGGATATGGAGCCCTGCGCGTTTATACACTATTCAGACTCCAGCATCTACGACAAAACCATTCTGGAAGGGCTTAAGTCCCCGCTGTTCCAGGCGTACTATAGGGGCCAGCCCTTCAACGAAAACCACCTGCGCCCATGCCCCATGCTGGACAACCCCGACGCCCTTGTAGAGATGGTAGAAACCAGCGGCGCCCACAGCACCGACCTGCAAAGCCCCGAGGATGTACGGGATTTCACGGCCAAAAGCCAAGGGACGGCAGAAAACTGGGCGCCGGTGGCGGACGAGTTATGGGCGTGCAGCGGGCATTGTGTCGGATGCAAAATGGAACAAGTGCACACTGCCGTATAGTGGGGGGAATTATGAGGCACACAATTTTGGGCGTGTTGTTCGCAGTTGTAACGGTGGCAATATGTGGATTGGCCGCCTGGCTGAATCGGGAGAAAATTGCAGATGTTCTGCATGGCAAGGATGATTCGGCCCTGTATATATGAAAATGTCGCTGCCCCATCATAGAGCAAACGACAAACCCGAACCCATCATTCGCAAAGAATGCACCCTTGGGCTGACTTGTATTACCGTTGTTTTTGATGGGCATGAAATACGAAGGACGGGGCTAACAGCCCCGTCCTTCGTGGTGTATCAATAATACGCGGTCATAACATAACCGAGGAAAAAATGCCAATGCTCTAAGCGCTCCGCCTGTTCCCCCGCATGGCAAGGAAAGCGACTAACATGGTATTCCCAACACACCAAGCACCCCGAACCGTATCCACAAGCAAACTTAAAGAATCTTAAACTATTGCAGAAAGTTGCTGGTGCAAAATGGCACACCCTCTACCTATTTGGACAAAAGTGGTGCCTTTTGTATGTACCTTCAGGGCGGGTAAAGCCCGATGGATTGCGCTAAAACCGCCGCCCCATGCATTCCTGGACAGGTCACTCGTGCTTGCTCAGCGTTACCAATATATCCTCTTTCTGTATCTTAATGTCGGTGGTCACCGGTATGATTGTCTCCTCTCCCCGAACAATAGCCAGGATGGTATAGCCGTAACGTTTTCGGATATCGGCCTCTCCGATAGTCTTTCCCACCCATTCATCCCTGGGGCACATTTCCGCTATAGTTTGCCGGCCAGTCTGTTCCAGCACATCCAGCACGTTGGGGTTCACCAGGTTGCGGGCCACCTTGGCGCCCATTTCCACTTCCGGCAAAACCACCTGATCTACCCCGATGCTCTCCAGTATCTTTTTCTGCCTGGTGCCGAAGGCCTTGGCCACCACTTTTCCAGCTCCCAACTCCTTGGCCAACATAGCAGCAATGACGGACGCCTCGAAATCCTCGCCCATTGCCAACACAACCACATCAAAGTTGCCAAGGCCCAGCTTGTGCATGGCGTCCTCATCTGCCGCATCAGCCTGCACCACATGGGCGGCATATTCCGTAGCCTCATGCAGCCGGGCGGGGTCCCGGTCGCAGGCCAGAATGTTGGCGTCATACTCCGCCAGGGTTTTCACAATACTCATGCCGAACCGCCCAAGGCCCAACACGGCAAACTGCAACTCACATTTTTCTTTATCCATCCTGTATTCCTTTCCGGCATCAGCCGATAATCACTTTTTCATCTGGGTAGCCGATGTTGTCGTCGGTTGCCCGCATTTTCATGTTCAGCGCCACCACCACGGTTACGGGAGACAGCCTGCCCAGGAACATACACAGCGTGATG
>JAJDIZ010000089.1 GCA_030266915.1 Ruminococcaceae bacterium OttesenSCG-928-D13 | reverse complement strand
TGGGACACTCGTATCATCCCACCAACAGTATACCAACTATTCCAATATGTATAGTACCTGATTGGGTACCTGTTGCTCTTTTGCTTACCGTAAACTTAAGTATGGAGATACATGTAAATTCGATTTATTGTTGCCGGAGGTTCTGCGATGTACTATCCGAAAGAAACCCGTCAGGATTTTCTGAGGGGTATCCCTGATGCCGAGCGGCTCATGGATGCCTTTGACGAAAATTGGGCAGGCACCGATTCCATTGGATTTTTGTGCTTCGACATCTACGCGCTGCGCAAGATCAAGCGCGCCTATGGGCGCAAGGTGGGGGATACACTGCTTGATGCAATTATTGAATGGGTACTTGATTTTCCTGGTGGTGTGATTTACCGGCTGGAAAGCTATCAGTTTTGCATCCTGTTCAGGAATATTGATACCGGCACCCTTCAGCAACACGCGTTCAAGATGGAATCGCGCTTCGGCAAACCATGGAAGCTGTGTGTGGAGGACCGAAGCTATAATCTCTTTGCCCAGGCATCCATTGCAATTCTGGAAGATTATGGCTGCGATTTCCAAAATGAACTGATGGAGCTGCTGGATCAGGCCCTGGAGGTCTCGAGAAGGGAACGGCAGATAATCCTCTTCACCGAGGAACAGGACAGGATGACCCGTGAGCAGGTGCGGCTCCAGATGGAGCTTAAAAACTGCATCCTGTCGGACATGGAGGGCTTTTTTCTGGAGTTTCAGCCCCTTGTGGACCCGGTTACAAGCACCTGGCGGGGGCTGGAGGCCCTCTGCCGGTGGAAGGGGCCCGCCATCGGCCAAGTGCCGCCGGGAATCTTCATCGAAGAGGTCGAGGAGATGGGGCTGATTCACCAGGTGGGGAATTGGGTGCTCAACGAGGCCGTCAAAACCTGCAAGGCGCTGCGGCTGGACGAGATCGACCGCTTCTTTGTCTCGGTGAACGTTTCCGCCCTGCAGATGAACCGGCACAACTACGTGCGCTCGGTGACCGACATCCTTGAAAAGCACGTCTATCCGGCCGACAAGCTGCTGCTGGAGATAACCGAAAGCACGCAGTTCTCATTCAGCGCATCCACGATGGAGGCCATCGACACGCTGCGCGCAAAGGGCGTAATGTTTGCGCTGGATGATTTTGGCAGCGGTTATTCCGGGTTTTCCAACCTGAAAAACCTGCCGGTGGACATGCTGAAAACCGACAGGGAGTTCACCGAAAACATCGAGAATGATACCTATTTGCAATATTTTTACTATATCATGTCCGAAACCTCCCATGCAAATAACATGCAGCTGATTGCCGAGGGCATTGAAACCCAGGAGCAATTACAGTGTGTGGTGAAAAACGGCGCCGACCTGATACAGGGCTACCTTTTCGGCAGGCCGGTGGGCGGCGAGACGATCAGCAGACTGAGAGATAATTTCACCATCCCCTTGCCGGCGTTCAACGATAAAATGTCGGGCATGGTAGATTTCAAGCAGTGGATGAACAGCCAGCAGGCCTACAAGATCACGCCGTCCCTTTTTAGTATCCAGAGCAAATGCATCGGCCACATTTTGGACGAGAAAAATGTGGAGGTGGCGCTGGACAAAATAATGGAGACGGTGGGCCTGCACTTCAAGATATCCCGGGTATACGTTTTTCTGCGTGATGAGGGCACCATTTTCAGCGAGAAATACGAGTGGTGTGCCGAGGGCGCCGAGACGCAAAAGCACCTGTTTCAAAATATGGATGGCACCATTGACGGGTTTTATCAGGCCATTCAGGAAAATGAGGTGCTTATGGTTACCAAAGAAACACAATTGCCCAGCAATTTGAAAGGGCGGTTGGATGATGCCGGCAAACGCGGCTCGGTACAATCCATCGTGGCCATGCCAATGCGGCAGCGCGGCGAAATACTCGGCTTTGTGGGGTACGACAGTTCGTCCGAGCGTGTTTGGATGCCGGAAGAGCTTATTATCTTGAACAACCTGTGCTTGCTGTGCCTGATCGTGCTTGCCAAGAACAACGACATTTGATCAACCACTCTAAACTGCTGTGAGGTATGTAAAATGAAGAACATTTCAGTTGGTAGAAAGCTTCTGCTTGGGTTCGGCGCCGTCATCCTGATGATTGCCCTCATACTGGCGCTCACAGTGGTCACCTCGCTGTCCCGCAACAACGATTTGCAGCAGGTGAACCAGATGAGCGACCTGCTGCAAACAGCAAACCTGATGCTGAGCAATTTCAACCTTGCCCGGGTAGAAATTCGCACCGTGTTCACCTCCATAGACGCGGAGGCGGAACACGATTTGGCGCTGGAGTACCTGAAGGACTGCCACGGGCAGCTGGACCAGATGGAGGTGCTGTCGGCCCAGCTTGGCGGCTACCTGGCGGAGGACATCGAAAGCCTGCGGCAGATGTTCTCCAATGTGGAGGCCGGCATTGTGGCGGTGGGGAACAACGACGAAAACTCCAACAACGCCATTGCCCGCATGCAGCAAAGCGGGTCAGAGATGACCAGCAGCTCATCGGAGCTGTTTGAAATTGTCAGCCGGGTTATCATTGAAATGGGCGCCACCGACCCCGCCCAGGCGATTGACCGGGTGGAGAACGTGGTGATGCCGGTGAAGGCCATGAATGATGTGGTGGAAACCGTGCGCGTGCTGAGCCGCGAGCTGATGCTGAACCAGAGCCTGGAGGTTGTGCCGGACCTGTATGCCGGGCTGGATGACATTTTGCAGCGGGGCAGCAGCATCCGGGGCCTGCTGAACACCGAGGAGGGCCGGGTGGCCAACGACAGGATGATGGAAGCCGTGGAAGGGTTCCGTGCGTCCATTCAGGAAACAGAAGGCTATCTCGTTGACTCGGAATCCATCATTGAATCTACCCGCACGGTTTTTGGTGAGCTGAATACCCTGGTTGGCAACTATGTGCTCGCCATTGCCGGCGAGGTGAACAATGTGAACGAAAGAACCATGTCCACATCTCTTTTCACCATGTTTATTCTCATTATTGTGGGCGTTTTGGCGGCTGTTTTCTCGGTTATTGTTGCGATGGTGCTGGCTCGCATGATTACCCGGCCCCTGAACATGATGAAGGAAGTGGCCACCCAGGTGGGCAGCACCGGGAACCTGGAGTTCCCCGACGAGTTTAAGGATAAGGTGCGCTCAGAGGGCCGGGCCAAGGACGAACTGGGGCAGTCGATACTGGCCTTCACCCAGTTTGTTGACCATGTCACCCACACGGCTAATCTGCTTGGGCAGGTGGCCAACAAGGACTTGACGGTGGAAGTTGACCTGCTGAGCGCGGACGACACCATGGGCCTTTCACTTCAACACATGGTTGCCAACCTGAACGAGATGTTCTCGGAGATCAACAGCATTTCCAGCCAGGTGGCCACCGCCGCCAACGAAATTGCGGTGGGCGCCCAGAGCCTCGCCCAGGGCAGCACCGAGCAGGCGTCGACTGTGGAGCAGATCTCCGCCTCCATCAACGAGATCAACGAGCAGATGAATACCAGCAACGAGACGGCTGTTCAGGCGGCGCGGCAAAGCACGGAAATGAGCCATATTGCCGAGGTTGGAAACAATAAAATGGGCCAGATGAGCGGCGCCATGAATGAGATCAACGATGCCAGCCAGAACATTGGGAATGTCATCAAGGTGATCGACGACATTGCTTTCCAGACGAATATCCTGGCCCTGAACGCCGCCGTGGAGGCGGCCCGGGCCGGCGAGCACGGCAAAGGCTTTGCGGTGGTGGCCGACGAAGTGCGGAACCTTGCCGGAAAGAGTGCCGCCGCCGCGAAAGAAACCTCGTCCCTGATTTCTGCAAACATTGAAAAAACCGAGATGGGCCTGACCTATACACAGGAAACCACTGAAAGCCTGACACAGATTATGCAGGGCATTGCCGAGACAAGCGTGTCCCTGCAAACCGTGGCCGAGCAGAGTGAGAGTGCAAAGGCTGCCACCGCCCAGGTGACGCTGGCAGTGGATCAGGTGGCCCAGGTGGTGCAGCAGAACAGTGCCACCAGTGAGCAAAGCGCCGCCGCCAGTGAAGAAATGAGCAGCCAGGCCCAGGTGCTTCAGCAGCTGATTTCTGAGTTTAAGCTGAAGGGCGGCAAATCCTCAGGCCCCGCGGGCCTGCCCCCGAGCAGGGCAAAGAACCCAGTGGACGAAGACAGCCATGACGGATACGACAGCAACGCCATTATCTTTTAAGGAGACGCGCAATGGAACCCTTGGTGGATAATAACGCCGTGCCGAATGTTGAGATGGATGCCAAACTGTGTGAACTGACAGAAACACAGCTCTCGCTCATTAAAAGCATTTCATCAACATCACAATTCCTTCGCTTCGCGTTAACCATGGCCAATGAAAATCTGGGAACGATCCGTTCACAGCTTGAAACCATCCGGGATTTGGCTATGGAAATTGACGAGCAGGAGCATGCCTCATAATTTGATTGTGCCACAAGTATAGAAGGTGTTTGTCGTGTTAACGGATGCCGTATTCATTACCATATATGCAGCACTGGCATTGGTGGTTATTGCTACCACTGCATTCTACGCAATAAACGGACTGCATCGAAAGTTGTCGAACACCTATTTCTGGATTTCGATATGTGTAATCGGTTGGCTTTTTGCCAATATAGCCTATCACATTAATGCAGACGCCCGATATCTGGAATTTTTTGACAACCTGGCCTTTCCGTTCATAGCGCTATTGCCGGTCTTTTTGCTGCAGTTTACATTCCGGTTTTACCGTGGGGGAAGGCGTGTGCGTGAAAGAGGCTATTTCCTCCTGAGCCTTGTTCCGGCAGCAACATCTGTTATATCGCTGGTTCCCTCTCTCAATTGGCTGATGAGGGAGGGCTATACGGTGATTCAGCTTTACCCGCTTCACATAACGGATTATGTATGGGGTCTCTGGTTTTACGTTCACGCAGTATACAGCTACCTCCTTATCACCGTATGCTGTGTGGTGGTAATTTGGCAGTACAATAAACGGCCAAGGGAGTACAGAGTTCCATCTGTACTGCTGATCAGCGGTATCGGAGTTGCCTACTTAAGCAACCTGCCCGCGCTTGGCAAGCCTGAAACCATACTCGACACCACCTTGATCGGCGTTTGCCTTTCCATGATTGCCCTGTACCTCGCAGTTGACCGCAATCCGGCGGTGGCCATTTTGGCCACCGCCAGAAAAGCGTTATACAACAATATGGATATGCCGGTATTCATCATGAACAAGCAGGAGCGTGTGCTGGACATGAACACCGCGGCGCGCAGCATGATGGGGGGGCTGGGGGTCGCACACGAAGGTGCCGGCCCGATGGTTTTTGACGAGGTGACCGATGCCATTACCAACTATGGCGGCGCGTTCAAGAAAGGGTTTGGGAAGGATGGCCTGCCGCATATTTTTATGAATCGGAATGGCGAGCATGTGGTTTACAAGCAAACCCGCAGGGAGCTTAAGGATAAACGGGGGAAGCCGGTGGGCAGTTATGTTGCGATGATTGACATAACAGGCCTGAGGCAAACGGTTGACGAGCTCCAATGGAAGGCCGAAGTGGACGTGCTTACCGGTATCTCCAACCGCAGGGCATTCGAGCGGAAGCTTGTTGAGCTGGACACGCCGGAACATTTGCCCCTTTCCTTCATTGTAGGGGACCTGAACCGATTGAAGCAGGTGAATGACGAATTGGGCCACAAGCAAGGTGATATGCTGCTTAAATCCGTTGCCAATATTCTGACGTGTGTGTGCCCTGATGACGGGGTGGCGGCCCGGATTGGGGGCGACGAGTTCATCATGATCCTGCCATGTTGTGACTCGGACGAAGCACAGCGGGTGACCGATTTGATCAATTCGGAGCTGGCGCACATGAAAGAGCAGTTTATGGGCGCGTCGATAGCGCTGGGAAGTGTTACCAAGATCCAACCGGAGCAGGCGGTCAACGCCCTTATCCATGAGGCGGATCAGCTAATGTATTCTCAAAAGCGATATGACCGTCGGAGCAGAGCCACTCGAAGTGAAAGGGATACGCCTTTCTGACGGAGGCTGTTATGAGCTATTCAATGGGTCCCTATCAGGACTATTTGCGGGCCATCCCTGCCGCCGGATGCTTGGCGGATGACCTGGAGGAGATATGCAAAGGGGACGGCGCCGTCGGCTTCTTGTGCTACGATATTCATTCGCTGCGCAAAATCAACCGCGCCTATGGGCGCAAGGTGGGGGACGCATTGCTTGCGTCTGTTGCCGAATGGACGCGTGGCTTCCCGGGCAGCGCGCTGTACCGGGTTGAGAGTGACCAGTTCTGCCTCCTGTTTGAAAATACGGATGCCGGCGTGATTCGCCAGTATGCCTTTGATATGGAATCCCGGTTCGGAAAACCATGGAAACTGACGGTGGACGGCAGGGATTACGACGTTTTTGCCCAGGCAGCCATCGCGGTGCTCGGGGATTTTGAGTGTGCCCACAGGAACGAGCTGCTGGAGCTGCTGGATCAGGCGCTGGATATTTCCAGAAAGGAACGGCAGGTTATCCTGTTCACAACCGAGCACGACCGGCTGACCCGGGAGCAGGTGCGGCTCCAGATGGAGCTTAAAAGCTGTATGCTGTCCGAAATGCAGGGGTTTCACCTGGTTTTCCAGCCGCTGACCGACCCGGTTACGAGCACCTGGCGGGGCGTGGAGGCCCTGTGCCGGTGGGCGGGACCCACCATTGGCCCGGTGCCGCCGGGAATCTTTGTGGCGGAAATTGAGGAGATGGGGCTGATTCACCAGCTGGGTGTCTGGGTGCTGAACAAAGCGGTTGAAATATGCAAGGCGCTGCATTTGGATGAGATCGACCGCTTTTTTGTCTCGGTGAACGTTTCCGCATTGCAGATGAACCGGCACAACTACGTGCGCACCGTGCTGGATGCGCTGGAAAAGTACCAGTACCCCGCCGGTAAGCTGCTGCTGGAGATAACCGAAAGTACCCAGTTTTCCTTCAATCCCTCCACGATGGCATCCATTGAAATGCTTCGCGATAAAGGCGTGATGTTCGCGCTGGACGATTTTGGCACCGGGTATTCCGGGTTTTCCAACCTGAAAAACATCCCGGTAGATATGCTGAAAACCGAACGGGAGTTCATTGAAAATATCGAAAATGACACGTATCTTCAATATTTCTACTATATCATGTCTGAAACCGCCCACGCCAACAAACTGCAGCTGATTGCCGAGGGCATCGAAACACGGGAGCAACTGCTGAGTGTGGTGAAGAATGGGGCAGACCTGATACAGGGCTATTTGTTCGGCAAGCCCATGAATGCGGCTGAGATAGAGAAAAGTATCCGGAATTTTCATGAACCCCTGGCCCAGTTTGACGACGCAATGAGCGACCCCACCAACTTCAAGCAGTGGATTCACAGCCACGATGCTTACAAAATAACCCCAGCCTTGTTCGGCCTGCAGAGCAAATGCATCGGTACCATGCTGGATACGTCGGACCCGGACGAGGCCATTGAAAAAATACTGGAGATAATCGGCCAGCACTTTAAGGTGAACCGCGCTTACGTTTTCTTGCAGGATGAGGGAACAATTTTCAGCAATCGGTACGAGTGGTGCGCCGAGGGGGTTGAGCCCCAAAAGCACCTGTTCCAGCAGGTGGATGGCCAGGCGGATGATTTCTACCGCGTGCTGTGCGACAACGAGGTGGTGATTGCGCGCATGCCCGAGGAGCTGCCGTCCAACCTGCACGCCCGCCTGGAGGCAGGCATGCAGAAGGGGGCCATCCAATCCATGGTGGTGACGCCAATGAAGCAGCAAGGGGAGATTCTGGGCTTTGTGGGCCTTGACGACAACACCATACGTGACTGGATGCCCGAGGAGTTGATTATTTTGCACAACCTGTGCCTGTTTTGCCTCATTATGCTGGCCAAGAAGGAGAACCTCAGCACGCAGCAATCTCCAAGCAGTTAGGAAGCTTGGCGTTGACCGACGGCAGACTGGCGGACAATACCCACCAGTATGCCGTTTGCGTCGTAATCAAACTGACAGCAGAGAGGAAAGTGTTGTGAGGAGAATCAGAGACTTTTTTTCTCAAAGGTATTTTGGCAAACAGCTGCCTTTTAACTACAGGATATACATGATTTTCTTCTTTGAGTGCCTGCTGATTTCGATTGTATCCGCAACCACCAACACCCTGCTGAAAAAGGGGATATTGGGCGTTGTTTTCCAATGGGTCTTTATCGTATTCAGCATTGCTGTGCTTTTTATTCCTGTGAAATTGCGTATGGCCATCGCCAGGCCATTGCTGGTGTTTGTTTCGTTTGTCTACATTCCCTTTCTCTTTTTCCACACGGCCGGATACGATGGAACAGCCGGGCTTTTCTCATTGCTGGCTGTTTTTCTTCTGGTGATCATATTCAGCGGAAAAATGCGCGTTATCCTTGTTGTATCGAACCTGGCGCTTCTGGCAATCAACTGTGTCCTGCAATACAGCTACCCTCAAATTGTCATCCCCCACGAAAGCGGGATGGCGAAGTTTTTGGATTATATGGTGGCGCTGATGCTGGCCGTGTCGGGCATTGCGGTTTTGGGTGCTTATATCAGGGATACCTATGAGGCGGAGCAGGTGCGCATCCACCGCCTGCTGAAAAAAGAGGAGTTTACGAATAAAAAGCTTGAGGACCTGACAAAC
>JAJDIZ010000088.1 GCA_030266915.1 Ruminococcaceae bacterium OttesenSCG-928-D13 | reverse complement strand
AACCGTAAAGAGCCATCATGTCTAATGGATGTCTAATGAAAAAGTAGTTTGTTCGCTTTCGGTCAGTTTTACACAAACAAGTCAGATTTTCATAAATTATCGAAAACTTTTTGAATGATCGTCATTTATCCACCAACCATATAACACATAAAATCATCATACAGCACATGCCAGTACCTTAGATAAAAGACTCTGACTCTGTTTGTCTGGGTTCAAATCCTAGTTCCGCAACCAAAAACTCGCGTTTCTTCATCTGAAACGCGAGTTTTTTGTATGGATACAGCAGCACAAACTGTCGCTGTATCCAGTATTTCAGTATGAGCCGGGCACTTGCCACAGGCTTTGGCAGGAACCTAAAGCCGCGTTCGGATCGCCGCCTCAATGCGTATCAGCCCGGCCTCGAGGATGTCGCGGGGGCAGGCCACGTTCAGCCGCTCAAACCCGTCCCCCTCAGGCCCAAACCAGCGGCCCTCGCACAAGCCCACCCCGGCCTTGTGCACCATAAAAGCCTCCAGCGCTTCACCGCTCAGTCCAAGGTCACGGCAGTCCAGCCACATCAGGTAGGTGCCCTGCGGCCGCCTGGCCTTGATGGCCGGCATCCGGCTTTTGCAAAAGTCGATGGTGTAGTCCATGTTCGCCAGGATATAATCACTCACCTGGCGCAGCCAGTCCTCCCCATGGCGGTAACCCGCCTCCACCGCCGTCAGGCGTGGCCCCCCCTCCGGATGATAAAGACCGGCAGCACCTAAACACCGTCTCCTGTATCATCTGGAGCATCACCGCACCACCTCACATTGCTCAATGGGGGCATTCTGTGCCTGCGCAGGCCGCACACCGCAAAACGCACGCTAAAGCTTATCCTTATAATAGCTTTCGGCGCAGTACACCGCGCCCGCCGGGTTGTGGGCCAGCACCCGGTCTTTGGCAATCAGCGTGGTCACCGGCGCTGTGCTGTATTTGTTGACAAGCGAATCGTGGCCCACACACAGGCCCACCAAAATATTGAACTCGGTGTGCTGTTCGTTCAGCAGTTTCGCCTGGGCAATCGGGTTGCACATCGCTTCAAATGCATCGGGCTCGAGCTTTTTCTCCTTCGCGATTCCCATCGCCTCTTTAGGAATGCCCCCTGTTTTGCAGATGACCGAAACCGGTGTGAATCCGGCCTTGCGGAAAAGGCTGTCGATTACCTTCGCCTCTTTCCGTAGTCCCATGCAAAAGGCGATGCCCACCCGCTTGTAGCCCATCATCTTGCAAAACTCCATCGTCTCTTTCAGCCGGCCCCACTGGCCATAGCCGTCGGCCTCCAGCTCGGCGGACTTCACATAGAAGTTCTCATTTTCATCCTGTCGGTAGACCTCCAGCCATTCGTCATATCGAGATTTATCCTGCATCGGGCAGTTTGCAGGCAGTTTGTCCGGATTTTCCTCTTTGCAGCTATGCAACGCGCATTGGGCACAACTATACATAATACACCGCCTTTTACCGTTGTTTTCATCCCCTTCGTTCCCAGAAGGGTTCTTACTTCCGAAGTATTTTCTCCATGCCTTTGCCCTTGGCCAACTCGTCCACCAGCTTGTCCAGCCAGCGGATTTTCTGCATCATCGGGTCCTCTATCTCCTCTACCCGGTATCCGCAGATGCTGCCTGTGATCAGCGAAGCGTTCGGGTTCATCCGCGGGGCTTCCTCAAAGAAGGCCTCGAGGCTGGTCCCGCTGTCCAGCTGCTTTTTCAAGCCGTCCGCATCGTAGCCGGTCAGCCAGAAGATAACCTCATCCACCTCGGCCTCCGTCCGGCCCTTCTTTTCGGCCTTCGCCAGATACATGGGGTAGATGTCTCCAAACGGCATCGCAAAAATGTGCGGTTTCTTTTCCATAGAAGGGCTCCTCCTTAAACATTATCTGCCGCAGGCAGGCCATCTGGTGTGCATAAATACGCTGTTTCATTATACCTTGCGGACGTTTGTTATGCAATCTTCGGCCAAGATATACGTGCAGCCACAGTGTAAAATGCGGCAGACAACAATTTATAAAAAACAGCTTGCATTCCCCTCGTTCATGTGCTATATTATTTAGGCGTTGTGAACCTCGGCCGTGAACACAGATTGCTCGTTGACACATGGATTATCGTCATTCAACGCCAACTACGAGCTCTCTGCGCGAGGGCACAGCCATAACATCGGGGTGTAGCGCAGCTGGTAGCGCGCTGCGTTCGGGACGCAGAAGCCGCGAGTTCGAGTCTCGCCACTCCGACCAAGAAAAACCACCGTATTACGGTGGTTTTTCTGATTTCACGATCACTTCTTGATATTAATCGGCTGTCAATTTTCGTCCATTTCCACCCATTTCTTTTAATTTGGTCAGTCAAAAGCTAAGCGCATTTTCCCTTCATCTGCCAGTTTTGCCAAAATACTTGCATTTTTCACAACATAAGGTAAAATAAAGGTTGTGCGCCCTGCGAGCAATCCAAGCTTGCGTGTCCACATACACACTTTGCGACGCCATAAAGGCAGCTTTATCAATCAACTAAAGGGGACAGTTTATGATCAGGAAAGTCAGGCAATCACTCGCCATCCAAATATCAGCCATCCTGCTATGCATGGTGGTGCTTTGTGCCGTGCTGGTAGGGGTTTCCAGCACCATCCTTTATAGGGGCGACAACGTTGACTCCAACGCGGACCGCGCTTTGGCCGTGGCTCAGTCGGTGGCGGCCCTCGTCAATGCCGACAAATTCACCGAGATTATGGCATCCGGCGAAGCGAATGACTACTGGTATGAGGTCAAAGCCATCCTGGATGACATCAAAAAGCGCACCGACGTGAAATACCTCTACGTGCTGGACAGCAACTACGGCGACACCATGACCTATTTTGCCGAGGGCTACAACCCCGAAACCGACACCGAGGGCGACACCGAGCTGGGTTTCGAGGAGGTTGTTGAGGAGGATGGCGTACCTACCTACGCCGATGAGATGTACGAGACCATCCGCACCGGCCAGCCGATGGTATCCGAGCTTTACGACTCCGGCGACTTTGGCACCATGGTTTCCGGCTTTGCGGCCGTCAAGGATTCCGCCGGCAAGGTGGTTGGGGTGGTCGGGGCAGATATCAGCCTTGCCGAGGTGATGACCGCAACCACCGCTTTCGCCCTGCGCATCGTCCTCATCATTGTGCTGTTCTGCGCGGTGGCCATCGCGTTCAGCATCTGGTTCATGAACCGGCTGATCGGACGCCCCATCGGTGAGCTGACCAAGGCCTCCGACAAGCTGGCCGAGGGTGACATGGACATCCACCTCTCCTCCGAGCGGCAAGATGAAATTGGCCAGCTCTCCCGCTCCTTTGAGGCGATGGTGGAGCACACCCGGGAGCAGGCCGAAGTGCTGGAGCAGATGGCCAACGGCGACCTGACCATGCAGGTGGTTGCCCGCGGCGAAAACGACCTGATGAGCACCGCCATGGCGCAGACCATTGCCCGGCTGAACGAGATGTTCCGGGGCGTGAAGGCCAGCAGCAGCGAGGTGGCCTCCGGCGCCGACCAGATTGCGAACGGCGCCCAGATACTGGCCCAGGGCAGCACCGAGCAGGCAGCCACCCTCGAGGAGTTCACCGCCGCCATCACCGGCGTGCTGCAACAGTCGGAGGAGAACGCCACACAGGCCACCGACGCATACAACGACACCATGCAGGCCGGCTCCCTGATGGCTGAATGCATGGAGACCATGGGCAGGCTCACCGCCGCAATGCAGGAGATCAACGACAGCTCCGAGAAAATTGCCGGGGTTATCAAGGTGGTGGATGACATCGCCTTCCAGACCAACATCCTGGCGCTGAACGCCGCGGTGGAAGCCGCCCGGGCGGGCGAGCATGGCAAGGGCTTTGCCGTGGTGGCCGACGAGGTGCGCAATCTGGCCGCCAAGAGCGCCGAGGCCGCCAAGGAGACCACCACCATGATCTCCACCAACATCGAGAAGGTCAGCGAAGGTGCCGACATCGCCGACCAGACCCAGGAAAATATGAAGTCGGTCAACGACATCCTGGGCGCCAACGCCCAGGCCATGGAGCGCATCAGCGCGGCGTCGGAGGAGCAGAACCACGCCATCTCCGAGATCACCACCGGCATTGGCGAGCTCTCGAACGTGGTGCAGGCCAACAGTGCCACCAGCGAACAGAGCGCAGCCTCCGCCGAGGAGATGAGCAGCCAGGCCCAGATGCTGAACTCCATTGTGGACCGTTTCCGGATTCAGGAAGGGCAGCGTGCGCTGCCCGGATGATCGCCTGCCGTCGAGTTACCAGTCAGCGGCCCGGCTTTTGCCGGGCCGCTGTTATTTTGCGCAAAGCATGAACACGTCAAAACGTTCTTTTTCTCGAAGTGTTTGTTTCACATGAACACTTTCACCAATAAAATGGCGAAAAATTTTATAAATTATGTGGGCTAAATATTTGTTAGCCCCCTTTAAAATTTGTTTTATTCATGCTATATTGTGAATGCACTACAGCGATCCCGTCAACCTAAACTCAACATGGGAAAGGACGTTATCAAGTGAGCAATTACAATCCTTATGACAACGTGGTATCCACCATCAAGAATGCCGGCCAGATGCTGGGCATGAAGGAAAGCGAGTACATCACCTTCATGTACCCCGAGCGGGAGCTGAAGGTGAACTTCCCGGTGCGGATGGACGATGGCAGCGTCCAGGTGATCGAGGGCTTCCGCATCCAGCATTCCAGCGACCGCGGCCCCTGCAAGGGCGGCATCCGCTTCCATCCCGACGTGAACGACGACGAGGTTCGGGCGCTGGCCGCCTGGATGACCTTCAAGTGCGCGGTGGTGGGCATTCCCTACGGCGGCGCCAAGGGCGGCGTGAAGATTGACCCGACCAAGTACTCCCGTGCCGAGCTGGAGCGCATTACCCGGCGCTACACCAGTGCCATTCTGCCGCTGATCGGCCCCGAGAAGGACATCCCCGCCCCGGACGTGAACACCAACGCCGAGGTGATGGGCTGGATTATGGACACCTACAGCATGATGAAGGGCTACTCGGTACCCGGCGTGGTCACCGGCAAGCCGATTGACATCGGCGGCAGCCTGGGCCGCGGCGAGGCCACCGGCCGGGGCGTGATGATCACCCTGCGGGAGTGCCTGAAGCGGCTGAACAAGGACCCGAAGGGCATCACCGTGGCCGTGCAGGGCATGGGCAACGTGGGCAGCGTGTCCGCCAAATTGATCTCGAGCGAACTGGGCGCCAAAATCGTGGCGGTGTCCGACGTTTCCGGCGGCATCTACAACCCGGACGGCCTCGACATCCCGGGCATCCTGGCGCACCTGGCCACCCGCGGCAACCTGCTGGACACCTACAACGCGCCGGCCGGCACCAAGCGCATCTCCAACGCCGAAGTGCTGACCTGCGACGTGGACGTGCTGGTTCCCGCCGCCCTGGAGAACCAGATCACCGCCGAAAACGCGGCCGACATCAAGGCCTCGCTGATTGTTGAGGCAGCCAACGGCCCCACCACGGTAGAGGCGGACAAGATCCTTGAGGAAAAAGGTGTCTTCCTCGCCCCGGATATCCTTGCCAACGCGGGCGGTGTGGTGGTATCCTATTTCGAGTGGGTCCAAAACCTGCAGAGTCTGGTGTGGGACGAGGAAGAGGTCAACAAGACCCTGAACCGCATCATGGTGCGCGCCATTGACGACGTGTTCCGCCTGCACGAGGACAAAAAAGTCACCCTGCGCACCAGCGCCTACTGTGTGGGCCTGGAGAAGCTGGTGAAGGCCAAGACCCTCCGGGGCATTTTCCCGTAAGCGAAAATACGGCCCCGTACACTTCAAGGAGACTCCCCGCTTGATGAGAGCGCCCAGTCAATCCATCAAAATTACAAACCGTCTCTTCAAGCTGTGCGCCACGTTCCTTGCTGGCGCGCAGCTTGCTTTGCTCGGCGTGCTGCCTCTTTCCGCCACCGGCAGCCCCCATGACCCAACCATCTGGGACATCTCATCCGGGTCCCTCACGGTAACGGAGGACGGCTCCTGGCTGGTGGCCGGCCGCACCGGCGAGGAGGAGGCCTTCTCGATCACGGTGCTTTCGGGCGTCAGCTGCGACATCACGCTGCGCGGCGCCGTCATTGACCTTTCCGCCCTCACACGCGGCGCGGCAAGCCCCATTGCGGTTGAACCCGGCGCCCACCTGACCCTGCGCCTTGAGGAGAGCAACCGGCTGGCCGCCCCGGCAGGTTACCCGGCCATCCACGTACCCGAGGGGGCCTCACTGGACATCCACGGGCCGGGCGCCCTCACCGCCACCGGGAATGGCGGCGGCGCGGGCATCGGTGGCGGCGCGGGCGGCGGCGCCACCGGCCTGATCGGCATCTACAGCGGCAGCATCGAGGCGCGCGGCGGCACGGGCGGCGCAGGCATCGGCGGCGGATCAAACGGCAGCGCAGGCCGGGTCGTGATCTGCGGCGGCGCCATCACAGCCCTGGGCGGTGCGGGCGGCGCAGGCATCGGCGGCGGTGCCGGCGGAAAAAGCAACTCAGTGGAGCTATACGGCGGGCAGGTCACCGCCACCGGCGGCGACGGCGATGAGACCATCGGCGGCGGCGCGGGCATCGGCGGCGGCGCCGGGGGCGACGGCGGGGCTTTCTACCTCTACTGCGCCTCCCTCACTGCCACCGGCGGCAGCACAAACCCCGGCGACGAGGGCCTGGGCGGCGGCGGTGCCGGCATCGGCGGCGGCGGCGGGCAGCCCGGCACAAGCGGCTTCGGCGGCAGCGCCGGCAGCGCGGAACTCTGCGTCGGCCCGGCACAGGTGATGATCAGCGGCGGGGCGGCCCACAGCGGGGCGGGCGGCAGCGGAGCCGGCATTGGCGGCGGCGGCTGCGCCGGACCGGACGGCATGGGAGGCGTGGGCCACGAGGTCCGGCTAAGCCAGGACGGCCCGGGTACCCTCGAGGTAGCGGCCGGCACGGCAGGCGGTCTCGGAGCGGCCGGAGCTGTATACGGCGACGGCGGCAGCGGTGACCAAAACACCATCGCCCGGGCCGTAAAGCCTGCGGTTACGGATGCTCCCGACGAAACACGTATCGAGGAAATCTACCTCAACGGCCAGCTGTGCGGCTATCAGGACGGCGGTACCTATCTTGTCAGCCTGCCCCTTTCGGAGGACAAGCTGGGTGACATCCAGATTGCGGTGGTCGCCTCCCCCGGCTGCACGGTGGAGCAGGGCGGCGAGACCCTGGTGAACGGTGTCTCTGCGCTGGATTTTTCAGCGGGCAAACCACTGCCGCTGCGCCTGCGCGCCGGGGAAGCCACACTCGAGTTCTCGGTGCTGGCACTGGCCACCGGCCAGACCTACGACACCGGCCACCTGGAGGCCCCGCCCGAGGAACCCACAAACCCGGTAAGCACGGCGCCGGACACCTCTGAGCCGGAAGACGGCCTCCCCGACGCCGGCAGCTTTTACATCATACTGGGCGCAGCCCTTGCCGGCCTCGCCGTGGCGGCGGTAATCGTGGGCATCTCCCTTGCCCGCAGCCGCAAGCCACCCGAGGAAGACTGGCCAATCTAATTAATCACCGACCACCAAACACAAGGAAGCCGATATACCAACAATCTGAACAGGAGGATCATCCCGATGAAGAACGTCAAATGCGCAAAATGCATCAAGTGCGGGGCGGAGATCGAGGCCAAGCCCGACATCACCACCTGCCCAACCTGCGGCGGCATCATGGACATCGTGTACGACTACGAGGCCATCAAATCGATGGTAACCAAGGAGGATATGGCCGCCCGCAAGGACCCCACGATGTGGCGTTTCAAAGAGTTCCTGCCGGTGGAGGCGGACTCCGACACCGCCGGCCTCAAGGTGGGCGGCTCTCCCCTCTACCCCGCAAAACGCCTGGGCGAAAAGCTTGGGATGCCAAACCTTTACATTAAAGACGACGGCCTGAACCCCACCTCCAGCCTGAAGGACCGCGCCTCCGCCATGGCCGTGGTGAAAGCCGCCGAGGCCGGGGCCAAGACGATCGCCTGCTCCTCCACCGGCAACGCGGCCTCGTCGCTGGCGGGCAACGCGGCGGCAAAGGGCCTCGAAACCTACATCTTTGTGCCGGAGCGTGCCCCGGCCGGCAAGGTGGCCCAGCTGCTGGTGTTCGGCGCAAACGTCATCAGCGTGCAGGGCAACTACGAGGACACCTTCCGCCTGTCGGCCGAGGCCATCGACCGCTGGGGCTGGTACAACCGCAACGCGGCCATCAACCCCTACCTCTCCGAGGGCAAGAAGACCGTAACGCTGGAGATTGCCGAGCAGCTGGGCTGGAAAGCACCGGACTACGTGGTAATCTCGGTAGGCGACGGCTGCACCATTGCCGGGGCCTGGAAGGGCTTCAAGGACCTGTACGCCGCCGGTTTCATCGATAAACTGCCGAAGCTTGTCAGCGTGCAGGCCGAGGGCTGCTACCCCATCAACAAGGCGGTGGCCGAGGGCTACGACACCCTGGTGCCGATGGAGGAAAACACGATTGCCGACAGCATCGCCGTGGGAGTGCCCCGCAACTTCAAGAAGGCGGTGGACGCGGTGCGCGAATCGAAGGGCATCACGGTGAACGTGAGCGACGAGGAAATTCTGGAGGCGATGAAGGTTCTGGGCGCCACAAGCGGAGTGTTTGGCGAACCCGCCGGGGTGGCCGGCACCGCCGGGTTGATCAAGGCCGTGGCGGCAGGGCTGGTTCCGAAGGACGCCACCGTGGTGAGCGTGGTGACCGGCAACGGCCTGAAGGACATCGTGAGCGCGGGCAAGGCCGTGGGCAAGCCGCTGGCCGTGCCGCCCAAAATGGACGCGCTGCTGGATGCCTTCAAAGGCATTGGCGGGCCGCAGTAAATCTTTCTGACTATCTG
>JAJDIZ010000087.1 GCA_030266915.1 Ruminococcaceae bacterium OttesenSCG-928-D13 | reverse complement strand
GCTATAAGAATTTATCGTTTTTGCTTATATAAACAGAGGTGAACTATGCGGATTGAGCAGATTGAACATACGATTAAGATAGCCGAGTGCGGGTCCATCAACAAGGCCGCGGGGGAGCTGTATGTCTCCCAATCCAATCTGTCCCAGTCGCTGATGAACCTGGAGAGCGAGCTGGGGCGCACCATTTTCAAGCGCACCGGGAAAGGGGTGGAGCTGACCGAGTTCGGCTCGGAGTTCCTGAACCATGCGGTGGCCACCTACGAGCAGTTCCAGCTGACGCAGGAATTCTGCAAAAGCTACGACCAGGAGCCGCCCCTGAAATTCTCGGTCGCCTGCCAGTACATGCGCTTCGCCAACATGCTTTTCATGCAGCTGTATGAGGAATATGCCCATCGCCATGTGGAGTTTTCCTTTTTGGAGTGCTCCTTTCTGGACATTTTGAACAACGTGAGCGCCCATCGGGCCGAAATTGGCATCCTGCTGGTTTCGAGCGCGCAAAAAAAGGCCACGATCAACCTGATGCGGTCGCGTGGCCTGCTGTATCATCCCATTTTAGCCTGCCCGGCGTCGGTCACCGTCGGCAGGAAGAACCCCTGGTATCACAGCGCGCAAAACGGCGTTACCCTGGACAAATTGCAGGACTATGCGCTGGTGATGTACCGGGACATGAACTTCAATTTTACCTCGGAGCTTTCCAAGCTGGACATGACCGCCCGCAGCAACCGGATTATCGTGTCGGACCGCAACACCATGCACGAGGTGCTGCGCAACACCGACGCCTACTCCATTGCGGCCTACACCAACGCCTACAAAACCATCGAGTATTACGACAATATCCGGGCGCTGAAGCTGCTCGATTCCCGCTTTTCCTTCGAGCTGGGCTGGATACGCAACGTCAGCCATCCCCTGTCGGACATCGCCAAAACCTACATCGAGCGCATCGGGGCGGCCCAGGGGGGATAGGGCGGGACACCTGCCGGCAGACAAGCCATGCGGAAATCCGGGGTTACAGGGCGGTGCTGCCCTCCGCGGGCCGGGGGCCGATGTAATCGGCCAGCGCCAGCAGCTTCCGGCCCTTGAAGCCGGTGACCACCCCGGCGTGCAGCATCGAGCTGAGAACGGCCTCCTCCACGGTTTCGGCAACCGCCCGGAAAAAGTCGTCCAGCAGGTCGTCGTGGACCATGCCCAGCGGCAGCACGGCGCCCTCGGGATAGTGGGGCACCCGGTTGGCCGTGCTGAAGGCGATGGCAATTTCGCCGCTGCCGTTTGCCATGTAGGAGCCGGTCCGGCTCAGGCCCACCGCCGAGCGCATGCAGAGCCTTTTCAGCTGCCGTTCGCTCAGGGGCGCGTCGGTGGCCAGCAGGATGATGCAGGAGCCTTTGTCCTTTTCCTTTGGCCGCGGGTTGGGAATGCGCGGGCCCACGGCCTCGCCGGCCACCAGCAGGTCGTCCTTCAGGGCGTGGTTTGTGAGCAGCAGGGCGCCCAGCGTGTAGGTTTTGTCTCCCGCCGGCACAAGGCGGGAGGCCGAGCCGATGCCGCCGCTCAGCTGGTGGCAGCTCATGCCCCGCCCGGCGCCCACGGCGCCCTCCTCAAAATCGGCTTTGCATTCGCGCAGCGCCGCCTCGACGTGCCGCTCCTCAACGTGCAGCCCGCGGATGTCGTTGATGTAGCCGTCGTTGCACTCGCAGACAATCGGGTTCACCGTGCTGGTGGAGGCCCCGATGTCACTGTTCTGGGCCAGCATGTGCCGAACCAGGGCGGTGTGGGCGGTGCCGGCGCTCAGGGTGTTGGTGAGCAGGATGGGGGTCTCGATGGTGCCCATCTCCTCAATCTGCACCAGCCCCATGCTCTTTCCGTAGCCGTTGAGAACCTGGCAGGCCGCCAGCACCTTGTCCCGGAACAGGTTGCCGCCGTGGGGCAGCAGGGCCGTCACGCCGGTTTGCACCTCGCCGGCGTTTAGTGTGCAGTGGCCCACCGTCACGCCCGGCACGTCACTGATCAGGTTTTTTGGGCCCGCCTCAAGCCGGCCGATCCGAATATTCCATTTTGCCGCTATACCCATTGTTGCACCTCGCCAGAAAATTCAGTATTGCGTTCGGTCACCCTATTACTCTAGCCGTTTTTGCCGGTGCATGCAACATCGGCACGCGAAAAGGCGTCGATTGCGGCGGGCCGGGTTGCCGAACCCTGTCAGCCGCTTATTTTACGGGTGTGCTCCTTGCGCCAGTCGCCCAGGCTGCTGCCCGCAAACTTCTGGAAGCAGATGGAAAAATACTTGTAGCTGTTGAACCCCACCTTTTCGGCCACGTCGGCGGTGCGCTCGGCGGGGTCCATCAGCAGCTCCTTGGCATGGTCGATGCGGTAGCGGTTCAGCCATTCGTTCATCTTGAAGCCGGTTTCCTGCCGGAAGATGCGGCCCAGGTAGTTGGGCGAGATGAAAAGCGCCTTGGCGAGGCTTTGCAGGGTGATGTCCTGCCGGTAGGCGGTGCGCATGTGGGCGACAGCCTTCTGCACGATGGGGGAGTAGGTGGGCAGCGCCCCGCTGGAGTGGCAAAGCAGGCCCTCCAGCTGGCTTTGCAGCCAATCCAGCAGCTCATCTCCGCTGTAAAAGGCCTCGAGATGCAAAAGATGATCCCGCAGGGCCGCACTTTGGGATTCCTGCCGGGAGAGGTGAACGGAAAAGGTGAGCAGCTGCCGGGCGTATTCCCGCACCAGGCCCAGCCGGAGCATGGCGCCGCGCAGGTGGGCCGCCAGCTGCCCAAAAACCTCAAGGGCGGCCTGGGTTTGGCCTTCGCTTAGCCTGGTGTTGTACAGCCGCACCAGCTGCTCGGCCTCGGCGGCATGGGCCTCCTCGTTTTTGGGCAGGTCCTCTGAGGTGAAAATCTGGCGGGTGGCGTCCCAGGCGGAGGCCTCCAGGGCCAGCCCGGCGTCCTGGTAGGCGCGCCCGATCTCCGCGGACGCCGCGGCCACGCCGCCCAGGGCGGCCAGCACCCGCTGGCCGTTTTTTTGCGCGGTCTCATCCACCAGCATCCGGGCCAGCACCTCGGCCTTTTGGGTCACCTGCGCCGGGCTGCCGCCGTTCACCAGCAGGAAGTATTCCTGGGGCTCCAGCTCGCAGAAGAAGCTGTCCTCCACCTGCTGGTTCACGCCGTTGATGGTCTGGAGCAGCCGCCAGTAGTTCTGGTACAACTCGTGCTCGGTGGTGTAGTCTGCCCCGATACTGAAAAACCGCACCTTCATGGCCAGATAGAAGGGGCCGTCCAGCGGGATGTCCAGGGTTTTTGCCTTGGCGCGCAGTTTGTCTGTGTCGGTGCTGCAGCCGCTGAGCATCTCGGTTACAAAATACATCTGGATGATCGTGAAGTTTTCGTCCAGAAGGGACTTTTGCTCGATGTACTGCCGCTCCTTCTGCCGCTGGGCCATGATTTCGTCCTTCATCTTCAGCACGCTGGTGATGATGGTGTCGGCCCCGGCGGGCTTCAGCAGGTAGTCCTTCACGCCGATCTCAAGGGCGGCCCACAGGTAATCCTTGTCGTCGTAGCCGGTCAGCAGCAGAATTTGCAGGTCCGGCAGCACCCGGCGCAGCTTGCGGCACAGGGTCAGGCCGTCCTCGCCGGGCATGCGGATGTCGCAGATCAAAATATCCGGGCGCGCCTCGATGGCCTTTGGCTCGGCCTCCTCGGCGGTGCCGGCCTCGGCCACCAGCTGGATGTCCCAGGCGCTCCAGTCGATGTAGTGTTTCAGCCCCTTGCGGATGCTGGCCTCGTCGTCAACGATCATTATCTTGATCATGCGTGGTTTCCTCGTCTCTTATGAAAGGTTGCTTTACCGTCACTTTCGCCCCGCCGCCGGGCAGGTTTTCGAACAGCAGGCCGTAATTTGGCCCGTAGGTGAGCTGGATGCGGTCGTTCACGTTCCGGATGCCGAAGCCCCGGTGGCCCTTGGGCGCGGCGTAGAGCAGGGTTTCCAGTTCTGCCGGGTCAAGCCCCTTGCCGTTGTCGCTGGTGGTGTAGTACAGGGTGTCCTCCCTGTGGGAGATGCACACCCGGATGCGGCCGTCCTCCATGCCGGCGATGCCGTGCAGGATGGCGTTCTCCACCATCGGCTGCAACACCAGCTTGATCACTCGGCAGCCGAGGCAGTCCGGGTCGGCCTCCAGGTCAAACTCGAAGCTGTTGCCGCTCTGCTGGCGCAGGATGATGTAGTAGCGCAGGTGCTCGATCTCCTCGGCCACGGTGGAGTAATCGCCCCGGTCGGCCAGAGCCAGCCGGAAAAACCGCGAGAGGGATTCGATCTGCTCGCTGGTGACCTGGGCGTTTTCCATCTTGGCGTTCCAGTACACCATGTCCAGCGTGTTGTAGAGGAAGTGGGGGTTCATCTGGGCCTGCAATGCCCGCAGCTGGGACTCCTTGTGCCGCAGCTCCGCCACGTAGACCTCCTCCACCAGCACCTGGATGCGTTCGGTCATCCGGTTGAACTGCCGGGCCAGCAGGGCGATCTCGTCGTTGCCCTTCACCGGCACCCGCACGGAGAAATCCTGCGCCTCCAGGTCCTTCATGCGCTGGGTGATCTCCAAAAGGGGTTTTGTGATGCCGCGGGAGATCAGAATGGCCAGCAGCACGCAAAACAGCAGGCAGGCCGCCGCCAGCACCGCCAGCATCAGGATGCTGGCCGATATCTGCCCGCGCACCGCCTGGGTGGAGGAGAGGCTCACGGTGTACCAGTCATTGGTGGGCATCGGGTAGCTGGAGAGGTAGTAAGGCACGTCGGCGTGTGTCCATCGCAGGCTGGCGCCCTTCGCCCGGGCCAGCTGGCCGGTGCCTATCTGCTCCAGCGCGGGAAAATCCTCACCCGTCTGGCCGGAAAAAACGGTGCGGCCCTCCGAATCCAGGATGTAGTAGGCGGTGGAGGGGTCATATTCGTTCCTGAAAAAGCTCTGCATCCCGGCCAGGTTCAGGTATATCTTCACGATGCCCAGGTGGCGGCGGGTGTCCCGGGTGTCCCGCAGCAGGCGGCACAGGTAGATGTAGTCCTCGCCGGCGGTGTCGGTCTCCACGTCCCAGAAGGGGCGGCCCAGCAGCTCGATGGCGCGGCTGCGGTCCTCTTCGGTGATGCTGAGGGGCAGCGAACCCCGGTAGAGAATCTCCCCGTCGTTGTTTTCCACCTGGATGGATTTGATCATGGTGCTGTTGTTGCTAAGGTAACCCAGCACGTTGTAGACGCTGGAGGCCGTGGCCGCCGGGTCCTCCCCGTCCTGGGAAAGGTAGGACCGCACCCGCCCGTCGCCAATCAGGAACAGGGAGGCCCGGTCCAGCTCCTGAAACAGGGAATCCACCGCGGAGCCGATTTTTTTCATGCTGTTAATCTGGTAGTTGGTGCTGTTTTCCAGGGCGGCGTTGATGGACAGGCGCACGGTGAACAGGCTGAAAATCAGCATTGGCACCAGCACCAGCGCCACCAGCACCAACACCAGCTTTGTGCGTATCCGGGTTTTCAAAGCGGCCACCCCCCTTAAATACTTATTATAGCACCCGAGGCAATGGGTGGGGTGAGGCCAATGGGCATTTTGGATGAAAAATGTTGAAATGTGGGAACAAAGGTGTTGAAATTTTCCCAAAACCAGGCATCACCGGCCCGGCTTGTGATGGGATTGTGACGTTCTGTGGACGGGGAGGATGGAAATTTCGGTTGTGGCATGTTTGGCGCGCCTGCTACAATGGGTTCACGGCAAGAATTCCAAGGAAAACCTATCCAAAAGTCATGAAGTGAAGCTTGAAGAAGCGGAAAACAAGGAGGAATGAGGAATGAAAAGGAAAACCCTTAAGCTGCTGTCTCTTCTGATGGTGCTGGCACTGGCCTGCGGTGTGCTGGCCGCCTGTGGTGGCGATGGCGGCGGGCAGAGCACCCCGGCCGCGGCGTCCACCCCGCCTGCCGCCGACAGCGGAGACGACAGCGCCCCCGCACCGGCAGGGGACAAGCCCGTGCTGCAGTTCTGGGCGCTGCCCTACGGCGCGGCCGATGTGTTCAACCCGGCCCTGCAAAGCGTGATTGATACCTACAACGAAGGCGACCACGGCGCCACCGTGGAGCTGCAGGTGCTGAGCTGGAGCGGCTTTGCCGAGCAGATTCAGACCGCCATTGCCGGCGGCTCGCCGCCGGACGTGACGGTGGCCTCCTACCACGGCCTGCTGAACTACGCGGCCATGGGCGAAGCGCTGGACCTGTCCGACATCGTGGCCCGCTGGGAGGCCGAGGGCGACCCGATCCTTGACGACCTGATGCCTGCCCAGCTGGAGTACGGCAAGTTCCAGGGCGAGCAGATTGCCCTGCCCTTCAAGGTGGACGGCCGGGCCGTGTACTACCGGGCCGACATTCTGGAAGACGAGCTGGGCTTCACGGACCTGGATAAGCCGGTCAGCTGGGACAAGTTCATGGAGATCTGCGAGGCCATCAAGCAGAACTACGGCGACGAGGGCGTCTACCCCCATTCCTTCTTCACCATGGATATGGGCAGCACCGTGGCCATGATGAACATCCTGATTTCCAACGGCTGCGGCTGGCTCACCGAGGACGGCCAGCCCGCCATGGACGACCCCCGCGCCGTGGCCTGCCTGGAGTGGATTGGCGAGATGCGCGACAAGGGCTACTTCCCCGAGGGCATGGTGAGCTACAACCAGGCCGAGGTGGAGAAGCTGTACAGCACCGGCAAAATCATGATGGCCTGGAAGGGCAACTTCAGCCACACCAAGGCCGACGAGGAGCTCTACAAAAACACCAAGGTGATGGGCCCGATTGTTGGCCCCGATGCCGACGAGCCGCTGATGTGCGCCTGGAGCGACGGGATGCTGGCTTTCAAGCAGACCAAATACCCCGAGGAGACCAAGGAGTTTGTGGAGTGGTTCCTCAAGAACAACGAATCCCTGTTTGTGGAGGGCGGCACGGGCAGCCTGCCGGTGCGCAAGAGCTACCTGGAGAACAGCTTCTTTGAGGATGACTGGCTCACCGGCCAGTACGCCCAGTACTCCGATTACTTCGTGCTGAACTCCTGGCGTGCCGACGAGATTCCCCTGGCCACCAACCAGGTGTACGTGCAGGGTATGCTGGGCGCCCCGATGGAGGCCGTGCTGATGGGGTCAAACGACTACCAGGGCGAGATGGAAAAGGCCAACGAGGCCATCAAGAAGGTGTTTGCAGACCTGAACTGACGAAACCGGCGGCCCGCCTGCTTGGAACCCGCAGGCGGGCCCTTCTTATCGATACTATTCAATAGAGTGCAAACAAAGGGGGAGAGCGGGATGTCGGGTGAAACCCGGACCGTGAAACAAAAAGAGGGCAGGGTCACAGGGCTTCGCTCCAAGGCTTTGGGCAGGCAGGGCTTCGGCTATGCCATGCTGGTGCCCGCCACCCTGCCGCTGATTCTGGTGAGCGTCTACCCGGTGCTGCGCGGGGTGTGGCTCAGCCTCACCAACTACAACATGCTGCGGCCCGGCCGCAACGACTTTGTGGGCCTGCAAAACTACCTGAACATGTTGAAGGACGACGTGTTCCTCAGCAGCCTGGGCTTCACCTTCATCTACACCCTGATGGTGGTGGTAATCTCCTACCTCACAGGCTTTGCCCTGGCGCTGCTGCTGAACCGGGAGATCCGCTTCAGGGCGCTGTTCCGCACCATTTTTCTGCTGCCCTGGGTCATCCCCTCGGTGGTGGCCGTGGTGAACTGGACCTGGATCATGAACGACCAGGTGGGGTTCATCAACGTGTTCTTGCAAAACATCGGCCTGATTGACAAGCCGATCCTGTTTTTGGCCGATTACAAGCTCATCCGGCCCACCGTGATCATGGTGGCCGCCTGGAAGCAGACCCCCTTCATGATGATCACCCTGCTGGCGGGCTTGCAGAGCGTGCCGAAGGACCTGTACGAGGCGGCCAGCATCGACGGCGCCGGCTTCTGGCGCAGCCTGTTCAACATCACGCTGCCCACCATCCAGCCGGTCACCTACATCAGCACCATGCTGAACTTCGTGTGGACCTTCAACTCCTTTGAAAACATCTGGCTGATGACGGCCGGCGGCCCCAACGGCCACACCTTCACCCTGCCGATCTTCTCCTACTACACGGCCTTCCTCAGCCAGAATACCTCCTATGCCTCGGCCATTGCCAGCAGCATGATCGTGGTGCTGGCCATACTGAGTGTGCTTTACCTGCACGTACAAACCCGTGGGAAAGAACGGAAATTTGGCCTGAAAGCGGGGGCGGTGAAATGATCAACAAAAGAAAACGCTTTGCGCTGAACTCGGCCACCTACCTGGTGCTGGTGGTGGCGGCGGTGCTGTACAGCCTGCCCACCCTGGCCATGGTGGGCACCGCCTTCAAGGGGGATGGCAAGGCCCTGAGCGATACCGGCCTGTTCGCCAGCGAACCGACCTTCTCCGCCTTCAAGGCGGTGCTGGGGTCCGACTTCATGAACACCGCCTACAACAGCATGAAGATCGGCCTTGTGGTCACCCTGCTGGTGGTGGTGCTGGCGGTGATGGCGGGCTACGCCCTCTCGCGCTTCAAAAGCAAGCTGTTCTCGGGCTACCTCACCGGCATGCTGGTGCTGCAAATGTTCCCGCTGATGCTGCGGCTGATTCCGCTGTTCATCATCTTCAAGAACCTGGGCATCCAGAACACCCAGCTCAGCCTGGTCATCAGCTACACCGCCATCAACCTGCCTTTTTCCATTCTGCTGCTCAAGGGCTTTTTCGACACCATCTCGGTGGAGATAGAGGAATCGGCGATGATCGACGGCTGCAACCGCTGGCAGAGCATGGTGCGCATTGTGCTGCCGGTGGCGGCGGCGGGCATCGCCACGGTGGCCATCTTCACCTTTTTGAACGTGTGGAACGAGTACACCTTTGCCAACGTGCTGGTGAATGACCCCGA
>JAJDIZ010000086.1 GCA_030266915.1 Ruminococcaceae bacterium OttesenSCG-928-D13 | reverse complement strand
GGCTTCCTTGAAGTGCTTAGCGGCAATCTTCAAAATGCTTTCCCAAGGCTCGATTTGACTGAGTATCAGGCAAAACTTGCGCTTTTGGCGAAAACAATTGAAATCAACATTCAGCATATAGCGGACAAGTTGAAAGAGCCGTCAAAGATTATCGCACTTGAAAATGTCAAGGAACTACGAGATGAAATAAACACCATTATCGAGGGGTTCAATAAACAAATTCAAGCCAATAATGCTATCATTAGCGCAAAGAAACAAAAGCAAGCCGAATGCACTACAAAGGTCTGGGAGCTTATTGTCTTTACACTCCTAAATGACATCACGACGTATAGGAAAAGTCGCAAGGTTTTTGATGACGAGATCACTGCCTTGGCGAAATTGATCACCGATGGTGAAAAGGTTTCGCGGGCTTTAATCCGAGAAATCGCTGATCTAAATAAGCGGGTTGTTAGCACAGCCCCAACCATTAAGAGCATCAACGATTTACTTCGTGACTCTGGATTTCAAGGCTTCACACTGCGTGAGAAGCGTGGCATTCCGAATGCATATGAGGTTGTCCGCTACGATGGCACTGTTGCCAGCAACCTGAGCGAGGGGGAGCGAAACTTCATTGCCTTTCTATACTTCTACCATCTTGTGCGTGGCGCTCATGCCGACACAGAGATAGGTAAAGATAAAATTGTTGTTATTGACGACCCTGTTTCCAGCATGGACAGTAGCGTTCTTTTTATCGTCAGCACGCTTGTTAGAGAGATGCTTGAAGTGTGTTTCAACAATACAGAATACCGCGAAAATCAACGTGAGATTCAAGGCGACTATATAAAACAAATTTTCGTTTTGACTGGTGACCCAAATAGCCGTATTAAATGCACCCTCGCCAATTGGACAGGAGTGGCATACAGAATCCCTCGTACAGAACTTGAAAAGTGCAAGGGAAGAGGTGATCTTGCGCAAAGCGGCGTTTATTTCCTGTTTGGCACATCCGATGACACGGGAGATAGTGTTGTTTATATAGGTCAGGCAGGCGTGAGAAAAAATGGCGAAGGAATCCTCTATCGCTTGCAGGAACATAAAAGGAATCCAGACAAGGATTATTGGACTGAGGCGGTTGTTTTTACCACATCCAATAACTCCTTTCCGAGCAATATTGAACTTTCTGGTTTGGATGTGGCTATGGTTAATGAGGTTGCCAGAGAGTACAAACTGAAAGAATACGTGGATATGCAGAAGGGTGCCTATGACTATGTGCTTATCGACTGTATGCCCAGCCTGGGCATGATGACAGTAAACGCCTTGACCGCCGCTGACAGTGTAGTTATCCCGGTGCAATCGCACTATTTGTCGCTGAAAGGCTTGGAACAGCTTATCGGCAGTATTACCCGCGCCCGAAATAAGTTGAACAAGGAGCTGAAAATCAAAGGTGCATTGCTTACGCTGGTGGACAACCGCACCAATTTTGCCAAGGATATTTCGGCTATGCTGCGGCAGCACTATGGGAAGTTCTTGCCCATATTCGATGCAGAAATCCCCCACAGCATCCGGGCCGCCGAAGCTGCTGCCGTTGGTAAAAGTATTTTTGCCCATGACCCCAGCGGAAAGGTAAGTGTTGCGTATAAAGATTTGGTATGTCGTCTTTTCACAGAAGAAAGACGACGGCACCTTTGACACACCGTGGCTTCCTTGCGACACAGAGGATGAAGCTATTGCCTTAAAAGCTAAAATTGAGGATGAGCAAAAAAAGCTAAAGGCAAAAGGAAAAAAGGCCAGAGTAACGAACGCCACGCGCACCGTAAACCAATTGGCCCATAAGTACATTGAGCTTGTTGGGAAAGAAAAATGGGGTGTTAGCACATATCGGGACTATATCAGCAGATATGAAAACTATATCGAGCCATTCATAGGCTCATGGCGCGTATGGGATTGTACAGCGTTTACTATGGATGAATACTTTTCCAAGTTAAAAACACAGAATGCGGTCAAGCAGAAAGGCAAGCCAACCAAGGCGATTTCTGCCAAGGTGGTGAATGAATGCCACAAGTTTCTAAAGGCAATGTTCTCACAAGCTGAAACATGGGGAATGATTGACCGCAACCCCTGCCGCAAGCGAAACAGCACATTGCCACCCAATACGAAAAACAAGCGCACATTCTGGACGAGGGAAGAATTTTTCCATGCTTGCGAGTGTGCCGAAAAAAGCGAAGTCTTTATGCTTCTTATTGCAATGCACCTTTCCGTTGGCACCACTATGAGGGAAGGTGAAATTGCAGGGTTACAATGGGAACGGTGCTTTATTTCTGACGAGGACATAGCCGCTGGAAACTGCCGAGTTGTTGTTGACCGGGAACTAACGCGCGTATCAAAAAAGGTTATGAAAGAACTTGGAAACAAAGGGATAAAGTTTGTTTTCCCGCAATTTGCAGGCCATTCCACAACAGTCTTGGTGCTGAAAGACCCAAAATCACAGGAAAGCAATAGGACCATTTGGCTGCCACCAACCGTTGCACGACTTATGCAACGCCAGAAAGCACAGCAAGACGAGTACAAGCAGTTATATGGTGACAGCTACCGAGATTACGGTTTAGTCGCAGCCTGGCCCGATGGACGGCCATTTGAGGGACGGAACTTCAATAAGCATTTGGCTGCCCTTATTGACGAACACAGCCTAAAGCACGTTGTTTTCCACAGCTTGCGACACACAAGTACGACGTACAAACTAAAGATAGCCCAAGGCGACGTGAAGTTGGTACAGGGCGATACAGGACACGCCAACAGCCAGATGGTGACGGATGTGTACGCTGAAATCATGGACGAGGACAGGAAGATAAACGCTCTGCGGTTTGAGAGTGAGTTTTACTCGGCGCCCCTCACCCCGCAGCAGACCCCTGCCCCGCCAAAGGAAATCAGTGCGCAGGATTTGGTGGGAATGTTGGCAGCGCTGCAAAGCAACCCCGACCTTGTAAATGCACTCTTGCAGCAAGCAGCACAACAAGCATCCGCATAATGCTTCAAAAAAATGTGGCCTGTTTTCTTGGCTTTCAGAGCACCGCAAAAAACAGATTTTTGAAAAAGTTTTTGAAAAAAGGCCATTTTGCCACTAGGATTTTTTTGAAGGGAGTTGCCATGAACAGGCATGAGCACCGAACACGGGAACGGATCAAAAAAATAACCGCGAGTGCTGTAACACTCGCGGCTTGTGAAAATGGACGATAAACTAGAAAAAATGGTGACCGCACGGGGATTCGAACCCAGGACCCATTGCTTAAAAGGCAATTGCTCTGCCAACTGAGCTATGCGGTCATAAATCGTCCACTATTCACTTTTCGACTAACAACTTGAAACTTGATTGACTACTTAAAAGGCAGATGCTCTGCCAACTGAGCTACGCGGTCATATTCTATTTTTCGATTACCAACTGTTGGAGGGGCAGTAGCTTAAAAGGCAGATGCTCTGCCAGCTGAGCTAGCCGATCACATGGTTTTTACAGCCTTTATATAGTAGCACTGCAAGGCGGGGATTGTCAAGCAGAAGAACCCCAAAACGCGGTGTTTCGCCACGCCTTGGAGCTCTTGGGGGTTTTCTGGCTGCACAAATGGCAGGCCCAGGCCGGCTATGGCCCGGCGCTGCCGTCCTCCGCGGGGCCGGCGGTGGACTCTCCGCCCGGCTGCTCCTCGGGGTTGACAGCGCTGCCGGGGGCCTCGCCGCCAGTGCTCTGCGGCAGGCTCTCGGCCGGGGTGGAAACCGGGTCGGAGCTGCTCTCCCCGGGGGTGCTGCTCGGGTCCGGCGGGGATGAGGACGGGTCAGACGAGGAGGCAGGCGTCGAGGAGGACGAGGAGGACGAATCCGACGAATCGGATGACGCGCTTGCGGCCTTGAGCTTGAACACCGCCGTCACCGTGATGGTGGTGCCGGGCTCGGCGTCGGTCGGCACCTTGTAGTCCAGCTTTTTGCCGTCGGCATTCGCAGTGCTGCCGGCCGTGGCGTTCCAGCCCACAAACTCGTAGCCCTCGGCCGCCTTGACGGTCACCTGGCCGGTGCCGGCCCCGGGTTTCAGCTTCAGGGTGAAGCCGGCCCCACTGCCGGCCCCGCTGAAACTGCCGCCGCCCTGGGTCTTATTGGTTTGGTCCCAAGCCTTGAACACCACGCTCACCGTTTCGCCCGCCGAGGCGGAACTGCTCTTGTCCTCGTACTTGCTCCAGTCAAACGGGCCGGGGTACTTGTAAGGGTCCTGGGTCACGGTGCCAGGCTGAATGCCGATGCGCGCCGGCACCGGTTTCAGGGCCGGGCGGGCGTCCTCGGTGATGTAGGCGTGGGTGCGGAAGTAGCCAAAAATCGCCTCCATCCCCTTGCGGGTCAGGTGTACCCCGTCCTGAATGGTATACTCGAAGCCGCTGTAGCCGATCTCCTCGTCCAGAATGGCCTCATACCAGTTCAGGAACTTCACATCCTCCTGCTCGGCCAGGGTGGCCAGGGCCACATTCATCTTGTCGATGCTGGCCATCGTGATGGCTGTGTTCTGGCGGTACTGATCCACCGGGAACACCGCCCCAATGATGATGTCACAGTAGGGATACTCAGCCTTAACGGCGTCCAGCGCGTCCCGGTAGTAGCCGGTGAAGGTTTCGATCTCCATGCCGGCGTTGTTGGTGCCGAAGGTGATCACCACCCGCTTGGGCTGGACGACCCCCACCGCCTCGGGCATGGTGTAGGCCTTGGAATGCCCCTGGAACTGGGCGCATTTGCTGGTGGTGAAGGTGGTAATGCCCATGCTGGCCACCCCGATGCAGTTTTCCAGCCGCACCCCAGTGACGTCGGAATAGTACATCATCCGCTCGGTGTTGGAATCCCCAAGGAACAGGGTTTCCTCGCAATATTCGATGCCCGCGTCCTCGCTTTCGGGCAGCACGGTGTCGATAAACTGGTCCTCGCTGAGCTTGTCGGGCAGGCTTTCGGCCGCAATGCCGCTGGCGGGCAGGTCAACGGCGGGCAGGCTGCTGACGGGCAGCGGCTCGGCTGCCGGCGGGGCCAGGGCCACCACCAGCAGCACCGTGAGCAGCAGCGCAAGGCCGCCCGCCCCCACCCCCAGAACAATCTTGTTCTGCCGGGAAAGGGCCGCCAGTTTTTTCTGGGCCGCCGCCTTGCGGGCTTCGGGGCCAGGTTTGGCCGCGCCGGGCCGGCTTGCGCCGGGGCGTTCGAAGCTGGTTTTGCCGGCGGTATACACCTGCTTTTTCGCGGGCTGGGGCGCGGGAGCGCCACCTTTATCTGTGTGGTTTGTGTCCTTCGGCTGCTGGGGCATCAATGCTCTCCCTTCCGGGTGGGGCCGCGGCGTGCGGTGGCCCCTGACTGAAAATAGTATACCCATTTGAGTGAAAAATGGCAAATTGCCTTTTTCACCTGTTTAGCATAAGCTGTGTGGTATAATAACCATATAATTATACATCCCACAGTACCTATTAAGAGGGGAGGCGCCGCCATGGAGCCCGAACAAAAGCCCCGCCGCACCCTGAGCTTCGAGGAGGCGCAGGCCGTGCTGGACGAGGCGGCCGAGGCCCTGCCGCCCGAGATTTTCCGGGAGCTGAACGGCGGCATCGTGCTGCTGCCCGACCTGGTCCACTCCCCCCACGGGGGCACCCTCTACACCCTTGGCACCTACCACAACCAGCCCATGGGCCTTGGGCGCTATATTTCCATCTATTACGGCTCCTTCGTGCAGGTACACGGACGGGCCTCGGAGGAAGCCCAGAAACAGGCCCTGCGAGAGGTGCTGCACCACGAGCTCACCCACCACATCGAATCCCTGGCAGGTGTGCGGGACCTGGAGGTCAAGGACGAAATATTCATCGAAAATTACCGGGAAAATAACAATAAATAGTGCGGGCGCCCGGCGCCCGCACTATTTATTGTGTTTCTGCTACACATAGTGGATTTCGATGCCCCCAAGGCTGACGCTTCCGGTGATCAGCACCGGCGGGCCATCCGGGTTTCGGGTGCTGTTGCGCTGGTCGTTTTCCACCCCGCCCAGGGAGGTGCTCACGCTCTCCCGCACGTTCCAATCCCGGGGGAAGTAGAACTCCAGCGCTCCAAGGTTCACATCCACGGCAATTTCCAGGCCGCCCGGGGCAGGCTTCGCGCCATCGAAATAGACACTCATGTGGCCGATGTTCACCTCGAACAGGGCTGTCTCCACCGCCTGGCCATGGATGTAGCGGCTGGAATCTCCAAAGCTGACCTTGGCATAGGGGTGGTTGTCGTCGCCGGCCTCCACCTCCAGCTCCACCGAGCCGAACTGTGCGCTCTCCGTGCCATTATAGCGCACCTGTGGCTCGGCATCGTCGGCACTGGGCGCGGCCCCGGGGCCCGCCCCATCGGCCTCGCCGAATTCCGCATGGTACACCGCGCTGTATCCGGCGCGCTTCCCGGGCTCGTCAGTCTCCCAGCGGTTGTCCTCCACATGGTCGTTCTCCCAGTGGCCCTGGCCATTCTGATAAATAAATTTACGCCTGAATTTCCGGGGACTGATGATCAGCGACAGGCCGGCGCCGGCCAGCAGCGCCGCCAGCACCAGCAGCCAGGGGCTGATGTAAACCAGCCCAAGGGGCTTTTGGATGATGCTGTAAATCAGCACACCGCTGACAAAAACACCCGGGAAGTTCAGTTTCACAAGGCTCTGCACAAACACCGCCGCCAAAAGCACCAGCGCCAGAATGCTCCAAAACCCGAAGCTGGCAAAGCCGGTCACCTGGCCAACAATCAGCACCACCGCCGCCAGCAGCAGGAATACCCCCCAAAACCAATTCCTCGCTTTTTTCATTTACCTGCTCCTTTCCAGAATACGCTGCTTCAGCGCGTTGTAATAATGTCTTGAGGCATACACCTGCTTATGGGTATCGGCAAAGCTCACCTGGCTGGAGGACGTCAGGTTCCGCTTGATGGAGTAGATCTTCGCGGTGTTGACGATCGTGCTTTTCGCCACCCGGATGAACTGCCGGGGCAAAAACTCCTCCAGCTCATACAGCCGGAATTTCACGCTGTAGGCGTCCCGCGGGGTGTGGGCCCACACCACCTCGCCCTCGGTCTCAAAAAACAGCACCTCGTCCAGCGGGAAAAAGAACTCCTGGTCCTCCTTATAGAACACCACCCGGGTGACGCCCTGCCCGCCGGCGGCAGCCAGCTGCCGCTGCAGGGCGCGAACCTCGTCGGTGAGGGCGGGGCAGCGGATGCGCAGCTCGTCCTCGGGCAGGCTTTCGTCCAGCTCTATCACGACCTTCATCCGCACACCCCCTTTTCTGGCGCTGCTGTTTTGCCTGTTCACAGTATACCGCGTCTGCCATTCGAAGAAAAGATGATTCCGGCAAGCGGTGGCTACAGGGCGGCAACAGGTAAGCATCGGCGGCCAAAAACCCGTTTTGGTTCAAAGTCTGTGAACAGACTGCAAAATATCCGCTGTTTCGCTTGTGGACATCCGGGGGAAATGCTATCATGATAACCACCCACCGGCGCTTTGCGGCGGGCCGCTGCCAGCCAGTAGGCCCCGCCTTCATCCTTCTTATGAAAGGAGCAAACAATGGCAGAGGACAAAAATAAACTCATCGATTTTCCCGAGTATGAAAACGACCGCCGGGTGCCCTGGCCGCCCGAGATTTTCCGGGAGCTGAACGGCGGCATCGTGCTGCTGCCCGACCTGGTCCACTCCCCCCACGGGGGCACCCTCTACACCCTTGGCACCTACCACAACCAGCCCATGGGCCTTGGGCGCTATATTTCCATCTATTACGGCTCCTTCGTGCAGGTACACGGACGGGCCTCGGAGGAAGCCCAGAAACAGGCCCTGCGAGAGGTGCTGCACCACGAGCTCACCCACCACATCGAATCCCTGGCAGGTGTGCGGGACCTGGAGGTCAAGGACGAAATATTCATCGAAAATTACCGGGAAAATAACAATAAATAGTGCGGGCGCCCGGCGCCCGCACTATTTATTGTGTTTCTGCTACACATAGTGGATTTCGATGCCCCCAAGGCTGACGCTTCCGGTGATCAGCACCGGCGGGCCATCCGGGTTTCGGGTGCTGTTGCGCTGGTCGTTTTCCACCCCGCCCAGGGAGGTGCTCACGCTCTCCCGCACGTTCCAATCCCGGGGGAAGTAGAACTCCAGCGCTCCAAGGTTCACATCCACGGCAATTTCCAGGCCGCCCGGGGCAGGCTTCGCGCCATCGAAATAGACACTCATGTGGCCGATGTTCACCTCGAACAGGGCTGTCTCCACCGCCTGGCCATGGATGTAGCGGCTGGAATCTCCAAAGCTGACCTTGGCATAGGGGTGGTTGTCGTCGCCGGCCTCCACCTCCAGCTCCACCGAGCCGAACTGTGCGCTCTCCGTGCCATTATAGCGCACCTGTGGCTCGGCATCGTCGGCACTGGGCGCGGCCCCGGGGCCCGCCCCATCGGCCTCGCCGAATTCCGCATGGTACACCGCGCTGTATCCGGCGCGCTTCCCGGGCTCGTCAGTCTCCCAGCGGTTGTCCTCCACATGGTCGTTCTCCCAGTGGCCCTGGCCATTCTGATAAATAAATTTACGCCTGAATTTCCGGGGACTGATGATCAGCGACAGGCCGGCGCCGGCCAGCAGCGCCGCCAGCACCAGCAGCCAGGGGCTGATGTAAACCAGCCCAAGGGGCTTTTGGATGATGCTGTAAATCAGCACACCGCTGACAAAAACACCCGGGAAGTTCAGTTTCACAAGGCTCTGCACAAACACCGCCGCCAAAAGCACTGGAAACAGCGTCAGAATGATAGATGTTGATGTATAAAAAAGGCGCTTAAAATAGACCGGAAAATGCGCTTTAAAGCGGATAATAAATACGGATCAAATCGGTGCAAATTAAAAAACCACGGCGCTATGTGCAGCCGTGGTTTTGTTATGCCGGAACGGGGACAAGGGCGCGTCAGTCCCGGTACGGGTTGGGGCTGTCCGGGGAGCCGTAGGTGAGCGGCAGGTAGCTGGACAGG
>JAJDIZ010000085.1 GCA_030266915.1 Ruminococcaceae bacterium OttesenSCG-928-D13 | reverse complement strand
CCGCTGTCAGGGAGACACCGACCGGAACAGTTTCCTCACCCGGAGCCGGAAGCAGCTCCCAAGTGACGGCGGTGGAGCGGTCACCGTGCACCTCGGCCAGGGCTTTTAGCTCCAGCGTATCGCCCAGTTCCAGATAGGCGGCCGGGGTGAGGATCTTCACCCCCAGCACGGCGTCGTCCGGCACTGTTTCGGTCGATTCCACCGTGAATACCACCTGGGCCTTGAGCCGCGGGTCGGCCTCGGCGGTAGCGGTCACTCGCAGAGTCTTGTCGGCCTCACTGGGGGGCACCGTCAACAGGCCTACAGCGGAGATGGTGGCCGTGCAACCGTCACTGCCGTCCGGGTAGTCCGCTGCCCAGTCCACCCCATCCGCCACGCCCTCCAGCACGGCGGTGAACTGCTATGTTGCGGGGTTAGCGGCCGACACGGCCAGCTTGGGCGTTGTGGGGTAAACAGCAAGGCGGGTGCCCTCGTCCGGCTTGTCAAGGCTGGTGAACACCGCCAGCACAATATAGTTCTGCCCGATTTTGGAGATGGTGAAGGCTTCCGGTGTGCTGCTGTTCGGCTGCTGCTTCCTAAAGCCGCCGTTGTTTACCGAGACCAGCCAGTGATCCAACCGATAGCCCGTTGCAGGCACGGCAATCAGCTTTACATCCTCGCCCTTTTGGATATCTTCGCTATTCATCGCGTACGAAGCCGTTTCCCCACTCAGCTTCACCCCGCCCTTTGCCGAAGTGCCTTCCAACGTTCCGTAGGTGACGGTTTTCAGGTTCAGCTGCACGGTGAGCAGGCCCCCGGTGACGTTGATGTTGTACTGGGGCTTGGCGCCGACTGCCAGTGCGCGCTCGGGCTTGACGCGGATGGCGTACCGGCCCGCGGCGGCGGTGGGGTTGGTAACCAGTTCACCGTCCTCGTTGTAAACAACAAGGTCCGCGGCGGTGTACAGGTCGCCGCCCAGCAGGGTTTTTGCCTCGTCCGGCAGGCCCAGCGGCTCAATCTCAAGCACCCCGGGCTCACTCCCCTTGTCCCAGGTTAGGTTGTTGATGCGGTAATTGAGGGTCAGCGGCACCACTTCAAAGTCGCGCTTTATGCTTGCGCCGGCGTAGTTCACAGCAAGCTGGTAACGGCCCAGGGCAGTAACGGTGAGGCTGCTGTTTCCAGCGCCAAAGGTGCAGCCCGCGCCCGGCGCCACCTGCTCAAGGGCGCCGGAGGAGTTGTACTTGTACAGGGTGAAGGTCGTGTTGCTGGTCACCGTAACAGGGTTGACAGTTTTGTTGTAGTACAGCACGGCAAGGGGGCTCGCAATACCGTACTGCACCTGCCCGGCGGGGGCGGTGGCGGTGATGAAGATGCTGTTTTCCGGGTTCACCCGCGTAAAGTTGTACGTCTTGGATGTCACCTTGTTATAGTTTGGGTCGCCTATATACGCCACCTGCAGGGTGTAGGCGCCCTGTATGGTGGTGCCCAGGGTGATGGTAGCCTCCTTGCCCCCGCCTTTGGGCGGGTAGGGAACCAGCCCAATGGACTGGCTGCCGTTTGGCAGGGTGAGGGTATATTGCACACCGCCGGCAAAACCCAGCCCCGCTCCATCAATATCAGTCATGCCAACGCGCAGCTTCAGGTCGCTACTTATCACGATGTCGGGGATATCCTGACCGTCGTCGCACACTACCTCCATGTCGGCGTTCCAGCGACTGTAGCTCACCTCCACAGGCTGGGAGAAGAACTCTTTCTCCCCTTGAATACCGACGAACGCTGCATAGGCCAGCAGCCGGTATGTGCCGGCATGGTAGGCGGCCGGCTGGGTGAATTCCAGCTTGAAGTCGCCGGCCGGACTGCTGCTGATTGAGGTGCCCGGGTAGGAATCTTTTGCCAGGCTCTCCCATTCGTCGGTCACGTCATTCCATTTCTGCCAGGCGCCGGTTACGCGCGGCGCGCCCGCGGTGTCGGTCACATTCAGCTTGGCGGACAGCGCGCCGGTGGTTTGCCCGGGCTTCAGCTCAAGTTCCTTCGGCTGCTGTGTAAACCCGCCCGAACCGCCCAGCGGGAAGGTCATGGCACCGGCGCTTTCGGAGGGGACGCTATAGCCGCTGCTCGACTGTGGCTTGGCTTTCAGGATAAAATTATACCATTTTCCGGCCTGTAAATCGGTAATGGTGCTGTAGTAATGCCCGTCCTCCTCGTTGAAGCTCATCCGCTCCATGTCCAGGGGCAGATGGTCTTTGCTGTTGTCCATCACCTGGGACACTGCATAGTTGATGACCGAATCTGCGCCTGGGTTCTGGTCGTCCGGGCTGGGGCTCCAGCGCAGGGTCATGCTGTTGGTGGTGGAAGCGTCGTACACCTCAAAGGTCTCCGGCAGGCGCACCGGGTTTTGATCTCCTTGCACAAGGTAAGTCACCACAGGGAAGTTCTGCTTGCCCCGGTATTGGTACTGCATCATCTTCCAAAAGAACTTGTAGCCGACGCCATTCACGTCGTTGGGGATGCCTCCCACCTTGCCGGAATAGGTGACGCCGCTGCTGTTTGAAACCACGGTGCCCCGGCTCTCCTCGGTGCCGTAAGTAACGCCGGCGGTGACCTTGACGCTGGTTTCAACGAACAGCCCGCTGTAGCCAGCTGTCACACCGCCCCCGGCCTTGAAGGAGACCGAGTTTGAGGCGGTGGTGGTGCTCTCGTCTGTTGAGGTGATGGTGAGGGAGGACTCGGTGGAGGCCCCCGTGGAGGTACCGGAACCGACCCACGCGCCGGGGGTCACCTCGGCGCCATAATACCCACCGGAGCTGGTTGGATAGGAGCCCGGCCAGCCCTCGGTGTGGGTGAACACTTCGCCGCCGATGTCGGGCAGGAGGTCGGTATATTGCTTGTAGACCCGGTTGTACTCCTTCAGGGACAGCACGCTGTAGGTGGGGCTGTAGGGAATGATGACGGAGTAGTCGCAGACGGCGAAATCGTCGTTTGCGGGCGCGTCGGCATAGGTGGCGGCGCTGCCCGGGGTCACGTCGTTTACGGGGAAGGTCATGCTGTAGGTGTAAACGTCGGTGGGGTATGCCAGCAGCACCACCGAGTCTTGGCCCTTGCTCTCGAAGGTGTAGGTGTGGCTTTTCTCCATCATGCTGGAAAACTGGGTGCTCCACTGCTTGTTGTAGTTTACTTCGCTTTCCACCACCGCCCGCACCGACGGGGTGCCCACCTCGGCCTCCACCGAGACATAAGCCCCCAAATTGGTGGTTTCGCTCTGGGTGGTGCCCGAGCCAACGCCCAGCTCCATGCTGTAGCTGGTGGAACTCTCGCTGGTGTAGTCCACCCCATGGATATTGGCGATGTCCCGGTAATAGGGCGGGGCCGCAAGGGCGGCTATCACCGTGGGGTCGGTGTACATAAAGCTGTATTCCTGGTAGTTGAGGGTTACCGAGTCCCGGTCGGTATCGGGCAGAGCAACGGCCACAGAGCCTATATGCCGCAGTTTGCCGGCTACCAGCCGCTGGGAAACCTTCGCACCCCAGCTATCTGAGACGTTGGAGGTGGTGTTTCCGCTGATGAACTCCACATAGCTGCCATACCTGCCGCTTACGCCGGTGCTGCGCTGCCCGATGACATACCCATAGGCGGGTATGGGGTTGTCACCCTCGTCCACCGAGGTCATCACGGCGGGGCGCAGTGTGTAAATGCGGATATGGTTGGTGCCGCCGTTGTTCCCATCGCACAGGGGATAGTAGGTATATTGCTGGGTGCCGGTGTAGTAGAAAGCGAAGGGGTCGGTATTGGCGCCAAAGGTCCGGTCGTGCCGGTTAGTGCCCACGATGATGGATGCCGGCGCCTGGGGACCGTTCATTTGGGCGGCTGTCAGCCTCATCGACATCCCGTTGCTATAAATCCCCTCGCTGCCATAGGGATTGTTTTGGTTCTTGATGTAGGCATAAGTGTCGTCCAGCCGCTGTACAGATTTGCCCCGGTATTGGGGATAGTGGCCGGGCGAGGCCGCATTGGTGGCCTCGGCTATATCCTCCATATTCACCCGCAGCACCGGCTGCCCGCCAATGCTGACACGCTCCAGCTTATCTCCGTTCAGGCTCAGCTGTTCCACCGTGTAGCCCAGCCCGGAACTTGTGAAACAGCCTGAACCCACCATGGGCATAACCTTTGTTGAACCGTACAGGGTATAGCCCACCAGTAGCTCGGGAGTGCCGCCGTCCACGTCCCCAATGGCCACCCCCAGTTGGGTGGGCAGCACCCTGGCAGTGGAGGCCCGGAGCATGGTGTTGACGCGATTGGCGTCATTCAGTTTCAGGTCCGCCGCAGTGGGCGGCGCCGCAAGGCCCAGCCCGCCGCTGCCAAACAGGGGGGTGGTGCTGGTACCGCCGCTGCTGTAGCTGTAGGTGCGGGTGGTGGCCGCACCGGCTCCGCTGAAATCGAAGGCGGACAGCAGCTGCAGCTGCATGGTGGCCGTGTCGCCGCTGTTGTCGCGGGAATTGGCCTTTAGAGTAGAGCCCGCCACAGCCACCTCGGCCTTGCCGTCGCCGTCCAAATCACCCACGGCCAGCGAGTGGTTGGCAAAAAGAAAATCGATGCCGTCTGAAGTGCTGTTCTCTTTCACGCTGTACATCGGCACACCGGTCACCGGCATGCTCAACACTTCTTTCCAGTTGGCGGCGTTTTTCCACCCGCCGGCCGTGCCGCTGTTGCGGTACACCATCAGACGAGCGGGCTTTGTGTTAGCGTTTTGGGAGGCTGGCAGCAGGAAGATGATTTCGTCGCGACCGTCGCCATCCAGGTCGCCGGTCTCCACAAACAATTCACCTTGGACCGCGCCCCAGCCCATCGAACGGTTATTGGTGTAGTCAAAGTATGCAATCTCGTGCAGGCTTTTAGTGTCGCCACGCGCCACGTCCACGCCGTTCATCACATAAAGTTTAAAGCCCTTCACCAGCTCATCTGTACCCGTGCCTGAGACTCCCTCGGCGGCCAGCATAGCCACCTGGTACTTGATACCTTCGCCGGTAAAGTCGCCCTCCATGGCAGCCATACTGGAGCGGTCGTTGAAGAAGGTCGGGGTACCCCCGGCGCTGTCTTTAAGCTGAACGCTCTTTTTGTCGTTGTCCTTCACATCCGTGGTGGCCAGGGCATCGTGGCCGTACAGGTTGGCCTCCAGATAACCGTAGGTGTTCTCCCTCCCTGCCTCGTTGGAGCCAAACACCAGCATCTCATTGATGGTGAGGGTGTGTGCGTCGCCGTATGGCTTCATCTCCTTGCGCTCATCCTGGCCGTCCGGCGGGGTGGAAAGGTTGAACCCCGCCGCTGAAAAGACATCGTCCTGGGCGGTCGGTTCTGGCGCCTCAGCCTCGGCGTACACCTTGGGTCCCACTTCAAAGCCCTCGGGCAGCACAGTGGCTTCCGGTTCCTCATCCCCCTCACCCTCGGGCGGGGTCTCCTCGGGCAAAGCCTCCTCCACTAGGGGTTCCTCAGCGGGCGTCGCCTCTTCCGGCAGGGGGGCCTCCTCCGGAGCGGGTCTCTCCTCCACCGGGACGGAGACGCTCTCGTCACCTGTGGGTGGCATTTCCTCTGGGGGCGGCTCGGCGGCCACCATTGGCACACAAAGCGCCGCCATCAAAACCAGGGTCATAAGCAATGCAATAGCTCTTACATAAGTTTTCTTCATACCCTTTTCCTCCAATGTCAATGATTTTCCCTTTAAATGCAGTTTTTTGCCGCTAGGTTTTGTCAGTCCTTGTCAAAGGCCAGCTTTTGCAGTTCCGTCACCGTCAGCCGCGGGCCGCCCTGCCAATACAGGGATTGGCCGTCGGTGTGGGGGTAGAATACGCGGTCGTCCTCACCAAGCGGGGCAAAGCGGGGCTCGCGCAGCAGCCGCTCAACGGCCAGCAGGATAATGTTGCCATTGTCCAGCTGAATGTCCAGCATATCGCCGCCCACCGTGTCCACACGGGTGATTGCAGGCATAAAAATCCCCTTCCTGTTCTGTGAGATTGTACCGGTTGACCATAAAGCAAACCAGTTAGCAACACTCTAGCAGAACAGAAAGGGTGCATGGGCGGCTATAAAGAAATCTTAAGAACGTGGATATTTACCCGCGGCGAAAAGCGTGGTAAGATGGGTGTGGAAAACAGAATTATGCAAGGAGATGGGGCCATGCGGCAGGCAAGGATACTGCTGGTTGAGGACGAGGCGGACGTCCTCGCCCTGAACAAAAAGCACCTGGAGCTGCAAGGCTACCAGGTGCTCTGTGCCGAAACGCTGGCGGCGGCCCGCAGCATTGTGTGGGAGCAGCCGCCCGACCTGATTGTGCTGGACGTGCTGATGCCGGACGGCAGCGGCTACGACTTTTGCGCCGAGATACGCGAGGCCACCAGCGCGCCCATCCTGTACCTGACCTGCATGGACAAGGACGAGCACGTAGTGCATGGGCTGATGCGCGGCGGGGACGACTACCTGGCCAAGCCCTACAGCCTGGACGTGCTGTCGGCCCGCGTGGTGACCCGCCTGCGCGGGCGCGGCTTTGCGGGCGCGGGCCGGGTGGAGCTGCCGCCGCTGACGGTGGACCTGCTTTCGGGCCAGGCCACCCTGCTGGGCGAGGTGATCCCGCTCTCGCAGAAAGAGTTTCAGATTTTGGCCTGCCTGGCCATCAATTTTGGGCAGGCGTTCACCGTTGCCGAGCTGTACAAGACAGTGTGGGGCGAAGCGGTGGACGCCGCCGGGCGCAGCGCCGTCTCGGTGCATATTTCGAACCTGCGCAAAAAGCTGCGACTGGACGAGGGCAGCCCCTTTGAGCTGCGCTCATCCGGGGATGGCGCCTACACCCTGCTCAAGGTTCGCTACGAGCCGGCAGGGTAAAGGCCACCACGGTGCCCTTCCCCACTTCGCTTTCCACGGCGATTTCCCCGCCGTGGGCTTCCACAATGTAGTGGCAAATATAGAGCCCCAGGCCCGTGCCGGTTTCCATGCCGCCACGGGCCTTTTTGCCGCCCGAACGGTAACGCTCAAAAAGATGGGGCAGCGCCTCGGGCGGAATGCCCTCGCCGGTGTCCGCCACGGTAATGCGCACGCCCTCTCCCGCCGCCTCAAGCCGCAGGGTGATGGTGCCGTCCAGGGTGTGGCCGGCGGCATTGGCCAGCAGGTTGATCAGCACCTGCGCAATGCGGTCGCCGTCGCAAACCACCTCCGGCAGCTCCTCAGCCGGCTCGAACACGATGCTGTTCCGGTTTTTCACCAGCAGCGGCGCGTAGGTATTCAGCGCGTTTTGCGCCAGTGCCACCATGGCCTGCGGGCGCATGTTGAAGGCCATTCTTCCCTCATCTATTTTGCTCACGTCCAGTACCTGGCCCACCATCAAGGCCAGCCGGTCTGCCTCGGAGGAAATCAGCCGCATGCTGCGCTCCACCTCGGCGTATTCCTCGGCGCTTTGCAGGGCCTTTTGCCCGTCCTGGGCGTAGCCGCTCATCACGGCCAGTGGGGTTTTCATCTCGTGGGAAACGTTGGCCAAAAACGCCATTTTTAGCTCATTGACGCGTTCCACTGCCTCTTTTTCGGCGGCCACGCGGCGCTCGGCTTCCCGCGCCTGTACCATGGCGCGGCTGTTGCCCAAAAACAGGGCCACCATCTGGGTGAGCACAAACACCAGCATGAAGGCATTGGTCATGTCGGCCGGGAAGCTGAGCAGGCCGAACCAGTTGAGGTAACGGGCAATGTCGTAGGCGACGGCCAAAAAGAACAGGATGATGCCGAACAGGGACACCGCCTGCTCGGGCGTGGGCTGGCGCAGCTTGATGACGAGCCGCACGGCAAACAGCACCATGCCCGCCTCGGTGATGATTTGGTACCAGCGCCGCAGGCTGGTGAAGAACACCGGCTCGGTGAGCAGGCAGGTGACGACGAAGGCCGCCGTGACAATGCCGACGAACCAGATGCTCCAGCGGGGCACCATGCCGGGGAACACCCTGTCGAGGTAAAGGGTGAACAGCAGCGTCAGCAGCGGAACGCTGATATGGAAGAGGAAATAGACCATGTTCGGGGTCATGAAGGGCAGGCACCTTGTCATGGCGTCCCCCTCCACCCCGGCGCGCACCGCCATCATGAAACAGGCCAGCGCAAAGTACAGGTTGGCTGGCTGCCGCGGGAAGGCGATGAACATCCCCAAAAGCAGGGCCACAAAGCCCAAAAGGGCGCCCACGATCAGGTAGCCGCTGCCCACCTCGCCGATGGGCAGCTCGTATATCAGGTCGCCGCGGGAGACCCACAGCTCACCCAAAAAGGCCGGGTCCTCCCAGTGCAAAAAGCTGGCGCTCTGCAATATCACATCCATGCGGCCGTTTTCGTCCGGCGTGCCGTAAACGACTAGGGGGGCGCGGCCGATGATGACGTCGTCCACATTGTCCGCCGGCTGGCCCGACTGCCCGGCAAAGGCGCCGTTGATGTAGGCCCGGGTAGCATAGCGCACATGGTAAAAATAGATTTTGTAGACCTGGTTGCCCGGCGGCATTTGCATCACATACCGCTGGGTGGCATATTCCTCGTTGGTGTTGCCCGGCTCCCTTTGGGTCGGCGCCACGCTGTCGATGGTTCCGGGGTCCAGCAGCTGGGCGGGGTAGTAAAGCAGGCTCAAATCCAGCCGCATCACGGTGCTCCCGCTGAAATCCGCGTCGCTCAGGTCATAGTTGTAGGTGCCTTCATCGTAGGGAATCCATACCTCGTTTTCCCGCTGTGGGTTGGGCTGGACATAGGCGCCAAACCAGCGCAGCATGCCAAACACCACCAGGGTGACGGCCAGCATCACCGCCACCAGCAGCCCATAGTTTTTGAGCCAGTCTGTTAGCCGCGTTCGCAAATCTTTTTCCATCCTCATTCTCCCTAATGGTGCTGCGTTGAGTTTCTGCTTTGTTTTTCATTATAACATGCCAACATGTAAGAAAACCCATTATTGCTTCATTTTTCGCACGTACTCATCGAGCTCGATTTCGCAGTTCAGTGCTGTGTCTTCCAGTTCAATTTCAGATGCTTACCCATTTCATAGAACCCACAGTCTCCAACTAAAGCCAATACATCCATTGGTTTATCGATGTGATCAGCCAGCCAAAACTATCCATCTATCATCCAAATACATCCTGCGACTTTTCTGCGACTAAATTGACACAAAAAAGCGACCTTTTTGGTACTGCATTTCCAAAACCAGTGTTGC
>JAJDIZ010000084.1 GCA_030266915.1 Ruminococcaceae bacterium OttesenSCG-928-D13 | reverse complement strand
TCAGGGCATGGTGGTGAGCGACTGGGGCGCAGCCACCCACAATAAAGAGGGTTCACTGGATGCAGGCATGGATTTGATTCTGTGCGGACCCAATGATATGACTGAATGCAGGAAGGCGGTTCAGGAAGGCCGGCTGCACGAGGCGGTGCTGGACGAACGGGTGGCGCATATCCTGCGGGTCATCGTGGCGCTGCGGGACGAGCAGGCCGGTATACCGGCGCAGTATGATGCCCCAGCCCTGCTGCAGTGCGCCTGTGATACCGTCGTCGAGGGCAGTGTCCTGCTGAAAAACGAAGGAGGGCTGCTGCCGCTTCTCGCCGATGCAAGGGTTGCTTTTTTCGGCAGCCGCAGCAAGAATATGCTGGAGTTTGGCAGCGGTTCTACTGCGGTGCACACCAGCCTGCACAGCAATGTCTACGACGAGTTTGCCCGGCTGCGGGGAGAGCCATTGTTTGAAACGATGGATGGAGCCGATACATTGGTATACACCGCCACGGCACCGGCCGGCGAAAATGTTGACCGCAACGAAATGGATATTGAGGAAACCGACCGGGCGCGCATGCCCCGGGTTTTACGGGAGGCCAAGGAGAAGGGCCTCAAAACGGTGGTACTCCTGAATGTTGCCGGGCCGGTGGATATGCGTGAATGGGTGGACTACGCCGACAGCATTCTATGCATCTTTCTGCCCGGCTGCATGGGTGGCACCGCTGCGGCGCAGATGCTGGCGGGAGATGCCACACCCGCGGGCAAGCTTCCGGTGACTTTTCCAATGCGGATGGAGGATACGCCCTCTTACCCGAACTTTCCCGGCGAGCACGGGGATGTATATTACGGCGAGGGCGTTTTTGTGGGCTACCGCAGCTACGACAAACGGGATATTCCGGTGATGTACCCCTTTGGGCACGGCCTGAGTTACACAAGCTTTGAAGCCGAGCTGCTGGCGAACAACTTTGAGTTTGACTATCGCACAGGCGATGCCATCGCGATTCCGGTAAGGGTGAAAAACACAGGCAGCCGCGCGGGCAGTGAGGTTATCCAAATCTACACCGCGGAGGAAGCACCGCGTATCCTGCGCCCGATGAAGGAGTTGGCGGGCTTTGCCAAGGTGAAGCTGGAACCGGGGGAAGAAAAGGTTGTCCGGGTGGTGCTGCGCAAAGACGGGCTCTCCTACTTCGACGACCGGCTGAGGCAATGGGTATCCCCCATTGGGGCGCACAGGCTCTACGCCGGAACCTCGTCAAAGGATATCTTTGGGCAGGCCACGCTGATGGTTTTGGGCGCCAATCCATACCCATTGAGTGGTGAGAGCACCATCGGTGAAATCATACAGAACCCAAAGGCCGTAGAACTGGTGAACCGGTATGCCGGCAACATGTTTGAACTGGCCGGAGAAGAGGCCATCAACTTTATGATTGACCGCAAGCTGTCGGACATTCTGGCCATTGGCATGGTGCAGGCGATTCCCGATGCCGTTAAGCTGGATGCTATTTTGCAGGATTTATACGCCCGGCTGGCCGAGCTGTAGGACCGGTCGGCGATGCACTCAATCTGTTGACGCAATGATACCATGGCTGTAGTACGATGAAATAATACTCTGTGACACGGAGGATACTATGAAAAACGGATTTTTGTGGGGCGCCGCCAGCGCGGCCTACCAAGTTGAAGGCGCGTACAATGAAGATGGGAAGGGCCTCGGTATTTGGGATGCCCTGAGCGAAGGGCATGTGAAGCATGGCGAAAACGGCAACATTGCCTGCGACCACTACCATCGTTACAAGGAAGATATTGCCCTGATGAAGGAAATGGGGCTAAAGGCCTACCGGTTTTCGGTCAGCTGGCCAAGGGTGATGCCGGAGCCCGGCGCTGTGAATCAAAAGGGTATTCAGTTTTATCAAAATCTGGCGGACGAGCTGCTGGCGGCGGGCATCGAGCCGATGTGCACATTGTTCCACTGGAACCTGCCCATGTGGGTACATGAAAAGGGCGGCTGGCGCAGCCATGAAATCAGCGACGACTTTGCGGCCTACACAAAGGTGGTGGTGAACGCACTTTCCGACAAAGTGCGCTTCTGGATGACCGTCAATGAACCGGCGGCATTCATTGGCAGCGGCTATGTCACCGGAGACCACGCGCCCTTTGAGAACGGGCTGGCAAAGCCCATGCCCGAAATGATGGGCGATGTGCTTGCCCTGAGCAAAAATGTTCTGCTCAGCCATGGCAAGGCGGTGCAGGTGATTCGGGAGCATGCGGTTTTAGCGCCCAGCATCGGCATGGCGCTGAACGGGACGATGCTGATTCCCGCCAGTGAAAGCGCGCCGGATATTGATGCCGCAAAAGACCTGACCTTCCCGGAAAGCGCCTTTTTCCCGCATCTCAACTGGTGGGCGGACCCGGCGATTCTTGGAAGGCTGCCCGGCGCCATGCAGCAGGCCATAACGCCCGAAGAACTGGCGGTCATCCATCAGCCACTGGACTTTTTTGGCTTCAACTGCTACAACGCCTCCAACTATGACGAGTACACAGGCCCCAACCCGGCTGTTGTTCCCGGTATGGCCCGCACCGCGATGAACTGGCCCATCACACCCGAGGTTCTGTATTGGGCCACCAGGTTCATCACCGAGCGGTATGATTTGCCCCTGCTGGTGACGGAAAACGGGATGGCCAACGTGGATTTTGTGATGAGCGATGGAAAAGTGCACGACCCCCAGCGCATCGAGTACCTCAAGGGCTACCTTGGTGGGCTGCAGCGGGCGTCCAACGAAGGCCTTCCGCTTTTGGGTTACCTGTATTGGTCGGTGATGGACAACTTTGAATGGGCCGAAGGGTACGACAAGCGGTTTGGCCTGATTTATGTGGACTACCAAACGCAAAAACGTACCAGAAAGGATTCCTCCTACTGGTACGCGGGTGTTATCAAGAACAACGGCTTGTAAGGATTAGGCGATATGGTGTTGCTTCCGATACTGCATGGGGGTGACGCCATATTTCTTTTTGAAGACATTTTGAAAATAGGACTGGCTGGAGAAGCAAAGATAGCTGCTGATTTCCGCAAGGCTCTTTTGGGTATAGGCCAGCAGGTCCTGTGCCTCCTCCAGCTTGCACTGGGTGATGTACTCGCCCATATTGATGCCCGTCTCCTGCTTGAATTTCTTCAGCGTGTAGGAGTCGCTGCGCTGTATGTGCTGCGCCACGTCGTGGACATTGATGTTTTCATTGGTGTGCGCCTTGATGAACCCGATGCAGGAAAAAACCTCCCGGGAAATCCCCCTGGGCAGGCGGCTGGCCGCAACCCTGCGACAGAAGTCCATCACCATGGTGTAGTGCAGACGGTCGATTTCGGAAATCGTCTGTGCCCGCTCACACTCCTGCGCATAGCTGTCAATCAGTTGGTACGCCTGCTCCACATCCATCCCGCCCGGTATGGCGCCCAGCACCCCTATCTTGGTGACTGCCCCAATGAAGATATTTTTGGCTTGGCGCAAGGGGGTGTCCGCCATGGTTCCCTGCATAAGCTGGGTGGAGTTGTTGAGTTCCAGGAACAATGCCATTTTTTCGGGGCTGCCGGCTTTTATGAGCTGATAAAACTGCTGTTCCCACTGGAAGGTATTGTGAAAGGCTTGCTCCTCTTTCACTTCGATTGTCTGCTCCAGATGGCTTTTGTGTATTTCGGGCATTTTGCTTAGATCCTTTGCGGAAAAATGCTCCCAAGGGTCAATGATTTCATCGTTCAGGATGTAATGCAGGAAGACCAGCTTGTCCATAAACGACAACAAACTGACCATGGGGGTGCTGCCCAGTAATGTTTCGGCATCGCCCCATTGCTCATGGGGTATATAGCTTTCTTTCATAAAATCGCTGACAAGCTCCTTGGTGACAGGCACGTTGTATGCCGGGCCAACGGTGACATAGCCCCCGGCTTTGAGCCGGATAACACCGTACGCAGCCTGGGAGGGAGAAAACAGGATATCGGGATTTTTTTCAAACAGCACCTTGGGCCATTCGATGACCGTCATCCGGGTCGGCATCAGGGGATAGGTGGCCACACAGGTTCCATCCTCATCATGGCAGGACACCGACAGGCCGCTTGCGCGGTAAAACATGGCGCAGCTGTTTGAAACCTTGATAATGTCCATCCTTTGTCCACTCCTCTTTGATTTCTGTATCTAAGTTATGTGGCCCGACCTTATACTACAATTTGGTAGCGAATTTTGCAATACTTGATTGCCTGCCCATTGTACACTGTAGTCAGATAATACAGCGTTTTTCATAGAGTTGAACCGATAGGATGAAAGGTGGAGGGAGAAAGCATGGCGGGAGTAAAAAAAGACTTGGGGTATGACAAGGAGGGCTTCAAGCGCGTGATGCGCAAGCGTGACTACATGGCGGATATGTCCGGTCAGTTTGCGCTGGGCCTGATGGCCAATCTGGTGGGGCAGCTACAGTATTTCTATACCGACAAGGTTGGCCTGGCGGTGGGCTCGGTGGGTGTGGTGCTGCTCATTGCTAAAATTGTGGACGCCCTGACGGATATTTGGGTGGGCAATATCGTCGACCACTCCAAGGGCGGCAACCGCAAGTATTACACCTGGATGATGCGGATGGCGGTACCCGCAGGTGCCATTGTGGTTCTGATGTTTACGGTGCCTATCCAGGCCGGACAGTTTGCGGCCCTGGCCTACGCCCTGATAACAAACCTGCTGATTACGGCGGTCATCTACACCCTGATTGCCACCCCCTTTGCGGCGGCCATGGTGGTGCGCACCAAAAGCCAGAGCGAGCGTGGCAGCATGGGCGTGTTCCGCGCCGTGGGCAATTACGGCAGCGGCATGATCATCGCAATTGCCACCATCCCCATCACCAACCTGCTGGGCGGCACCCAAAGCGCGTGGATCAAATACGGCGCGGTGATCGGACTCACCGTGATCCTGCTGTTCCTGATTTGCTATTTCAACGGGCGCAAGGCTGAGTTTGCGGAGGATGAGGGCAGCGCACAGGAGGAAGAGGATCCGGTGCCCTTCAAATCTGCGGTAAGTTACCTGTTCCGCAACAAGTACTGGGTTATTGTTCTGGTTTTCAACCTCATCACCAGCGTTACCAATGGCATTGTGGCCACCTCCGGCGCGTACTATACCAAGTGGATTTTTGGCAACGACAACCTGGTGGGCATCATGGGCGCGGCAGGCCTGCTTTCCACCGCGGTAGGCTTTGCGGTTTCCAAGCCCATCATCTCCAAGCTGGGCGTGCAAAGAACCGTTTATGCCGGCTTGATTGGTGCGGCAGCGGCCGCGGGCATCCGATGCCTGGCGCCGGCCAGCTTCACCATGTACCTGGTTACCAGTCTGCTGGGCAGCTTTATCCAAATTCCGCTGATGTGCCTGTACGGCGTATTGCTGGCCATGGCGGTGGACTACAACGAGTACAAGTATGACAAAAAGCTGGTTGCTGTTTCCTCGGGCGCAATCGGCTTCGGCAGCAAGGTTGGCAACGGTGTCGGCTCCCTGATCCTTTCGGCGTTCCTGATGGTCGGCGCCTACGACGCCACCCTGGAGGTTGCCACCACCTCCATGCGGTTTGCCATCTATGGGTTCGCCAACTACCTGCCACTGGTGTTGAACCTGGTGATGTTCTTCATCTTCACGCGGTTTGACATTGAGAAAAAGCTGCCCGCCATGCGAAAAGAGATTGAAGTGCGGCACGCGGCAAAAAAGAATGACATGCCGTAACCAAATGCAAGGAGGCTCGGCATGAATATCCCTTATTTACACGATTTCGGCGGTAAAAAAGCCCTTATGGTGAACGGGCAGCCCTTCCTCCTGCTTGCTGGGGAGGTCCACAACTCCAACTCATCTTCGGTGGCGTATATGGAAGGCGTATGGGACAAGGCGGAAACGCTGGGCATGAACAGCCTGCTGCTACCCATCACCTGGGAACTGCTGGAACCGGAGGAAGGTGTTTTCGATTTCAGCCTGGTGGACGGGCTGATTGAGCAGGCAAGACGGCGTGGCAAAAAGCTGGGCCTGCTGTGGTTCGGCGCCTGGAAAAACGCCCAGTGCTATTACGCGCCCGCATGGGTCAAAACCAACTTACAGCGCTTCAAGCGGGCCGAGGTGAGCAAGGGCGTGGTCTATACCCGAAACGAGCAGTTCTACGGCATCCCCTACACCACGCTGTCCTATCTGTGCGGGGAGACGAACGAGGCGGACGCGCGGGCTTTCCGGGCGCTGATGCGGCACATTAAGGAAATGGACGAACGGGAAAACACCGTGGCTCTGGTGCAGGTGGAGAACGAGACAGGCCTGATGGGCGCGGCAAGGGAGCACTCCGACGAGGCTGACGCCTTGTTTGAAGCGGAGGTGCCGGCGGCCTTTGCCGCCTACATGCGCGGGGCAACGGCAACCATGGCGCCGGATGTGCGCGCAGCGGTAGAAGGCGGCGCTGCCGCCGGCAACTGGCAGGCGGTGTTTGGCGACGTGGCCGAGGAGATATTCAGCGCCTATCATACGGCTGCATACGTGGGCCGGGTGGCTGCGGCTGGCAAGGAGGAATACCCCTTGCCCATGACCGCCAACTGCTGGCAGGAGAACGGCCAACAGCCCGGACAGTACCCCAGCGGCGGGCCGGTTTCCCGCATGATGGAGGTGTGGCGGTTCTGCGCGCCGTCCATCGACGTCATCACGCCGGATATCTACGCGCGCGATTTTTGCGGCGCCTGCGATGCCTTCACAAAGCTGAGCAACCCGCTGATGATACCGGAGACCGCCACTCACAGCTATGCCGGGCCCCGGCAGGTGTGGGTGGTGGGCCACCACCACGCCATGGGTTACGCGCCCTTTGGCTTTGAGGAAATGGGCCAGCCCTTCACCGCCGCCGCATCCTTCCTGTTTGGGATGGACACCCAGGACCCGGCGCTTAAAACACCGCAAAACACCGAGGAGTATGCGTGGTACACCCGCACCCTGCAAAGCATGATGCCCTTGCTTGTGAATCAATACGGCAGCTCCAGCTTGCAAGCCGTGACCAGCGAGCGGAAAGAGGAGGACACCATGCTGTTTGGCACCTTTGGCTTCAAGGCCGTGATGGACACCGGGGCCATGAGCATGGGGCAGGCAAGCGAAGCGATGAAGGACGGCGTGTGCCTGGTGCTGCAAAACACCGAGGACGAGTTCTATATCATTGCCAACCGCTGCATCATTTTGCCATTTTCCACCGATGCCGAAAAGCCCAACGTGGATTTCCTGGCCCTGGAGGAGGGCTGCTTTGAAAACGGCAATTGGACACGTATTCGCAGGCTGAATGGCGATGAGGCTACCCTGCTGGGATATGACACACCCACCCTGCTGCGGGTGAAACTGTTTGCATACGGCAAAGCATAACCTGGGATAGAATATTAAACCGGAGGCACGATATGGAATTCATTCTGAAAAAAAACACCCCCACCCAAAAGTTCCACAAGCATTGGCAGTTCTGCGTCGGCAGCGGCCACGCGGGCATGGCCATGCGCACCGACTACTGCCGCCAGCTGAAGCGGGTGCATGAGGAGCTGGGCATCCAGCGCGTGCGCTTCCACGGCATTTTCTGTGACGATATGCACACCTGGGACACCATGGACGTGCTGGCCGACACCAGCGCATCACCTGTGCCCATCCCCTATCACGAGAACAGCTTCCGCCTGGCGGGGCTGGTGTATGACAACATCCTGGAATGCGGCATGAAGCCCTTTGTAGAGCTCAGCTTCATGCCCAAGGCGCTGGCAAAGACTGACAAACGCGGCGGCTTTTTCTATAAGCCCAACATCGCCATGCCCCGGGATGACGCCCAGTGGCAGGGCTATATCAGGAAGTTCATCCGCTTTTTACTGGACCGCTACGGCAAAGAGGAAGTGGAGACCTGGTACTTTGAGGTGTGGAACGAGCCCGATCTGCCCCTGGCTTTCTTCTACGGTACCCAGCAGGACTACTTCCACCTGTATGAAATCACCGTCCGGGCCATCAAGGAGGTGGACGACAAGCTGATGGTGGGCGGCCCGGCCACCAGCAACAGCAAGTGGGTGGAGGCCTTCGTGGCCTTTTGCGAGGAAAAGGGCGTCCCCGCTGATTTCATCACCACCCACCAGTACGCTGGGGACCCCATCAGCGGCGCCAGCGACCAAAGCGGGTTGGAAACAGAGGCAGACTTGGTTCAACTGGAGGAAGACGACCGGAAAAAGTATGCGCCGCAGGGGGATATATCCCAGCTGTTCCAGGGCCTGCCCACAGAAGACGCCCTGCTGCCGGTTTTCCGCCGCATCCTGCAAGACAACACCGAGACAGACGATTTAAACAGGGATATCCTGCCACAGAACGCGGCCGTTGTGCGGGAGCAGGCAAAAGGCCGGCCGGTCTTTTACACCGAGTGGAACACCTGCGCAACCTTTACTGCTCCCGGCAACGATACCCGCAAAGTGGCAGCCTATGATGTACGCACCATTTTGGCAGCGGAGGCTGTGCTGGAGGGCTCCAGTATCTGGTGCTTCAGCGATATCTTTGAAGAGCTGCACCCCTTCCAGGAGGAATTCCACGGCGGCTTTGGCATACAGACCCAGCACGGCATCCCGAAGCCCGTCTACCACGCGCTGAAGATGCTGGCGGACGCCGGGGACGAGCGGTATGTGCTGCCCGGCGCGCTGGACGGCGAAGTGAGCTTCGCCGCATTCCAAAAGGGTGGCGACATACAGCTGCTCCTCACTCGCCAGAACCTGAAGCACTTTGCCAATGCCGACACCGAACCTGCCGTGGTTACGCTCCGGGTGGAGTTGGAGAAAGCCCCCCAGGTTGTGCAACTGCAACGCATCGACGAAGACCATTGCAACCCGTTACAGGTTTGGGAGGAGATGGGCGCCCCCATTGACATCACACCCAGCCAAAAGCAGGTGATCATTGAGGAGAGCGCCTTGGCCACAGAGATGCTGCCCGTCAATTATGAGAACGGAATACTGACCATAGAAGCCGCATTGGGCATCAATGACGTGTACTTCTTTACCATTCATACCGCCTGATACAGGCGATGCCAAGAGCAGCCGCCGAGTGTATCCACCGGCGGCTGCTCCTGGTTTTGCAGCACAATCATTTAAAAGAGGGACCAAATGCGTAATACTTCAAGCGAGGCGAAAAATGACTTTTGATTTTTGCAAAAACTGGACATTCTGCAAAGACGGAAATGCTCCGGTGGCCATAGAG
>JAJDIZ010000083.1 GCA_030266915.1 Ruminococcaceae bacterium OttesenSCG-928-D13 | reverse complement strand
GTACCCCCGCCCTGTGCCCATCTGGTTCACAAAATCCGCGGAAGCTATGGTTTTTATCCGCCCGTGCCGATATAATAGGTACAATAGTGGATTCAAACATCAAATTCTACCTACCGGAGGCAGGAAATGGCGAGCATCAGCGTGTGTATGATCGTGAAGGACGAGGAGGCCGTGCTGGCCCGGTGCCTGGACGCACTGGAGGGCATCCCGGACGAGATCATCATTGTGGACACCGGCAGCACCGACGCCACCAAGGACGTGGCCCGGCGCTATACCTCGAAGCTTTATGACTTCCAATGGATCGACGATTTTGCTGCGGCGCGGAACTTCTCCCTGTCCAAGGCGGCGATGGACTACATCTATGTGGCCGACGCCGACGAGGTGATCGACGCCGAGAACCTGGCCCGCTTCAAGCAGCTGAAAGAGGCCCTGCTGCCCGAGGTGGAGGTGGTGGAGATGGCCTACGCCAACAAGCACGACTTCAAATCCACCGAAAACTTCGAGGTGGAATACCGGCCGAAGCTGTTCCGCCGGCTGCGCACCTTCCAGTTTGCCGACCCGATCCACGAGGCGCTGCGCACCGACCCGGTGGTCTACCGCAGCAACGTGGTGATTGAGCACCGCCCCGCCACCGACCACAGCGGCCGGGACCTGGCCCATTTTGCCCGTCTGCTGGCCAAGGGGCACCAGTTCAGCGCGCGGCTGGAGATGATGTACGCCCGTGAGCTGATGATGGCCGGCAAGATCAAGGATTTCCGCATTGCCGCGCCGTACTTTGAGTCGGTACGGGGTGATACCAGCGTCTCGCCCGAGCGGATGCGCCGCGCCAGCTGTGTGCTGGCCCGGGGCGCGGCCCTGGAAAAGGACGTGGAAACCCTGCTGCGGGTGGCCGCGCCCGAGCTGGTGGGCTCACCCCCCAGCGAAATCTGCTGCGCCCTTGGGGAATACTATCTCTCCCGGCAGGAGGAGCAGGCCGCGGCCGATTGGTTTGCGGCGGCCCTGTCCGGCGCGTCGCCGGAGCTGGTGGCCATCTCGGCGGGCAGCCAGCCGCTGCGTGGGCTGGCCGGCTGCCTCGAGCTTTCGGGGGACCTGGAGCAGGCCCGGGAGTATATGCAGCGCGCCCAGCAGTGGGACGAGGAAAACCTGAGGCAGGGCGTTTAAACGCCCGGGCGAACCCATGAAAAAAGGCAATGTCCGTGCTTTGATCATCGCCGCCGCGGTGCTGCTGGCGTTCGGGGTTGGACTATATTTCGTCAACCCCTGGGGGCCGCTGCTGCTGCTGCTCACCCTGGCCATCCAGCTGCCCATCATCTACGCCATCACCAAAAGCACGATGAACAGCAGCTACCGTGACCGCGCCTTCGAGCGCCGCCAGCAGTTTGCCGAGGACGGCGACGCCGACGCCTGGCTGGCCGGCGAGGAAAAGGAGGCCGCCTCGGTGGGCTACAAGTACTGGTCCCCGGCGGCCCGGGCGCAGAATGTGCTGGCCCGGGCCGAGGCCCTGGCCGAGCTGGACCGAAGCAGCGACGCCGCAAATCTGCTGGCTGAACTGGATGAGAAAAAACTGCCCAGCCACGACCGCACCCGCTTTGACGCAGTGGTTGAAAGGATCAGAATGGAGTAATCGTAATTCGCATTGTGCGTGTTATTCTTATGTTAATTTAATATATGTAATATTATATTTTATCAATTCGCGAGGTGTTTATGTTCAGAGAAATGCGCCGCAAAAAACAACTTCTCTCCGCCGAAGATTGCGCCAAGATTCTCACCGACGGATCGAATGGGGTGCTGGCCGTCCACGGGGACGACGGCTACCCCTACACAGTTCCCCTCAGCTATGTGTACCACAACGATAAAATCTATTTCCACTGTGCCAAAGCCGGGCACAAGCTGGACGCCATCGCCCGGGACGCCAAGGTCTCCTTCTGCGTGGTCGACCGGGACGAGGTGGTCCCGGCGGAGGCCACCACCTATTTCCGCAGCGTCGTCGCCTTCGGGCGGGCGCGTGTCCTGACGGATATGGCCGAAATGCGGGGGCCGATCCAGGCGCTGGCGGCCAAGTATATGCCCGGCCTCGCCAAGGCGCAGCAGGCGGCGATTGATAAAGAGGCCCATCTGATGGCAATGGTTGAGATCACAGTGGATCACCTGACCGGCAAGGAGGCCATTGAGCTGACGCGGGCAAAGCAGGGCTAACAGGCTCCGATCCCTTGCGGGAACACCGCCAAAATGCTATACTATGGGGTAGATTTTTGATCTGCCCTGTTTTTATTAGAGGCACGCCTGCCGCGCCGGCAAACGGCCCGGGCGCGCACCCCAAAGCCATAAACGAATGGAGAGTCACGATGGACACCACCGCCCTTGCCAACCTGCTGTTCCCGGAGGTAACCGAAACCCCGGCGGACCTTGAGCAGCGCTACCCGCCCCGCAACCTGCCCGAGGGCGCCCGGGTGTGCCGCATGGCCCCCAGCCCCACCGGCTTCATGCACCTGGGCAACCTGTACGGCGCCATCGCCGACGAGCGCCTGGCCCACCAGAGCGGCGGGGTGTTCTACCTGCGCATCGAGGACACCGACCAAAAGCGCGAGGTGGCCGGCGGGGTGGAGACCATCCTCGACACCTTCAGCCAGTATAAGCTGCCCTTCGACGAGGGCGCCACCCTTACCGGGGACAGCGGCGCCTACGGCCCCTACCGCCAGCGCCAGCGGGCCAGCCTCTACCACGTCTGCGCCCGGTGGCTGGTGCTGCAGGGCAAGGCCTACCCCTGCTTCCTCACCGAGGAGGAGCTTACCGCCATGCGCGAAACCCAGGCCGCCGAGAAGCTGAACTTCGGCTGCTATGGCGACTTCGCCCGCTACCGGGACACCCCAATTGACCTGATTAAAAGCCTGATCGATTCGGGCAAGCCTTACGTGGTGCGCTACCGCAGCGAGGGTGACCTTTCGAAGCGTATCGCGGTGGATGACCTGATCCGGGGTCGCCTCGACATGCCCGAGAACGACCAGGACGTGGTGCTGCTCAAGGCCGACGGCATCCCCACCTACCACTTTGCCCATGTGGTGGACGACCATCTCATGCGCACCACCGTGGTTGTGCGGGGCGAGGAATGGCTGGCCACGTTGCCCATCCACATCCAGCTGTTCGGCGCCATGGGCTGGAAGCCCCCGAAATACCTGCACACCGCCAGCCTGATGAAGATGGACGGTGGCAGCAAGCGCAAGCTCTCGAAGCGGAAGGACCCGGAGCTGGCCCTCTCCTTCTACAGTGAGAAGGGCTATACCGTCGCCGCTGTGAAGGAATACCTGATGAGCCTGCTCAACTCGAACTTCGAGGACTGGCGGGCCATGAACCCCGAAAAACCCCTCGAGGACTTCCCCTTCTCCCCCAAAAAGATGGGCACCTCCGGGGCGCTGTTCAGCATCGAAAAGCTGGACGACGTGTCCAAGGGGGTGGTCAGCCGGATGAGCGCCGACGAGGTGTACGGCGAGCTGACCGCCTGGGCCGACCGCTACGACCCGGATTTTGCCGCCCTGCTGCGGCGGGACGAGGCCAAAACCAAGCGGATGCTGGCCATCGGCCGGGGCGGCAAGAAGCCCCGGAAGGACATCACCGCCTGGAGCGACGCCAAAACCTACCTGAGCTTCTTCTTCGACGAGACCTTCACGCCGGATTACACCCTGCCCGAGACCGTCCCCGCCGGCGCCGCAAAGGAGATGCTGGCCGCCTACGCCGACCTGTACAACCCGGCCGACGACAGCGGGGAATGGTTTGCCAAGGTGAAGCAGCTGGCCTGCAACTTCGGCTACTGCGACGACATGAAGGCCTACAAGCAAACCCCGGAAAACTGGCCCGGCAGCGTGGCCGACGTGTCGAACGTTGTCCGCCTGGCCATCGCGGGCCGGCCCCAAAGCCCGGACCTCTGCGAGGTGATGCAGATTATGGGGCCGGAAATGGTGCGACAGCGGCTGGACCGCATGATGGGCGCGCTGTAAACGGCAGTTTCGCGTTTTCAGGCAAACCATCGTCCGGTCCGCCCCAATCCTTAAGCCGCCATCCACCCATGTTTAAAACCGGAGAGTATATATAATGAGCGACATCAAGAACAGCTGGGACCCCGCCTGGACCCTGCCCCAGAACTTCATCTACGACATTGTGGACGCCGACCTTGCCGCCGGCTTCGAGCGGCCGGTCCACACCCGCTTCCCCCCCGAGCCCAACGGCTACCTGCACATCGGCAGCGCAAAGGCCATCTGGATCAACTACTCCACCGCCATGAAGTACGGCGGCACCTTCAACCTGCGCTACGATGACACCAACCCCGACCGGGAGGAGGACGAATTCGTCCGCAGCATCGAGCAGGACCTGCTCTGGCTGGGCGCGGTGCCAAACGGCGGCGTCTTCTACGGCAGCGACTATTTCGAGCAGTGCTACGACTTTGCCGTCCAGCTGATTGCCGAGGGCAAGGCCTATGTGGACGACCTCTCCCAGGAGGAGGTGCGCGAATACCGCGGCACCCTGACCGAGCCGGGCAAAAACAGCCCCTTCCGGGACCGCACCGTGGCCGAAAACCTCGATTTGTTCCGCCGGATGAAAACGGGCGAGTTTGAGGACGGCGCCCGCACCCTGCGGGCCAAAATTGACATGGCCAGCCCCAACATGAACATGCGGGACCCCACCATCTACCGCATCAAGCACAGCTACCACCACCGCCAGGGCAACGCCTGGTGCATCTACCCCCTCTACGACTTCGCCCACCCGATCCAAGACGCCCTCGAGGGCATCACCCACAGCCTGTGCTCCATCGAGTTTGAGAATCACCGCCCCCTCTACGACTGGGTGGTGGACAACATCGATTTCAAGGAAAAACCCCACCAGTACGAGTTTGCCCGGCTGAACATCACCCACACCGTGATGAGCAAGCGCTACCTGCGCCAGCTGGTGGAGGAAAAGCACGTAGACGGCTGGGACGACCCGCGCATGCCTACCCTCTCGGCCCTGCGCCGCCGGGGTTACACCCCCTCGTCCATCATCAGCTTTGTGCAGAAGGCCGGGGTGGCCAAGGCCTACAGCACGGTGGACATCCGCCTGCTGGAGTACTGCATCCGGGAGGAGCTGAATGCAAACGCCCCCCGCCGCATGGCCGTGCTGGACCCGGTGAAGCTGACCATTACCAACTACCCGGCCGGCAAAACCGAGACCTTCCCGATTGCCAATAACCCGCTGGACGAAGCCGCCGGCACCCGGGAGGTGGCCTTCTCGGGCGAGCTTTACATTGAGCGGGAGGACTTTGCCGAGGTGCCCCCGCCCAAGTGGCAGCGCCTGACCCCCGGCAAAGAGGTGCGGCTGATGGGCGCCTACATCGTGCGCTGCGACGAGGTGGTGAAGGACACCGCCGGCAACATCACCGAGCTGCGCTGCACCGCCGACCTGGAAACCCGCAACGAGAAACCTCTCGACGGCCGCAAGGTGAAGGGCACCATCCACTGGGTGAACGCCGCCACTGCCGTGGACGCGAAGGCGATGCTCTACGACAACCTGTTCACCCTTGAGAATGTGAACGACGTACCGGAAGATACCAACTACCTCGACTACCTGAACCCTGATTCCCTGACCGAGCGCCCGGGCTGCAAGCTGGAGGCCGCCCTTGCCGAGGCCAAGCCCGGCGATCGGTTCCAGTTCGTGCGCACCGGCTATTTCTGCAAGGATTCAAAGCACGAAAACACCTTCAACCGCATCGTGCAGCTGAAGGACAGCTTCAAGGTGGAGTAGGAAAACCCCCATGGCAAACGCATGAAGCCTCCACCGTTCGATTGAATCCGGGACGATTTTCCGCTATACTGCCAAAAGATGAGACGACCCCGCCGAACGGGGGGTTCGCGGCATATTTGGACAAATTAAACGCTCAAACAATTGAACTTATATGAAAGCAAGGTGAGGCCCCATGTACACCCACGACCACGGCAGCTTTGACCCCGGCCACATCCTGCTGGATGCCCTGACCGACACCGCCTGGATGCTGCCCTTCCTGTTTCTCGCCTATCTCGCCATCGAGACTATCGAGCGCCGGCAGGGCGCCCGGGTGGAGCGGTTGCTGGCCCGGGGCGGGCGCTTCGGCTTCGCCGTGGGGGCGGTGCTGGGCGTGGTGCCCCAGTGCGGGTTTTCCACCATGGCGGCTGGCTTCTACGCCAGCCGGGTCATCACGCTGGGCACGCTGCTGGCGGTGTTTTTGTCCACCTCGGACGAGGCCATTCCGCTGATGCTTGCCCAGCCGAACAGCTGGCCTGCTTTGGCCCTGCTGATCGGCTGCAAGCTGGTTTGGGCGCTGGTGGTGGGCCTTCTGGTGGACATTCTGCTGCGGCGGGCCATTCCCCAGGGGCTCCGAGGCGGCTATGGCGGCGGGGCGGCGGTGGACTGCCACCATCACGAGGAGCAGGACGGCATCCTGCTGGCCGCCGCTAAGCACACCGCCAACATTGTGCTGATCATCTTCGGCTTCACCTTCGCCTTCGGCCTGCTGGTGGGCCTTGTGGGCGAGGCTCGGGTGGAGCAGTTCCTTTTGGCGCTCGGCCCCTTCCAGCCGCTGGTGGCCGGCCTGTTCGGGCTGATCCCCAACTGTGCCTCCAGCGTGCTGCTTACCCAGCTCTACCTCGAGGGTTCGATCAGCTTCGGCAGCGTGCTGGCCGGGCTGAACTGCAACGCCGGCATCGGGCTGCTGGTGCTGTTCCGCACAAACCGCAGCCTTCGGCAGAACCTGTTCATCCTGGGGCTGCTGGTGGCGGCCGGGGTGCTGCCGGGCCTTGCGCTGCACCTGTTTGGGGTGTGAGGTTCGGCTTGAAAATAACTGTACACTACAAAGCATCACAGAAAAAAGCGGCTGCTTTTGCAGCCGCTTTCATTTTCACTTTTGAAAACTTCGGAACAACACAAGGTTGCCATCCGGATCAAAAAAGGCCATGTTCTTGGCGCCCCATGGCCGCAGCATTGGCAGTGAGGCAATCGTGGCCCCGAGGGCCTTCACCCGCTCAAACTCGACGTCCACATCCTCCACCGTAAATGCCAGGCTGATGTTGTGGTGATTGCCCTGCCGAGGGGTGCCGTCGTTGTAGATTGTGAGGGTGGTTCCCTCCGAGAGGATGAACTGGTGCACATCGTCGTCGCTGTGCTCCCCCACTCTGAGCAGCGCCCGGTAGAAATCTGCCAGGCGAACCACATCGCTGGTGTACAGGCACACTTCACCAATTTTCATACAGCACCTCATTGCGCATGGTTTGGGTCAGGCCCGTTGCAGCCGGATATCCTCACCCCAAAAGCGCATCCGCTCGCAGCCGCCCAGCAGGCGGCTCGCTATTTTTTCGTCGTATCGTTGGTTTAGCAGCTCCTGGCTGCAGATGTTCGAGGTGTAAATCGTGGGGCGGCGGCCCATCCGGGCGTTCACCAGGTCGTAGAGCTTGCTACGGATAAAAGCGTTCAAAAACTCGGTGCCCAGGTCGTCCAGCACCAGCAGGTCGGCCTCCAGCATCGAGGCAAACAGCTCGCCGCCGTCCTCCCCCGCGGCCACCGTGGCAAAGGCCCGCTGGGCGCTCACGTAAATCACATCGCCGCCCTGCTCCAGCACCTGCCCGGCAATGCTGAGGGCCAGGTGGGTTTTGCCAAGGCCGGCATAGCCGAACATATAGAGGCTGGGGCTGCGCGGGCCAAACTCGGCCGCCCAGTCCCGGCAGGACTGCAAAATGCCGGCCATGATGTCCCGCGGACGTATCCGCACCCCCTGCTCGTTTTCCATCTCCACCGGGTAGCGCTCCAGCGAGAAGCTCTCGAACCGGCACAGGTTCAGCGGCCCGCCCTCATTGATCTCCGCCCGGCGCAGCCGCAGGGCTTCGGCGTGGACGCAGTCACACACCCTGCCGTCCACCTCGCCCAGGTCGTTGCAGTGGGGGCAGGTGTAGTGGGGCTTCAGCGTGCCGTCTTTGTAGCCCAGGGCCACCAGCAGCTGCCGCCGCTCCTCGGTGAGGCTTCGGCGCCGGGCGGTCTGTGCCTCGGCGGCCTCACGCTGGCCGTCGGCCGCAAGGCGTGCTGCGGCAGCGCCGGCCGCCGCAATGGCGGCGTCCAGCCCGGCCAGGGCCGGGGCGGCGGCATGGGCGGCTTCACGTTCGGCCGTCATTCGCGCCTGGGCCGCCTGACGGCGGCTCTCAACCACCCGCCGGGCGCAGCGGTACAGCTCCACCCGCCTCACAAGCTCCCCCTCCGTTTCGCCGGAATGTAGTCGGTCATATCCGCCAGCAGATCCTTGCCGGGCTTCTTCACGTTGCCCGCCACCCGCAGGTTGGCGCCGCCCTCGGCCTGCTGAAGCTCCCGGGGGCTGCGGTAACCCTTGGCGTGCCACTTTTTCAGGATGCCCGCCATATACTTTACATCGCCGGCCCGCTCGCCGGCGGCCAGCCGGGCCGCCTCTATCATCTCGTCGCCGTAACCGTACTCATCGTACCATTGCACAATCTTCTGCTTCTCCGCCAGAGTGAACGGGTCCTGCGGCAGGTTCCATGCCGTCGCAAGCCGGGCAGCCAGCTCGTCCATCCGGGCCATCCGCTTCAGCAAGGCGTCGGCATCGGCACAGTTGTCGATGCCCTGCTTGCGCCAGTTCGCCAGGGTTTTTTCCACATACCGCGCCTGGGTGATGTTCTTCGAGGCCGCATGGGCGGCCGCCATCAGAATCAGGTCGATGGGGAACCCATCCTTCACATACAGGGTAGCGTAGATGTTAATGTCTCCCTCGCCCACCACCCCGCCATAGATGCGCTGGAGCTCCCCCAGCAGCACCCCGAGGCTGGGGTCGTCCTGCCCGGCGCGCACACTCTCCCGAGTGGTCATCCGCCTGCGCGGGGGCTCTACGGGCGCGGCTTCCGCCACGGCTGCCGGGTCGGCCGGTTCCTGCTCGATCAGCCCGGCGCCCTCCCAGTAGCTGAGGGCGGCCTCCACAGCCGGCCGCTGCATCCGCAGCGCCCGGGCAATACGCATCGGGTCGCCCTCGCCGCCGCCCAGCAGATAGAGCGCCACCCGGAAGCGACCGTCCTCGCCGCCGGTTTCCAGGCGGGAAAATAGTAGCTGCGGCACCGCCACGGTATCGCCGCTGAGCTTGACCGGCCTGTACATCGGCTTTCCTCCTCGGGGATTGATCGAAAAAAATGCGCCGCTTTGCGATCGCTTCGCCCGCGGCAGGGAACAGAATCTATTGTATCATAAAACATGCGGTCACAAAAGCCTTCACCCCGCTTTTTGAACCATTTTCGCCCCGAGGCGCCCGCACGGGGCAAGATGACACGATCACAAAACCCCCTTCGCTGCCGCTCCGTCACCGGGGCGGCCTGCAAAGGGGGTTTTTACC
>JAJDIZ010000082.1 GCA_030266915.1 Ruminococcaceae bacterium OttesenSCG-928-D13 | reverse complement strand
GGGTGTTAGAGGTAAATCGGACCGTTTACCGATATGAGCCAGTGCGTCTGCCCGATGAGGATGAGGTGCGTGCAGATATCATCTACAAGGCATGTAACTATGGCCGGGTTGGATATCGAATGGTGTGCCATATGATGCGCAACGAGGGTCGAAAAATCAACCACAAGCGCGTAGAGCGTATCTGGCGGGAAGAAGGCTTAAAACTGCCCCAAAAGCAAGAGAAGAAACGTCGGTTATGGCTGGCGGACGGTAGCTGTGTTCGGCTGCGGCCAGAACACAAAAACCATGTGTGGAGTTACGATTTCGTGGAAGACCGGACGATGGATGGTCGAAAAGTCCGGTGGCTGAATATCATTGATGAACATGAGCATCTGTGTCTGGCCAGTGTGCCCCAACGCAGTTGGAGGAACACGGATGTGATTGAGGTATTGGCCGACCTGATGCTGGTACATGGAACACCAGAATATCTGCGCAGTGACAACGGCAGCGAGTTCATTGCGAAGAAGCTGCGTAAATGGTTAGCTGAGTTGGGTGTTATCACCACATACATTGAGCCCGGTAGCCCCTGGGAGAACGGATACTGCGAAAGTTTCAACGCCCGTATGCGGGACGAATTTCTAAATGGCGAACTGTTCGGAAACATGTACGAGGCACAGGTTCTGACGGCCAGGTGGGTTCGGTATTACAACGAGGTACGACCTCACAGCGCACTTGGCGGAAGGCCTCCCGCACCGCAAAGCATCGTGCCGATGTCAGCCTGAAAGCGACCAAGCGGCAACCTCCGTTTCGCTATGCGCCACTTCAGTTGCCGCTCAGGAAAAGGTTCCGACTAACATTGTGATTGGTACATAAAATGGGGGCAGCTCACTCACCTTGCGCTTGCGCCCAAACTTCACCCCGCGCTCCCTCGCGGCGTCTATTCCTTCACGTTGACGCAATAGCATACTCTCACGTTCCAACTCTGCGACTGCGGCAAACAAGGTCAGTGTAAACTTACCTGTGGGTGTCGTTGTGTCTATATTTTCTTTCTGGCTAACAAACTCCACACCTTTTACAGTTAATTGCTCCACAAGTTCAAGCAGGTCTTTGGTATTCCTTGCGAAGCGGCTAATGGACTCCACTATCACAGTGTCACCATCGCGCACATAGTTCATCATTTCCCGCAGTTGTGGGCGTTTGTCGTTCTTACCTGTGACCTTGTCACTGTAAACTTTTTCCACACCTAACTTCTCCATCAGAATATCTTGACGGTCAGTGTGTTGCTTCAAGGTGCTTACACGAACATATCCGACTTTCATTGTTTGACCCTCCGAATTTGAGTTATACAAAACAATATCGGAAAAGTGGCTATTTCATTTCCATGTCACGGAAATTGCCGCTAGCCATGTTTTTGCGTATCATATTTAATCAGTAGTCACCCATGGCTTTCCGTCCAACAAAAAAACACCACCCCGAAGGGTGGCGTAGATGATGGCGGCGTGTGATTAAGTCATAACTGAAAAACCAAAGTACCCCGCAATCAGATTCATGTTGGTCTCAAGGGTTTCTTGTTCTTCACGACTACCTTTTTCCCACACTCTTTTAATAGTGGTGCTAAAAAATTCATAGTCGTTACCTTCTGGTTTTATTTCTGTCGATTTACCCACAACACTTTTTGTGGTCAATTCTACATATTTCAGATATTTTATATTCAAAATGTTCTCGTCAGACTCATCACCGAGAACCTCCGCAACTTTCATTGCTCGCAAGATATTGAGAGTCTCATCCACCCATTTTTGTTCATCAGGCGGTCTCTTACATTTTTCGTTTAAGTCGATTTTAAGCAGACCGGGATTTTTTTCTGATGCTTCCCCTAATCGTGAGAACACATCTTCGAATGTTTCGCCATATTGGTACTCAAAGTAGTCTTTTACAAGTAGTTTCGCATCGTCATACGAGTAAAGGTCAAATGGTTGTTTAGGAGCGGCAGGTCTCTTGGCGGTAGAATTACGTTTCTTGTGCTTCGGTTTCTTCGAGTTGGGCATTATTGGTCTCCCTGCTTTCTATAATTATTCCCGTTGGACTCGCGGAGTCGGCAGGGTGGCGGTGTTACTTGAACATCTTGAACTGATGGAAGTAAAATACTACCTCATCCCAGTTATCATCGAATATCTTACGTGCTTGCTTGTTATCGTCCATCTTCGCGACATTTTCTACAAATGAGCGGAGACCCTCATTATCTACTGGAGCAGTAAGAGGTATACCCGTCATAGCACGAGCATAATTCAAAGTATCAATATTCAGTATGTTCCATACTTCGGGGGAATCGTTCGTTAGAATCGCAATCACTCTATCCGCCGTTTTCCAAATGGAGACCTTTTCTACCCATGCGGCGTATTCCTTATTGGTGTTGAGCAGTTCTGTTTCTTCTTCCATCGAGCGGGTACCATTTTTTTCTAGCAATTCTCGAATGTTTGTGGTAGGGGAGCAAAGCACCTTTGTAACATAGTCGTTGTAGGAAATACCTAGCGCGTATTCAAAGTATGCTTTCACCAGTGTTTTAGCATCGGTATACTCGGTAGGGTCAAACAGTTGCTGTGTGGGCGGTCTTTTGGCGGCGGGGGTTCGCTTCTTGTACTTCGGTTTCTTCGATTTGGGCATTATGGTTTTCCTGCTTTCTTCTGACTAGTCTGATTAGTCTGATTCATGTTAAACAGGTTAACAGTTCCTTTGCTTTGGTTCTTGCTTTTTGGGTCTCTCAAACGCTTAACGAGGTAGGCGGCAAGCAATCTATCTTTATCATCTTTTTTCAAATGTTCCGCTATTTCCTCAATGGTCGCACCCTTCACAAACTTTGTAAACTCACGATTTATACTCTTATAGTCCAGCATCAATTTTTGTAAATCCAAGCAAATAACCACCCTTCTAAAATGCTAATTGGATTATACAGCAATAGAGGGTGAAAAGTAAACATCCTGCCGTAGGGATTGCCGTTAGTAGCGCGTTCACCGTTGAGCATGACAATTCCCATCGGGGTGACTCCAACGCAAGTAGCGGGCATTTCTTGTGGTGTAGGGGCAATCTAGCATACAAAAAGGGCAACGGGGGGTTAATCCGTTGCCCTTTGGGGGTTGGTGATGTTATCGAATCGCCTACGACAAAGTCATATCAGCGTAGCGTGGTGCCGGGGGAAATACGAATTATGCTAACTTTTCCTGTATCGTTTGGCAAACCGAAACCAGTTATACACTCAATGCCATCGATTTCTACCATGTACCTTACCGCGTGTGTATCTGTTCTTTCCCCAACGCCCTCCATCTTTTTTTCCACTTCCTCGGCAGTATCACCAATTACCACACCAAACAAGGGAACATTGACTTCCCCAGCGTCACCAATCCAAATATAGAGTATAGAACCGTCGCTTTGAAAACTGATGTTGAGGTCAAGGTCTGCGTAAAATAAATGAGCACGGTCACCTATTTTCTCGTCATCCGGTTCACCCAACACCGCAACAACTTCGTCCCTCGTCATTGTGATTAACTCGGTGGCATCTACATCAAATACTGGTTTGCTGTCTGATGAAACATCGTCCGAAGCGGGTGTGCTGCTACTACTTTCCACCGTGCTACTGCTTGTCGCATCGCTACTGCTGATAGACGCGCCACCGCCGCCGCAGGCAGTCATGGCAAGCATAACCACCGCAAGCGCGAACACTGAAACCATCTTTATAATCCGCATTGTATTTCACCTCATAATAATCAGTTTGGGGGGTCTTACGAATATTGCGCTTTGTCTGGCATTTGTTCTATGCCTGCTTCAATCATTGCTTCCGCGAGTCCCGGGTAGAAAATACCCAAGTCCTCATGCGCTTCACCGATGTATGTTACTCCCCTAAAGACCAGTTCAAAACCGACCGGGACACCATTGAATGCTTTTCTGAAATCATGCGTAACACTATCGGGTATTGCCATTCTTGTTAGACTGTCGCAATCATTAAAAACACCTTCTGCCATTGAAATGAGATTATCCGGCAATACGATGTCTGTTAAGTTCGGGCAATCATCAAAAACATAAGTGTACATATATTTCAGTGTGCTCGGAAGGATAACTGTTTTCAGATTTGGAAGACCTTTGAAAGCACGACTGTTAATCTTGACTACACCTTCGGGGATAATAACAACTTCGATTGTCTCACTCCCAACAAAAACACCGGCGGTGCCATCGTTGCCAATTTCTGTTACAGGCAACCCCTCAAACTCGGCGGGGATTCGGACAATGGAGTTGCTGCCAGTGTATTGCTCGACTATAATGTTGTCCTTATCATCATACCAGTAAAAGAACTTTGGGTCTTCGGGAACATCGGCGTAAGGGTCGATGGGGAGCAGGGGTTCATCATCTGGCGGGGTGGGTGTGCTTGACGCTGCGGGAGCGTCCGAAGAATCGGCGGGTGTACTGGTCGTGGGCGGTTCATCTTTTTTGCCGCAAGCGGCCAACGCCGCCATCAGCGCGAACGCGAGTAAAACAGATAGTATCTTTTTCATTGGGTTATATCTCCTTTGTGCTTTGTTTTTAGACCATCTTTAACACTATACGGTATTTTTTGGATAAAATCCACCCTATAAGTTATCTCGCCATATCAAAAAGGCACCCCCGAAGGGATGCCGTTGTTCATGCTACGGTTTCTCAATGACTTCAAAGTTTGCCGCCATCGTTTCATTGCCTACCTTATAAGTGTGAAGTTCCACAAGGTAAAGGGCAACGCCGTTAGCATTCATCCAGTGTACAGTCGCTTTATGCTCACTGCGGGCGTTTGCGACAACCCACACAGCAACATTGGCGGCGTGTTCCGTTGCGTGAGCAAGCAATCTCCCGAGGTTGTGGTGATTGGTTTGCCCCAACTGGGTTTCAATCAGCACCTTGCGTTTGCCCGCTGTCGCGGTGAAGTCGCCCTTGCCGATTTTCTCAACATCGGTGAACGTCATGCCGAGCGCGGAATCAAGCATTTGGACATTCTCGGCGAACCAGTCAGCAAAGGTACCGTCCTTGTCGTTCCACACTTCCTCGATGGGTACTTCTTTGAGCAGACCGAACGTGATTTTTGGGGCAGGGGTCTTGTTTTCGGTTGTCTTGGCGGGTGCGGGTGTTGTGGTCGGGGCGGGTTTGGTAGCGGTGGCAGTAGTCGCGGTTGTGTTTGGTATCATTTTTTCCATTGTTATTCTCCTTTTTGCGGGTGGATTTCGATAGCGCCATCCTACATGGAGTTAGCGCGACTGTCAACAAAAATCTACTTATCATCGAGAAGAAATAACCCCAAAAAATGACAACGGAGAACGTGAAAACTCGCGGATTGATACCACTGTTGATACCACGGGGTATAAGTATGCGCTAAAAATGAATACTGCGTTGACAATCGCTTACAGGTGCCACGCAGTGTATGCGGACATAAAAAAAGCGTAGCATACGTTAAAACTAACGTAGCTACGCAATGGCGGAGGGAGAGGGATTCGAACCCTCGATACCTTTAAGGGGTATACCCGCTTTCCAGGCGAGCGCCTTCGACCAACTCAGCCATCCCTCCGTGTATAACTATTCAATTTTCCGCACGATTTCCAATTATTTCCAGTCGTGCGCCTTCGACCAGCTCAGCCATCTCTCCGTCTGTTATGGTTGCTGTTGTCGCAACCGCTTATTCATCTTATAAAAAAATGCAGAGCTTGTCAAGGGAAAAGCCTCTTGTTTTATAAGCGGAACTATTATATAATACTTTAGTATTTGCGCGCAGACGCAATATGGGGAAATTCGTTCTTACGGCTGATGAAATACAGGGGGATCAGGCATGAGTGACTATCTTGCGATGGATAAAGCGACGCTTGCAGCGGAGCGCGACCAGTTGCAGGCGGCCTACGAGGCTTTCGCCCAAAAGGGCCTCAAGCTGGACATGTCGCGCGGGAAACCGGCGCCCCAGCAGCTGGATCTGTCCATGGATCTGCTTAAAATTGAAGACTATAAGGACGCCGACGGCATGGACACCCGCAACTACGGCGGGCTGGAGGGCTGCAGCGAGGCCCGCGCCTACTTCGGCGAAATGCTGGGCACCCCGCCCGAGAAAACCCTGGTGGCCGGCAACTCCAGCCTGAATATGATGTACCATGTGATCGACCTGGGCTACCGGAAGGGCTTTTCCGACAGCCCGAAGCCCTGGAAGGACTGCGGCACCATCAAGTTCCTGTGCCCGTCGCCCGGGTATGACAGGCACTTCCGCATCACCGAGGACTTCGGCTTCGAGCTGGTGCTGGTGGACATGACCCCCGAAGGGCCGGACATGGACCAGGTGGAAAAGCTGGCGCAGGACGAGGCCGTCAAGGGCCTGTGGTGCGTGCCGGTATACTCGAACCCGGACGGCTACACTTGCAGCGCCGCCACGGTGGAGCGCCTTGCGAAGATGAAGACCGCCGCGCCCGATTTCCGCATCATGTGGGACAACGCCTACGGTGTGCACCACCTGACCGACGCGCACGAGGGCTGCCCGAACCTGCTGGCCGCCTGCGAGGCCGCCGGCAACCCGAACCGGGCTGTGATGTTCTGCTCCACCAGCAAAATCACCTTCGCCGGCGGTGGGGTGGGGGCGGTGGGCCTCAGTGACGGCAACATGGCCGACCTGAAAAAATACCTGTTCCCGATGACCATCTCCTACGACAAGACCAATCAGCTGCGCCACGTGCGCTTTTTGCAGAAGGTGGGCCTTGAGCAGCTGATGAAAAAGCACGCCGGGCTGCTGAAGCCCAAGTTCGACGCCGTGGCGGAAACCCTGCAGGCAGAGCTGGGCAGCTGCGGCGAGATTGCCCGCTGGACCAAGCCCAAGGGCGGCTACTTCATCAGCCTGTACCTGATGGAGGGGTGCGCGTCCAGGGTGGTGGCCCTCTGCAAGCAGGCGGGCGTGGTGCTCACCGGCGCGGGCGCGGCCTATCCCTACGGCAAAGACCCGAAAGACAGCCACATCCGCATCGCGCCGTCCTTCCCAACCAGCGAGGAGCTGAAACAGGCGGCCGAGCTGCTGTGCATTGCCGCGCGGCTGGCCAGCGTGGAAAAGCTGCTCGCATCCTGACAGCCGGAGGGCTGTAAATATTCGACTGCCGGGGCGCGATGTCCTGTGCGTCCCACATGGAGGAAGCAATGAAGAGAAAAGGCAAAATCTGGTTTTTTGTTGTCGCTGTCCTGATCGTGTTTATCGCGGTGACGACCATCACAGGTGTTTCCAGCCGCTATGGGGACATTGTGACCGAGATCGTCAAACCCGCGTCGGAGATTCGCTTCGGCATCGATATTCAGGGCGGCGTGGACGTCACCTTTGTGCCCGACACCGAGGAGGCTGCCACAGAGGACCAGATGTCGGCCGCGGAGGCGGTTATCAAGCAGCGCCTGATCGGCCTGAACGTCTCCGACTACGAGCTTTACAAGGACGTCAGCAACGGCCGGATTATCCTGCGCTTCCCCTGGCAGGCGGGCGAGACCGAGTTCAACCCCGAGGTGGCCATTCAGGAGCTGTCTACCGCCGCGCTGCTCACCTTCCGTGAGGGCTACGAGGTGGACGATGCCGGCGTACCCACCGGGGTGACCGCCGAGAACATCATCCTCGAGGGCAACGACGTGGAGAACGCCCAGGCGCTGTACGGCCCGGTTACCAGCAGCACCTCGTCGGAGCACTACATCTCCCTGACGCTGAGCAGCGAGGGCCAGGCCAAGTTTGCCGAGGCCACCGCCAGCATCGCCGGCACCGGCGGCACCATCTCCATCTGGATGGATGACACCCTGATCAGTAATCCCACGGTCAACGAGGCCATCAACTCCACCCAGGCCGTCATCACCGGCAGCTTCACCGCCGAGGACGCCAAGAGCATGGCCGACAAGATCAACGCCGGCGCCCTGCCCTTTGCCCTGCGGGCCGAGAGCTACTCCACCATCAGCCCCACCCTGGGCGCCCAGAGCCTGCGCGCCATGGTGATTGCCGGCATTATCGCGCTGATCCTGATTGTGGCCTTCATGATCTTCAACTACCGGCTGCCCGGCCTGGTTTCCAGCATCTCCCTTGTGGGGCAGACCGCCACCACCATCGCTTTTGTTTCGGGTTACTTCGCGGTGTTCCAGGGCTCCACCCTGACGCTGCCCGGTATTGCCGGTATCATCCTGGCCATCGGCATGGGGGTGGACGCCAACGTCATCACCGGCGAGCGTATCAAGGAGGAGCTGCGCAGCGGCAAGAAGCTGGATGCCGCCATCAAGGCCGGCTTCGACCGCGGCCTCTCGCCGATCATCGACAGTAACGTGACGGTGCTGATTGTCGCGGCCATCCTGATGGGCGCCTTCGGCCCGACGGATTCCTTCTTCGGCTGGGTGTTCCGGCCCATCTTCTTCATGTTTGGGCCCTCCACGGCGGGCACCATCTACTCCTTCGGCTTCACCCTGCTGGTGGGCGTGCTGCTCAACTTCGTGTACGGCGTGTTTGCCACCCGCGTGATGCTGAAATCCATCTCAAAGTTCAATGGCCTGCGCAACCCGGTGATCTACGGCGGGCTGCGTGCCGGCCAGGTTGAGCCGGTGAACCGTCCCTTCAACATCGTAGGCAGCCGCCGCAAGTTTTTCACGCTGTCTGGCGCGCTGATTGTTATCATTGTCGCCTGCTCCCTGATCTTCGGCGTGGGGATGGACGTGCAGTTCCGGGGCGGCTCCATCATCACCTACGGCTTCAGCGGCTCCTTTGACATGGAGGCCGGCCAGGCCATCATCGAGGAGACCCTTGGCAGCAGCGTGACCCTGCAGGAGGGCAGCTCCGCCAGCGGCGGCAACACCCTAACCATCACGATGCCCGGCACAACCACCGTTGCGGTGGAGGAGCTGGAGGCGCTGACCGAGGCCCTTGATACCGAATACCCCAGTTCCAGCTTTGAACAGCTGGAGGTGAGCAACGTTGAGGCCAGCATCGGGCAGACCTTCCTTGTGAAGTGCCTGGTGGCCGTGCTGGCGGCCTCGGTGCTGATCCTGATCTACGTGGCCTTCCGCTTCCGCAAAATCGGCGGCTGGCGCGGCGGCCTCACCGCCGTGGTGGCCCTGGTGCACGACCTGATCATCGTGTTCGGCGTGTTTGTGGTGCTGCGCATCCCGCTTTCCGGTAACTTCATCGCGGTGCTGCTCACCATCCTGGGCTACTCCATCAACGACACCGTGGTTATCTACGACCGGGTGCGGGAAAACCGCCAGCTTTACAGCAAGCGCAAGTCCTTCTCCTCCCTTGTGAACCTCAGCATCAACCAGAGCCTGAAGCGCTCGGTGAACACCACGGTCACCACGCTGATGTCCCTGGCCTGCGTGTGTATTTTTGCCCTGGTGTACGGGCTTAACAGCATCTTCACCTTCGCCTTCCCGATGATGATCGGCATGATCTCGGGCGTGTACAGCACGATTTGTATCGCCGGCCCGCTGTGGGTGGCGTGGGAGAACAAACGCACCGGCGCGAAGGACGACGTCCTGCCCGGCGGCAAAAGGCAAGCCCTGACCGAGGGTGAGGCCGAAGCGGCCGAAAAGGACGCCATTGAGGCGGCCCCCGAGAAGAAAAACGGCGCCAAGAAGAACAAGAGCCCCCAAAAGGCGAAAGGCTGAGATCTCAGTTTATCGAATAGTAACCCCCCGG
>JAJDIZ010000081.1 GCA_030266915.1 Ruminococcaceae bacterium OttesenSCG-928-D13 | reverse complement strand
GCCATGGGGGGACCTCCTCTTAGTTAAAAATCTCCTGCACGCTCTTGCCCCGCTTTTTGGCAACGCTGTCGGCGTCCACCATGCCCTTCAGCCCGTTCATTGTGGCGGTAACCACGTTGATGGGGTTGTTGGAGCGGATGCATTTGGTACGGATATCCTTGATGCCGGCGGCCTCAACAACGGCACGCACAGCGCCGCCGGCGATAACGCCGGTACCGGGGGCGGCGGGGCGCAGCAGCACCTCGCCGGCGCCGAACTTGCCGATGGTCTCGTGGGGGATGGTGGTGCCGCGCATCTTGATGCAAACCAGGTTCTTCTTGGCGTCCTCGATGGCCTTGCGGATGGCCTCGGGCACCTCGCCGGCCTTACCCAGGCCAAAGCCCACGATGCCGGCGCCGTCGCCCACCACCACGAGGGCGGAGAATTTCATCACGCGGCCGCCCTTCACGGTTTTGGCAACACGGTTGATACTGACGACCTTTTCGCTCAGGTCCATGGTGGAACCGTCGATAATTTCCATTCTGTCCTCCCTCACAGTTCAAGACCTCCCTCGCGGGCACCGTCGGCCAGGGCCTTCACGCGGCCGTGATAGACGAAGCCGCCCCGGTCGAACACCACGGTGGTGATGCCCTTGGCCTTGGCCCTTTCGGCGATGGCCTTGCCCACCTTGGCGGCGGCCTCAATGTTGCCGCCGTAGCCGTCGAAGCCTTTATCCAGGCTGCTGGCGGCACACAGGGTGGTGCCTGTGACGTCGTCGATGATCTGGGCGTAGATGTGCTTGGAGGAGCGGAACACATCCAGGCGCGGCCTTTCGGCTGTGCCGCTGATCTTGCCGCGTACGCGGCGGTGGCGGCGCAGGCGCCCCACGTTCTTGTCGGGTTTATTGACCATGTTTGCTCACTCCTTCCATTAGGCCTTGCCGGCCTTGCCTTCTTTGCGGATGACGTACTCACCCACATAACGGATGCCTTTGCCCTTGTAGGGTTCGGGCGGGCGTTTCTCTCTGATTTCGGCCGCGAACTGGCCCACCTTCTGCTTGTCGATGCCGTTCACGATGATCTTCGTGGGTTCGGGCACCTCCACGGTGACGCCGTATTTCTCGGTCATCACCACCTGGTGGGAAAAGCCGAGGTTCATCACAAGGTCGTTGCCCTGCTTCTGGGCACGGTAGCCGATGCCCTGGATCTCAAGCTCTTTCTTGAAGCCTTCGCTAACGCCGGTCACCATGTTGGCAACGAGGGTGCGGCTAAGGCCGTGGAGGCTGCGGGCCTCCTTACCGTCGTTCGGCCGGGTCACTTCGATCTGTCCGTCTTTCATCTCGATGCTCATCATCGGATGGACAGTGGAATCCAAAGTGCCCTTGGGGCCTTTCACAGTCACGTGGTTGCCGTCCAGCTTTACTTCCACGCCCTGCGGGATGACGATGGGTTTTCTTCCTATTCTCGACATGGTCTAAGCCCCTTTCTTACCACACAAAGGCAAGGACCTCGCCACCCACATTCTCTTTGCGGGCGGCCTTATCGGTCATGATGCCTTTGCTTGTGGAGATGATTGCGGTGCCAAGGCCGCGCATGACCTTGGGCATATCCTCGCAGCTGGAATAGATGCGCAGGCCGGGCTTCGAAACCCGGCGCAGCCCCGCGATAACCGGGGCGCCGCTCTCGTCGTACTTCAGGGTCACACGGATCAGGCCCTGCTTTTTATCCTCGATCACCTGCATGTTGCGCACAAAACCCTCTTCCACCAGAATCTTGCAGATGGCCTTCTTCATGTTGGAAGCCGGGATATCCACATTGGGATGCTTCGCGGTGGACGCGTTGCGGATGCGGGTGAGCAGATCAGCGATTGGGTCGGTGATATGCATTCTGTAAACCTCCTGTAATAGTCATCAGTCGTCAGGCGTTAGTCATTAGTTGTGGTAGTTGGAAGCTGGTTTCGCCGCGGGTTGGTGGGCGACCTTGCCACTCAATCGGGAGAGCGGGCCCTCCCGGTTACACCAACTAACGACTAATGACTATTGGCTGTCGACTATTTTACCAACTGGCCTTGCGTACGCCGGGAATCTCGCCCTTGTAGGCCAATTCGCGGAAGCAGATGCGGCAGACGCCGTATTTGCGCAGGTAGGCGTGGGGCCGGCCGCAGATTTTGCAGCGGTTGTAAGCGCGGGTGGAGAACTTGGCAGGGCGTTTCTGCCGGATTTTCATGCTTGTTTTAGCCAACTGTTTTCCCCTCCCTTAGTTCGCGAACGGAGCGCCGAGCAGTGTCAGCAGCTCTTTCGCTTCTTCGTCGGTTTTAGCGGTGGTGACAAAGCTGATGTCCATGCCCCGCACGGCGTCGATCTTGTCGTAGTCGATCTCCGGGAAGATCAGCTGCTCGCGCACGCCCACGGAGTAGTTGCCGCGGCCGTCGAACGAGTTGCCGTTGATGCCGCGGAAGTCACGCACGCGGGGGAAGGCGATGGAGAACAGCCGGTCCACAAACTCGTACATCATCTCGCCCCGCAGGGTCACCTTGGCGGCGATGGGCATGCCTTCGCGCACCTTGAAGTTGGCCACGCTCTTTTTCGCCTTGCAGATGATGGCCTTCTGGCCGGTGATGATACCGAGGTCGCTGATGATGGCGTCCATCACCTTCGGGTTGTCGCGGGCTTCGCCGCAGGCAACGTTCACCACGACTTTATCCAGCTTCGGAATCTGCATCACGCTCTTGTAGCCGAATTTCTTCATCAGGGCGGGAGCGACTTCTTTCTGGTATTGGTCTCTCAATCTGGGCATTGTTGTCTCTCCCTTCCTCAAATGGTTGCGCCGCATTTTTTGCAGACGCGGGTTTTGTTGCCGTCCTTGTCGGTGCCGTGGCCCACGCGGGTGGGCTTCGAGCACTTGGGGCACACCAGCATCACCTTGCTGGCATACATGGCGCCCTCGGCCTTCACGATGCCACCCTGCTCGCCCTGGCGGCGGGGTTTGACGTGCTTGGTAACCATGTTCTTGCCCTCGACGATCACCTTGCCCTCTTTCGGGCTGACCGCCAACACTTTTCCACGGGGGCGTTTGCCCACGTCCGACGCGCTGTAGTCACGACCGCTGATGATCTCGACGGTGTCGCCGGTTTTCACATGCACTTTGGGATTCTTAGCATTCATTTGCGGCACCTCCTCACAGCGATTCCGGGGCAAGCGACAGGATCTTCAGGTAGCCGCGTTCGCGCAGCTCGCGCGCCACAGGCCCAAAGATACGGGTGCCCCGGGGGTTCTTGTCTTCTTTAATCAGTACGCAGGCGTTCTCGTCGAAGTGGATGTAGCTGCCGTCGTCACGGCGCAGGCCGTGCTTCGAGCGCACAATCACCGCGCGCACCACTTCGCCCTTTTTCACGCCGCTGTTGGGGGCGGCCTTCTTCACGCTGGCCACCACCACGTCGCCAATGTTGGCGTAACGCTTCCGGCTGCCGCCCAGCACGCGGATACACATCAGTTCCTTCGCGCCGGTGTTGTCGGCCACCTTCAGCCTGGTTTGCATTTGAACCATGGTCTAAGGTCCTCCTTTTTTCGGCCTGCCCCTTTAATTACGTGGGCTCACACGTGCTGGCAGGCCATCCTACGAGGGTTCCAAATAAAATCTGCGCAGCAGATTTTATTTGGCTTTCTCGATGACTTTCAAGAGCCTCCAACGCTTGTCCTTGCTAATGGGCCGGGTCTCCATGATGGTGACACGGTCGCCAATGCCGCACTCGTTCTTCTCGTCGTGGGCCTTGAACTTCACGGTGCGCTTGATGATCTTTTTGTAAAGGGGATGCCGGACGCTGTCTTTCACGGCCACCACAATGGTCTTGTCCATCTTGTCGCTCACCACGGTGCCGTTGCGGGTCTTTCTCAGGTTACGCTCCATCGTCTTTCATCCCTCCTTATGCTTCGTCGCTGTCGGTCAGCGTGATGCCGCCCAGCACGGTTTTCACCCGGGCGATGTCCCGCTTGACCACCTTGATGCGCTGCGGGTTGTCGAGCTGGTTGATGGCGTGCTGAAAACGCAGGTTGAACAGCTCGGCCTTCAGCTCGTCCAGCTTTTTGTTCAGCTCGGGGCCCTTCATGTCACGCAGTTCGCTCGCTTTCATTACGCTTCACCACCCTTCTCCTCAGCGGCCTCCGGGGCGGCGCCCTCGGCGGCTTCTTCACCCGCGGCCTCGGCAGCAGCGTCGGTGGCCGCCTGCTGGGCGGCCATGCCACGGCGCTTCTTGCCAAGCTCGATCTCAAACTCGCCTTCGCGCTTCACAAACTTGGTTTTGCAGGGCAGCTTGTGGCTGGCCAGGCGCAGGGCCTCACGGGCAGTCTCTTCGTTCACGTCGGCCAGTTCAAACAGCACCCGGCCGGGCTTTACCACGGCCACCCAGTACTCCGGGCTGCCCTTGCCGCTGCCCATGCGGGTCTCGGCGGGCTTCTCGGTAACCGGCTTGTCCGGGAAAATCTTGATCCACACCTTGCCGCCGCGCTTGATGTAGCGGGTCATGGCAATACGGGCGGCTTCGATCTGGTTGGAGGTGATCCAGCTGGGCTCGGTGGCGACGATGCCAAAGGCGCCCTGGTTCACCACATTACCCCGGCTGGCCTTGCCTTTCATGCGGCCGCGTTGCTGCCGGCGGTATTTGACACGTTTGGGCATTAACATCAGGAATTGCCTCCTTCCGGGGTAGTCGCGGGCGCAGCGGCAGGGGCTGCGGCAGGGGCCGCCGCGGGGGCAGGGGCTGCGGCGGGGGCGTTACCCGGCCGGCGCATGCCGCCGGGGCCGCGGTTCTGGCCGCCATACCCGCCCTGGCCACCCTGGCGGGGGCCGCGGTTGTCGTTGCGGTTGTCACGGCGGGGGCCGCGGCGGTCGTTCCGGTCGCGGCGCTCCTGGGGCGGACGGGGCAGGTCCTCAATCGGCTTCGTGCCCTTCAGCACCTCGCCCTTGTACACCCACACCTTCACGCCGATCTTGCCGTAGGTGGTGTTCGCCTCGGCAAAGCCGTAGTCGATGTCGGCACGCAGGGTCTGCAGCGGGATGGTACCCTCGTGGTAGTGCTCCACCCGGGCGATGTCGGCGCCGTTCAGACGGCCGCCCACCTGGATTTTGATGCCCTTGGCGCCGAAGCGCATGGAGCGGCCGATGGCCTGCTTCATGGCGCGGCGGAAGGCAATGCGGCGCTCCAGCTGCTGGGCGATATTCTCGGCCACCAGCTGGGCGTTGGTGTCGGCGTTGCGGATCTCTACGATGTTGAGGTTCACGCTCTTTTTGATGCGGGCCTCAATGTCCATGCGCAGCTTGTCGATCTCGGTGCCGCCCCGGCCGATGACCATGCCGGGCTTGGAGCAGAAGATGTTGATCTTCACCTTCGGGGCGCCGCTGCCCGCGTCGAAGGTGCGCTCGATCTCAATTTTGGGAATGCCGGCGGCGTACAGGCGCTTTTTCAGGTACTTGCGGATGTTGAAATCCTCAACCAGGGTATCGCCGAAGTTCTTTTTATCAACAAACCAGCGGCTGTTCCAGTCGCGGATAATGCCGACGCGCAGGCCGTTTGGATTGACTTTTTGACCCATTTTTCAGATTCCTCCCTTACGCTTCCTTTTCTTTGAGAACCACGGTGATGTGGGACGTGCGTTTCAAAATCCTGAACGCCTTGCCGTGGTCTTTTGGCTGAATGCGCTTGAGGGTGGGGCCGGGGGTCACAAAGCATTCGGCAACGTAAAGGCTGTCCTTGTCCATGTTGTGGTTGTTCTCGGCGTTGGCGGCGGCGCTGCTCACCAGCTTGTGCACCAGGGGGCTTGCCGCCTTGGGGGTGTACTGCAGGATGGCCAGCGCCTTATCCACCGGCTCGTTCCGGATGAGGTCGAGAACCACACTGACTTTGCGGGGCGAAATGCGCGCGTAGCTCAGCTTCGCCTTGGCTGCACTCTGTTCCATGTCGTTTCTCTCCTCTCGTTATCGTGTCGTCTTGCTGCCCGCGTGGCCGCGGTAAGTGCGGGTGGGGGCGAACTCGCCCAGCTTGTGGCCCACCATGTCCTCGGTGACATACACCGGCACATGCTTGCGGCCGTCGTGCACCGCGAAGGTGTGGCCCACGAAATCCGGGAAGATGGTGGAGGCGCGGGACCAGGTTTTCATCACCTTTTTCTCGCCGGCCTCGTTCATTGTCTGCACACGCTTTAAGAGCGCTTCCTGGACGTAGGGTCCTTTTTTTACGCTTCTGCCCATTCTCTATGCCCTCCTTTAGCCTCTGCGCTTGACAATCATCTTGTCGGAGCGGTTTTTCTTCTTGCGGGTCTTGTAGCCCAGGGCGGGTTTGCCCCAGGGGGTAACGGGCCCGGGCCGGCCGATCGGGCTCTTGCCCTCGCCGCCGCCGTGGGGATGGTCCACCGGGTTCATCACGCTGCCGCGCACGCTGGGCCGCCAGCCCATGTGGCGCTTGCGGCCGGCCTTGCCGATGTTGACGTTCTCATGGTCGATGTTGCTCACCTGGCCGATGGAGGCAATGCACTCGATGGGCACATTGCGCATCTCGCCCGAAGGCAGGCGCAGCAGGGCGTATTTGCCCTCTTTCGCCATCAGCTGGGCGCTGGTGCCGGCGCTGCGCACCAGCTGGCCGCCCTTGCCGGGGTACATCTCGATGTTGTACACCGTGGTACCAACCGGCATGGTTTTGAACTGCATCGCGTTGCCGGGCTTGATGTCGGCGGAGGGCCCGTTGATCACGGTGTCGCCCACCTTCATGCCGTCGGCCGCGATGATGTAGGCCTTCTCGCCGTCCTGATACTCGATCAGCGCGATGTAGGCCGAGCGGTTCGGGTCGTACTCCAGGGTCTTCACCTCGGCGGGCACGTCGAACTTGTTGCGCTTGAAATCGATGACGCGGTACTTGGTGCGGTTGCCGCCGCCGTGATGCCGCACGGTGATGCGGCCGGTGTTGTTGCGACCCGCGTGCTTCTTCATCGGCTCCAGCAGGCTGCGCTCGGGCTCCACCTTGGACAGGACGGAGTAGTCGGTAACCGTCATGCCGCGGCGGCCGGGCGTCGTCGGCTTATACTTTTTGATCGCCATAATGCATTTCACTCCTGGTTTTTATTGTCGGAGCGCGGGAGACGCTCCATAGTCGGCAGTGGGTTTGGGCACAAGCCGTTTCCGGCCTCACTGCCTGCGGGCTGTCAGCTTCCTCAAGTCATGCTCTCGAAGAACTCGATGCCCTTGCTGCCCTCGGTGAGGGTGACAATCGCCTTTTTGAAGCTGGCAGTGTAGCCGCTGGTGCGGCCCTGGCGGCGGAACTGGCCCCGCACGTTCAGGGTGTTCACCTTCTGCACCTTCACGTTGAAAAGCTCCTCAACGGCCCGGGCGATGTCGATTTTGGTGGCGCTTTTGGCCACTTTGAAGGTATACTTTTTCATCGCGATGCCCTCCATCGAGTTCTCGGTGATGACGGGGCCCAGCACGATGTCCTGCGGTGCTGTTTTCATTATGCGAATACCTCCTCGATCCGTTTGGCGGCATCCACGCTCAGCACGAAGGTGCCGGCGTTCAGGATGTCATAGACGTTGATCAGGCCCGCCGGGCTGGTTTTCACGCCCGGGATGTTGGCCGCGCTCTTCACCAGCTTCTCGCTGGCAATGTCGCTGACGATCAGCGCCTTCTTGCCCGCGCCGATGGCGTCCAGCATCTTGACCACAGTCTTGGTCTTGTACTCTTCGATCTTGAATTCGTCCACCACAACCAGCTCGCCGGCCGCGGCCTTGGCCGAGATGGCGCTCTTCAGGGCCAGGCGCTTCAGCTTGCGGTTCAGCCGGTAGCTGTAGTCACGGGGCTTGGGGCCCAGGGCCACGCCGCCGCCGGTCCACTGGGGGCTGCGGATGCTGCCCTGCCGGGCCCGGCCGGTGCCCTTCTGCCGCCAGGGCTTGCGGCCGCCGCCGCGTACCTCGCCCCGGGTTTTGGTGCTCTGGGTGCCCTGGCGCTGGTTGGCCAGGAAATTCACAACGGCGGCGTGCATGGCGCGCTCATTGGGCTTGATGGCGAAGATGTCATCGCTCAGCTCAATGCTCTTGACCTTTTTGCCGCTCATATCCACTACGTCGAATTTAGCCATTGTATGCTCCTCCTTTACGCCTTCTTCACGCTGTCAGAGATGAGCACCACGCTGCCTTTGGCACCGGGAAGCGCACCCTTGATGGCGATGAGGTTGTTCTCGGCGTCCACCTTGGCCACCGTCAGGTTCTGCACGGTAACCCGCTCGCTGCCCATGTGGCCGGGCAGCTTTTTGCCCTTGAACACCCGGGACGGGGAGGAGGTGGAGCCCATGCTGCCGGCGTGCCGGTGAATGGGGCCGCCGCCGTGGGTTGCGCGCATCTTGTGGCCGCCGTAACGCTTGATGGTGCCGGCGTAGCCCTTGCCCTTGCTGGTGCCGACCACGTCCACTTTCTCGCCCTCGGCGAACAGGTCGGCCTTCAGGATGTCGCCCACCTTCATCTCCGAGATATCGTCAAACCGGAATTCGCGCAGCGTGCGCTTCGGGGCCACGTCGGCCTTGTCGAAATGGCCCTTGGCAGGCTTGTTCACCCGCTTGACGGACACCTCGCCGTAGCCGATCTGCACGGCCTCGTAGCCGTCGCTCTCCACGGTTTTCTTCTGCACGATGACACAGGGCCCGGCCTGTACCACGGTGACCGGCACCACTTTGCCGGCCTCGTTGAAAATCTGGGTCATGCCGATTTTCTTACCGATGAGTCCTTTTTGCATTGGTTGGTCCTCCTTATTGGTTATTGGTTGAGGCAGGTGCTTTTAGCATTGCTGCCCCAACGTGACCTGTGCTTGGGGGTTGTTTGGGCTTACAGCTTGATCTCGATGTCCACCCCGGCGGGCAGCTGCAGGCTGGTGAGCTGCTCCACGGTCTTGTTCGAGGGGCGCAGGATGTCGATCAGGCGCTTGTGGGTGCGCTGCTCGAACTGCTCGCGGCTGTCCTTGTACTTGTGCACCGCGCGCAGGATGGTCACGATCTCCTTGTCGGTGGGAAGGGGCACCGGGCCCGAGACGCGGGCGCCGGTGCGCTTCGCGGTCTCCACAATCTTCTCAGCCGCCGCGTCGATCAGGGCCGCGTCGTAGCTTTTCAGACGGATACGGATTTTTTCTTTGACTGCCAATGAAATCGCCTCCTGTTTAATGTGTGTAATAGGCGGTTCGCATAACTGGCGGGAAGGGTGTGAAAAAAAAATTCCTTACTCTGCGCCGGGTGTTTCATCCCTGTGCAACAGAAAAGCCGGTGAACCGCCTTGCAGTTCGCCCGGACACACCTTGGCAAATTCATCCCCATGGTGGGAAAGGTGGAAATTGGTTCGCCGCTCAGCGCCGAACATATCCCTTCGCCGTCAGTATTCTTCGCCCGGTTCTTTGACCCGACATACTCCACGGAAATAACCGATGGCACAAGCATTCTTTTTGCAGCCCGGTGTCGTCACACCCGGCGGCGGAACGCCATGCCCCGCAACCTCCCGCTTCATCGCACATCGCACCCCGCCTTGGCAAACGGGGCATTCGCAGTCGCCTAATTAGTTTATCAGAACAGGAACCGGAATGCAAGCATTTTTTTCACCGGCTGCAAAGCCGCTGTACCGCCGGCCGCAAGCCCCTGTAACTCGCCACGCAAAATGAAAAAAATGTTCACACTATATGTAAAACAAGCAGCGATCCTCAAATTGCCTTTAAAGCCTTTTGAAGATCGCTAATTTTGTATATTATATCATG
>JAJDIZ010000080.1 GCA_030266915.1 Ruminococcaceae bacterium OttesenSCG-928-D13 | reverse complement strand
GCTCGTCTGCCCCGCGACAGTTTCCGGTGGGTCCCGTTCTCATGGGCACAGCATCGCTTCTGTATACGGGGCAAGCACTTATTAACGGTCCGATTGAAAAGCAGATTGACTTAAACTACATCAGCGCCAATGAGGATTGTCGCGAACTTGAACAGGTACTTTTACGTGAGTTGCGAGATTATCAAGGGTTAGTAAAATCACGAAGGCGTAACCACTGATGGCTATATGTGGTGGCTCGGCTGTATCAGGAGAAGACAAAGCTATGAATAAACTACAGTGGGAAAACCTACCTGACCTTGTGACGCCTAAAGAAGCCCGGGCATATTTGCGGTTCGGTCGCTCAAAAATGTATGAGCTTCTCAGGACCAAGCAAATCGGATATATACGCAAGGGGAGTTGCTATCTGATACCAAAGCCGGAACTGACGGCATATGTCGAACGTGAACTTGAAAATGGGCCTCGGTCCTAACGTGAGGTAGTTTACTTGGACGACAAGCGGGGATGTGCTATAATAAGCCCACCGTAAAGAGCTTGTCATTGTCGGAAGGAGGAAAAATCAATGACAGGCAGTATCCAGGAAAAACGAGGGTACTATCACACCGTTATCTGCACACGGGGCGAGGATGGAAAACCTCATTATAAGTGGCAGACCACTGGCTTGCCGGTGAAAGGTAACCGCCGCAAAGCGGAACGGATTCTGCAGGAACGTATGGCGGAACAGCGAGAACGGGCCCATGTGATCCAGAAAGATGTTGAGTTTTCAGCTTTTATGCTGGAGTGGTTGGAGATTATCCGCACCCAGGTGCGCCCCAACACCTTCCACGAGTATGAGTTAATTGTTAAAAATAGTGTGGTGCCATACTTCAAGAAGCAGCAGATCGCCCTACAAGACCTGCAGCCAATGCACATCCAGCGGTACTACAATAAAAAACTCAAGGGTGGGGTGACCGGAAACACGGTTAAGCACCATCACGCCAACATCCGAAAAGCGCTGCAATATGCCTTGAAGCAGAACTGGATTCCATACAACCCTGCTGATCGTGTAGAATTGCCCAAGGTGGAGGTTTTCACTGGGAATTTCTACACAGCAGCAGAGATCAAGCAGGTTTTTGAGCTTGTGAAAGACACGGTTTTGGAAACGCCGGTTCTGCTGACCGCGACCTACGGGTTGCGTCGCAGCGAAGCGCTGGGGCTAAAATGGGATGCTATCGATTTCGAACACCACACCATTACCATCCGGCACACAGTTGTTGGCAACGGGCGGCGAACACTGCAGGCAGACCATACCAAGAATCGATCCAGTACACGTACCCTGCATTTGACTACCAGCGTTGAGGAACACCTGAAAAAAGTACTGGTCCATCAGGAGGAGATGCAGGGGTTTGTCGGCAAGGGCTATGACAAAGGCGGCTATGTTTGCACCTGGGACGATGGATCGCTGATCAAGCCGGACTACCTGTCCCAGCGGTTCAAGAAAATCATCTCAAAGAGTAGCTTGCCTGTGTACCGCTACCATGATCTTCGCCACAGTTCGGCATCGCTGCTCATCGCCAACGGTTGCACCTTGAAAGAGGTCGCGGAATGGCTGGGGCATTCCTCAATCAGCACCACAAACAGATATGCTCATCTCCAACACCAGGCCACCATCAAGATGGCCAATTCGGTAGAGCAAAGCCTGTTTGAAGCGGGGTAGTGGGAGTGCTTTTTGGAAGTTCATTAGACATCTCATTAGACATCGGTACTAAAATGACAAAAACGTCGCTTTCCTTGGCTGGAAAACGACGTTTCTACGATGGTTGCGGAACTAGGATTCGAACCCAGACAAACAGAGTCAGAGTCTGCCGTGCTACCATTACACAATTCCGCAGTACCTCAACTATTATATCCACAAAGTGGTGGGGTGTCAAGGCTTTTTTTCAGATGTTTCGGAGGGATGTTTAGGCGGGTCGCCTGCAAGATATCCGGCTCTGCCGCCGGGGTGGTTTTTGGGCTGGGCTTTGTTGACAAAACGGCCTTGGGAGCATAGGATTAAAATAGGTATCTGGACCCAGTGGTGTGCCGGATGCACCACATTCAACATGGGAGGCACAGAGATGAAAAAACGTGTGGGGATACTGACGGCGGGCGGCGATTGCCCGGGCCTGAACGCCACTATCCGTGGGGCGGCCAAGGCGATGTACCAGCGCATGGGCAACGAGGTGGAGATTGTAGGGGTTCGCAACGGCTTTGCGGGCCTGATTACGGGCGACTACATGGAGATGGACGAGCCGGATTTCTCCAACCTGCTCACCCGGGGCGGCACCATTCTGGGCACCCAGCGCACCCCGTTCAAAATGATGACGGTGGTTGAGGCCGACGGCGTGGACAAAGTGGATCGCATGGTGACAAATTATAAATCCATGGGGCTGGACGCCCTGCTCTGCCTGGGCGGCAACGGCACACACAAGACGGCCCATCTGTTGAGCGAGCAGGGCCTGAATATCGTGGGTCTGCCCAAAACCATCGACAACGACATCTGGGGAACCGACGTTACCTTTGGCTTCCATACAGCGGTGGATATCGCCACCGAGGTGATTGATCGCATTCACACCACGGCTTCCAGTCATCACCGGGTGATGGTGATTGAACTGATGGGCAATAAGGCCGGCTGGCTCACCCTTTACAGCGGCATTGCGGGTGGTGCGGACATCATTCTGATTCCTGAGATGCCCTACCGGATTGAGAATGTGATTGAGGCTATTGAAAAGCGCAATGAGAACGGCAAGAGCTTTTCCATCATCGCGGTGGCCGAGGGTTGTTACGACATGGACGAGGCCAAGATGAAGCGCAAGGAGTGGATGGCAAAACGGGTCGAGTGCGGCTGTGTGCATATCTCCGAGCGGCTGGCCGGGGAACTGGAAACGCGCACCGGCTTTGAAACCCGGGTGGTGGTGCCCGGCCACATGCAGCGGGGCGGCACCCCAAGCGCCTACGACCGGCTGCTGGCTACCGAGTTTGGCACCTACGCCGCCCAGCTGGTGGAGAACGACCAGTACGGCGTGACAGTGGCTCTTAAAAATAACCTTGTTGTGAGTAATCCGTTGAGTGAGGTGGCCGGTAAAACCAAGCTGGTCACCGAGGACTGCGACCTGATCAACGTGGCGCGGCGGATGGGCATATCCCTGGGGTAGAGATGCCCGCCGTTGGTGATGCAAGCCCGAAGAGCGCAGCGGAACCATTATGCGCGGCGGGCAGGGGACGCCCTCAGGGCGCCCTGCGGCTGTTCTGCCTGCTCTGCTGTGATAAATTATTAATATGAATTTGCCGGCGCCCTGGGCATTTGCCCGGGGCGCGGAGGGATCATGCTTTTTTCTTCGCTGGTTTTTCTCTGGATATTCCTGCCGGTGCTGCTGGCGCTCAGCCGCCTGCTGCCGCGCAGGGCACAAAATGGGCTGCTGCTTATAGCCAGCCTGCTTTTTTATGCCTGGGGTGAACCTAAAAATATCCTGCTTATGCTGGTTTCTATCACGGCAAACTGGCTGCTGGCGCGGTGCATCGGGGCGGCCGGGACGCCAGGCGGGCGCCGTGGCCTGCTGGTTTTGAGCGTGGTGTTCAACCTTGGGTTGCTGGGCTTCTTCAAGTACACCGATTTTGCTCTCTCAGCCGTGAATGCGGTGTTGGGCACCGACTGGGCCGCCGGCATTGCGTTGCCCATCGGCATCAGCTTCTACACCTTTCAAGCCCTTAGCTACGTCATAGACGTGTACCGCGGCGAGGCCGAGGTGCAGCAAAGCTGGTTCAAAATAGCGCTGTACATCAGCTTTTTCCCCCAGCTGATCGCCGGGCCGATCGTGCAGTACGGGGACATCGCCCGCCAGCTGGAGGACCGGCAGGTGACACCGGGGGCCACGGCCTATGGCATCAAGCGCTTTTTGTACGGGCTTGCCAAGAAGGTGATCCTGGCCAACGCCTTTGCGGCTGCTGCCGACCAGATATTTGGCATTGGGGCGGCGGCGATCTCCACCCCGGTGGCCTGGCTGGCCAGTTTACTGTATGCATTGCAAATATACTACGACTTTTCGGGATATTCTGACATGGCCATCGGACTTGGCAAGCTGTTTGGCTTTACATTTAAGGAAAACTTCAATTATCCTTATATCTCACGATCCTGCACTGAATTCTGGAGGCGATGGCACATCAGCCTGTCCAGCTGGTTCCGAAATTACCTCTATATTCCACTTGGCGGCAACCGGGGCGGCATCGCAAAAACCTACCGTAACCTGGTGATCGTGTTCTTCTGCACCGGGCTGTGGCACGGCGCCAACTGGCAGTTCATCGCCTGGGGGCTGTATTACGGGGCGCTGCTGGTGGCCGAGCGCTTGTTTTTGAAAAAATGGCTGGACAGGCTGCCGGTGCTGAGCAACCTCTACACCATGGTGGCCGTGCTGGTTGGTTGGGTGATCTTCCGCGCGCCGGGCCTGCGGGAGGGAATGGGCATCATCAAGGCGATGTTCCTGCCCACGGCCGGCAGCGCGGCCTACCCGCTGGCGCGGTTCGTCGACGGGCGTATTTTGTTTTTGGTTGTGGTTGGCATTTTGCTGTGTGGGCCGGTGCAGGCACTGCTGCCAAGACTGAAAAAGGCACTTTATGACGAGCAAAAGGTCAACCCGGTGCAGATGGTTGTGCAGCTGGCGCTGCTGTTTGCCTGCGTGATGCTGCTGGTGTCGGGCACCTACAACCCGTTTATTTATTTCAGGTTTTAGATTGAAGCCCGGACGCCAGGTGTTGAAATTTGGTAAGAAAGGCGGTGTTAAGATGGAAAACAACCGGCGCTGGAACCATGTGTTCATCGCGCTGTTTTTTGCCATGCTGGTGCTGCCTTTTCCCCTGTGGATGGCCCTGCGCAGTGGGCTGGACACCGAGAACCGCGAAAACCGGGAGCTTGCCGCTTTCCCGGCGCCCGGCACGGCGACGTTGGAGGAGGCTCCGGCCGCCTTCGAGGACTGGCTCGGGGATCACGCCCCCTTCCGCAACCAGCTGATGACCCTGAACGCGGCGGCAAACTGGAAGCTGTTTGGCACCGTTGAGAGCACTGTGGTGCTGCCGGGCAGGGAAGGCTGGATGTTCTATCGCAACACCGAGGATTCGGCCTCACTGGATGACTATCAAGGTTTAAACCTTTACAGTGATGCGGAAATGTCGGAAATCGCGGCCAATCTTGTGGCTTTGCAGGAAAATCTGGCGTCCCAGGGGACGGATTTGGTGCTGCTTCTGGCCCCGAACAAGGAGCTGGTGTACCGCCGCTACATGCCAAAGGATATCCCGATGGTGAACCCCGAGAGCCGGGCGGATCGGCTGGTGGCCTATCTGGGGCAAAACACTGATCTCAAGGTGGTGTGGCCCGAGGCCGAACTGCGGGCCTTGAGCGAGACCCAGCCGGTGTACTATAAGTACGACACCCACTGGAACGAGGCCGGGGCGGCGGTGGCTGCCGCCCTGCTGCTGGAGGCGGCCGGGGTGGAGGCGCCGAAGGCCGGTGCGCTGGCCTTCGAACCAAGCGACACCCCGCCGCTGCGGGACCTGGCGAACCTCTCGGCCACCTGGAAGCTGGCCGGGCAGGACGAAAGCTGGCGGGCCGCAAATTGGCTGCCCGGGGTTCAAACCGAGCGGACCGAGGCCGACGAGAACGGCTGGTACGAGCGTTATGTATCGGGCAGCGCAAACGGCGGGAAGCTGCTGATGTTCCGGGACAGCTTTGGCGAGGCGATGCGCGAGCCGCTGGCCGCCGCCTTTGGCGAGAGCGTTTTTGTGCATATCAACGGCTTTGGGGAGGACACCATCGCCGAGGAACAGCCTGACCTGTTTGTGCTGGAGATTACCCAGCGCTACAGCGACCGGCTGCTGGATTACCTGCCCCGTCTTGTGGAGTGGACCGGCCGATAAGCCGGTAGCATTGACAAACCGCTCTGCCATGGCTATACTTTACTACTAATAAGAGATGCAAATGCTTTGATGGAGAGGGTTCCGCACAGGTTGCACCCAAAGAGAGCCGCCCCGCGTACCGCGCGGGCTGAGAGGGCGGCGGGTGACGGGCGCGGACGGTCGCTCCGGAGCAGGCAGGGTGAAGCGGCTGGCCGCGGGTAGTCCTGTTCGTTACCTCCGCGTTAGGGAGGGCTTAAGCGGCGGCGCGGAACATTAATGCGCCGAACCTGGGTGGTACCGCGGATTTGTTATCATTTCCGTCCCAAGATATTGGGGCGGTTTTTCTTTTTATCACACCCTATTTTAGCCAGGCGGCAACAAGGCGGGCGGCATCGCCCGGCAGGAGGAAAACATGAAAGAACTGGAAAAAGTGTACGAACCGGCACGGGTGGAAACCCCCACCTACGACTTCTGGACGAAGGGCGGCTGGTTTAAGGCCGAACGTGACCCGGACAAGGCCTCTTACACCATTGTGATGCCGCCGCCCAACATCACCGGGCAGTTGCACATGGGCCATGCCATGGACAACACCTGGCAGGACATCCTGATCCGCTTCAAGCGGATGCAGGGCTATAGTGCCCTCTGGGTGCCTGGCACCGACCATGCGGCCATCGCCACCGAGGCGCGCATCGTGGCAACCATGAAGGAGGAGGGTGTCACCAAGGAGGACCTGGGCCGGGAGGACTTTTTGAAGCGCGCCTGGCAGTGGAAGGACGAGTACGGCGGCCGCATTGTGGAACAGCTGAAAAAGCTGGGCAGCAGCTGCGATTGGTCCCGCGAGCGCTTCACCATGGACGAGGGCTGCTCCAAGGCGGTGCTGCACGTCTTTAAGAAGCTCTACGACGAGGGGCTGATCTACCGGGGCGAGCGCATCATCAACTGGTGTCCCCACTGCCTTACCTCTATATCGGATGCTGAGGTGGAGCACGAGGAGCAGAGCGGCCACCTGTGGCATGTGAAGTACCCGATTGTGGGCGAGCCGGGCAAGTTTGTGACGGTGGCCACCACCCGGCCCGAGACCATGCTGGGCGACGTGGCGGTGGCGGTGCACCCGGAGGACGCCCGCTACAAGCATCTGGTGGGCAAAACCGTGCTGCTGCCGCTGATGGACCGGGAGATTCCGGTGGTGGCCGACGACTATGTGGACATGGAGTTCGGCACCGGCGTGGTGAAGATTACCCCGGCCCACGACCCGAACGACTTCGAGGTGGGCCGCCGCCACGACCTGCCGGTGCTCAAGGTGATGACCGACGACGCCCACATCAGCGAAAGCGGCGGCAAGTACGCCGGGATGGAGCGCTACGCGGCCCGCAAGGCCGTTGTGGCCGACCTCGAGGCCGGGGAGTACCTTGACAAGATTGAGGATCACGGCCACAACGTGGGCACCTGCTACCGCTGCGGCACCACCATTGAGCCGATGGTGAGCCTGCAGTGGTTCGTGAAGATGATACCGCTGGCCGGGCCGGCCATAGAAGCGGTGAAGGATGGCACCATCAAGTTTGTGCCCGAGCGCTTCACCAAGACCTACCTGCATTGGATGGAAAACACCCGCGACTGGACCATCAGCCGCCAGCTTTGGTGGGGGCATCGCATCCCGGCCTGGTACTGTGACAGCTGCGGCGAGGTCACGGTGAGCGAGGGCACCCCGACAGTGTGCGCCCACTGCGGCAGCGGAGTCATCCACCAGGATGAGGACACTTTGGACACCTGGTTCTCCAGCGCCCTGTGGCCCTTCTCCACCCTGGGCTGGCCCGAGGAGACCGAGGACCTGGCCTACTTCTACCCCACAAACACCCTGGTCACCGGCTACGACATCATCGGCTTCTGGGTGAGCCGGATGATCTTCTCCGGCCTGCACTACACCGGCAAGGCCCCCTTCGACACCGTGCTGATCCACGGCCTGGTGCGGGACGCCGAGGGGCGCAAGATGTCCAAGAGCCTGGGCAACGGCATCGACCCGCTGGATGTGATCAGCGAATACGGCGCCGATGCGCTGCGCTTCACGCTGGTGTCTGGCTCTACTCCGGGCAATGACATGCGCTTCTCGGACGAAAAAGCGCGTTCTTCCCGCAATTTTGCCAACAAGTTGTGGAACGCAGCCCGCTTCGTGATGATGAATCTGCCTGAGGACTTCACCCCCGGCCAGCCCGAAAAAAGCGCGTTGGAACTCAGTGACAAATGGGTGCTTTCAGTGTATAATAAGCTTGTCGGCGAGGTGACCGACAACATCGAGCATTTCGAGTTTGGGCTGGCGGTTCAGAAGATCTACGACTTCCTCTGGGATGTGTACTGCGATTGGACCATCGAGATTGCCAAGACCCGCCTGAACGGTGAGGATGCCGTGGGGGCCGACACCGCCCGCAAGGTGCTGGTGTTCTTGCTGGACGGTGCGCTGAAGCTACTGCACCCGTTCATGCCCTTTATCACCGAGGAGATTTACCGGGCGCTGCCGGGCAGTGCCGAGACCATTATGATCCAGGCCTGGCCGAAGCAGGATGCGGCGCTGGATTTTGCCGCCGAGCAGGAGGCCTTCGGCGAGGTGGTGAACCTGATCCGCGCGGTGCGCATTGTGCGTGCCGAGATGAATGTGCACCCGGCCAAGCGCTCCCATCTGATTATCGAGACGGCGCGCCCCGAGCTGTTTAAGGCGGGGGAGGCGGTCATCCAGCGTCTGGCGAATGCCGAGGCGGTGGAGCTGGTGCCGGCCTTTGCGGGCGACGCCGCCGGCATGGTGCAGGTGGCCACGGCGGTGGCCCGCGGATTCATCCCGATGATGGACCTGATTGACAGGGAAAAGGAACTGGCCCGGCTAAACAAAGAACTGGCGGCCACCGAAAAAGAGATCGCATCGCACAGCGCCAAGCTGGCCAACGAGGGCTTTGTGAGTAAGGCGCCGGCCAATGTGGTGCAGGATATCCGGGACAAGCTGGCTCGGGCGCAGGAGAAGCAGCTGCGTGTCCGCGAGAGCATCGACGCGCTGGGATAGCGGGAATTGGGCCGGCATAAAGGCAGGGGAACCAGGCAGAATTGACATCATGGAATGGCAGGGCTGCTTATGAATGAAAAACTTTTACTGGAATATGTGGACAGGGTTGGGATTGTTACCCTGGAGGAACTGGCTGGGCAGACCGGCTCCGCCGGTGAATTCCTTTACCGCCCTGTGCGGTCCCTGATTGCCCAAAAGCAGCTTTTCTTCTGCCGGCTGGGCGGCGGCAGGGAGACGCTTCTCTCCAACCACCTGCTGTTCTGCTTACTGGCGGTTTACGCCGAACCGGAATTGTCTGCCGATGCCCAGGAGATTTTCGATTGGCTCTGTGATAATGAGCCGGCCGCAGAGGACGCGCTGCGGGCTGCAGCGATGCCTGACGGCGCCGGTTTCCCGGAGGCCTTTGCCGAACTGCAACGAAAGCTCAGCGTGGCGCCGGTCGGTGATGCCGTGGCAACCCAGGACAGAACGACGGGGGAAGGGGAGATCACGGCCGGGTACAGCTGGGTTACCATTGAAACCTGGCTGGATGGTGTGCGCCGCCCGGGCCGCTACAGGGAACTCGAGTATTGCATCTCGGAGATCCGCCGCTTGCTGAAGGGATACTTCTCGACCCGGGAGCTCAACGCGCTGATCTATCGTGGGGCGCTGTGATCCTTTGAATGTAAGCTTGTATCACCTTTAAGGTGTCCAGGTAAAATGTGCGCCGCCCGGCTGTGGATGTCGGGCGGTTTTCCCTTGGCGATTGGGCGGCTAACGCGAGAAAAATGAAAATGGAATATTTTTGATTTTAATGCTTGACACACCTTGC
>JAJDIZ010000008.1 GCA_030266915.1 Ruminococcaceae bacterium OttesenSCG-928-D13 | reverse complement strand
TTTCCGGTGCGCAGGTGATTCTGTGGGACGCCGCCGGTGCGGTTTACAGCGAGGCCGTCACGGTGGCCGATGGCGCCTTTGCCTTCGAATCGGTGCCCCATGGGTCGTACAAGCTGCAGCTCACCCTGCCGGGCAGCGGGGAGACTATATGGGCGGCCATGAGCGATGGAGAGCTGTTCACCATCAGCGCGCGCAATGCCGCGGGCTTTGCCGGCCTGGACATCGTTCTGGACATGCAATCCCGGGTGAGCGGCACCCTTGCCCTTTCGCTGAACAACCGGCCCATGACCTACAAGGAGGAGTACCTGCCGGGCGTCAAGGTGGAGCTGGTGGACCCGCAGGGGAAAACGGTAGCCGAGGCCGCAGTGCATGGAGATGGACGCTACCTGTTCGAAAACCCGCCGATTTTTGAGCAGGGCGCCTACCTGCTGCGGGTGCTGGTGGACGAGGTGGCCCTCGGGGAGGAGCTGGAGGTCGAGGAAATCGAGATCGAGCTGTACCCCGGCTACAAATGCTGAACAAATCCAACATGGATGTGAGGAATTAAACAATGAGATTGGTCAAAAAGGCCCTGCCGGTGCTGGCGCTGGCCGTAGCCCTTGGGCTGCTGCTGGCCGGCTGCGACGACCGGCGCGACACCCGCAAATACATCCACACCATCGGGGTGGTAATCACCCTCGACGTGGACGCCACCTTCCAGGAGCTTTACGTCTACCCGGGCGGCATCGAGGAGATGGGGCAGGACTTCATCAAGAACACCAAGGAGCTAACCCGGGTGGGTTCCTTCGGGGTGACCGTGGAGCAGAGCAACAGCTACGGCGTGTGGCTCAAGGACCGGGAGGGCGGCGCCTACGAGTTCGAGCGGGTTGCCTTCCAAAACGGGGACATGGCGGTCATCACCTTCAAGGATAAGCTGCTGATGACCGTCCACCATCAGGACGGCGAGACCGAAACGGTGAACGGCAGCTTCGTGCCCCCGGGCGACGCGCCCGACCATTCCCAGGTGCCGCTGAAAGAGGAGGACAACTTCCGTTTCGGCCTGGTCAACAGCACCGGGGTTACCATCAATGCTGTCTCGATGCGCGAGGCGGATGCTCCTGAAAAAGGCGAGGTGGAGCTGCGCCTCGACCCGCTGAAGCCGGACAAGACGGCCACCATCAGCGGCAGGTTGGACGAGGACGACTTCGAAAAGGACGCCTGGCTGCTGGAGATTACCGACGCGGACGGCAAAATCTGGACCAGCAAGGACAGCTTTGATCCCTGGACCAGCGAGAAAATCACCGTGTCCCTTGAGGACGGCAAGCTGGTGCTTGAGGTGGAGAGCGCCTGAGAGCGGCGTGGCCCAGTACCCGAATTAAAAGCCCCGCCGGACCTTTGCGGTTCCGGCGGGGCATATCTGTGTTATCCGGCCTGGGCGGGCGCTCAGGCAATGTAGGGGTGCATCACTTTCTGGCTGGACAGGTCGCCCAGATCCACATGCTGTACCTCACGCAGGTAGGGGATGACCAGCGAGGCAGGGCTGCCCGGTGCTGGGGCCGCGACCGGCTGCGCAGCGGACTCCTGGGCAAGCAGATCATGCAGGGCGCGCACGAAACCGTCCTGCGAAAGCCTTGACCGCCGATGGGTCTGGGGCTCGTCTTGAAGTTGCCCCGAGATGGCCTGTATATCCCATATACTGTACGTCATTGTAATCACATCCCTGTAATTACATATTCGACGGGTGGGATAGGAACTTTAGCGTGGGCGGGCAACTGGTTTTTTTATATGGCCCGGAAAATGCAAAAAAGCTCCGCTATGGCGGAGCTTTCTCATTTTCTGGCCAGCACGTTCATGGTGCTTAGTGGATAGGCCCGGTAGGTTTCACTATGCAGCACACCGGTGAAGTCAGGCGGCGGGGATGCGGGGCGCCTGGGCCGGTGGTGGGCCGGCTGCCGTGGATCAATCTGGTCGGTGGCGGTTTTCGTATGCTCAATCGGGGGAATCGGCATAAGCTCATCCGCTTCATACAGTCGTTTTTTGCGTGCGGCTCTCGTCTGGTTCGTTCCATGTGTGTATTCGAGGGCGTTGACCGGGTAAAGGCTGAGATTAAACAGCATATCCAAGAGATCAGCTCCAATCCATAAAGCGATGAAGCGAAATCTTGCCTAACCCTCTTTAGTATAGCACAAAACAGGATTTTAAACCAGTTTTGGTGACAAATTGCCCGGCTGGTTTACCGGACGTAGGTGACGGTGCCGGCCTTCCGCGCGGCCGCTTGCGGCGCGTCGCCGGCCCGCTGCCCGAGCATGGTCGAGGTATACACCCGGTAGCCCTCGGGAATGCCCAGCTGCCCACGCATGGCCTTTCCTTCGTCTGTCTGGAAAGCCTGGGTGACGAAATAGCCCCAGCAGGAGGCAATGCCCAGGCTTTCGGCGGCCAGCAGCAGGTTTTGGGTGGCGGCGGCCGTGTCGGACTCGGCGCACACGTTCTGCTCGTCGCCCGACACAAGGATGACCGTGGGGGCATGGTAGACGCTGTGGAAGGCTTCGTCCTTGCCCAGCGCTTCCAGCCAGGGCAGGCCGCAGGCGGCGGCAAACTGTTTGGCAAGGCGGTCCAGCTGCGCCAGCACCCCGGCGTTCTGGATAACGGTGAAATGCCAGGCCTCCCCGCCGCCGTTCGGGGCGTAGGCCGCCGCCTCCACGATAGCGGTCAGCGCCTCGTCGGTTATCTGGTCCGGGGCAAAGCTGCGGACGCTCCTGCGCCGCCTGATCACGTCCAGGGTTTCGTTGGTCATGGGAACAGCCCTCCTGCTATTTCTATTTTCAGTTTACCATGCTTACACCGGGCGGGCGGCGCCCGAGGCGAGGCCAATCAGGACGTCCCGGTCCCACAGCTCCACCTCGGTCTCCTGCGCCAGGATGACGGCGTTTTTGGTGAAGTAGGCGTTGGTGACCACCACCTCCACGTCGGAGGCGTAGTGGGCCCTGGCGCCGCAGATCTCCTGCACCGACTGCACCCCGCAGTTCTTGGCGTAGCGCTTGCACTGGAAGATGTAGCGCCGGCCATCCCGCTCGGCCAGAAGGTCGGCCCCGTAGTCCCCGGTGGCCGCCGTGGCCTCGATGCGCCGGAATCCGGCCCGTTTAAGCAGCTCGGCCACGTAGCTTTCGAACTGCACCCCGTCCATCTCGTCCACCTGTGCAAGGCCCCGCAGGGCCCGCCGCCGGGGGCTGGTGGCCACCAGATAGAAAACCAGCGAGGCAGCCAGAATCACCAGCCCCAGCGCCAGCACCCAGAGGTTGCCGGTCTTGACTAAAAGCAGGCCCCCGGCGCCCGCCAGCAGCGCGGCCACGAGCCAGGCGAAAAGTTTGCGCAAATCTGCCTCCAGAAAGGTGATGTCCGGCGATACCGGATGATAGAAGTATACCGAAAAGCGGCGCAAAAGGGAAGCGCGACACAGGGCAAAACTGGACGCACCCGGGCCAAAAGGGTATAATGTGGGTATGAAAGCAAGAGAAAAAAAACAGAAAAACACCGGCCGGCGGCTGGGTGTTTTGTCGTGGGTGCTCATCGGGCTGGGGGGCGCGGGCTTTGCGCTGGCCCTGGTGATGGTGGTGCGCATCGGGCTGGAATACAGCGCGGCCCAAAATGAATACACCAGCCTGCGGGAGGGCTATGTGTCCAAAGCGGCGGAGAACCCTGGCGAAGCCGGCGGCGAGGCCCAGCCCTCGGTGGTGGACCTGAGGGCCTTGCAAGCCCTGAATTCGGACTGCGTGGCATGGCTGGAGCTGCCCGGGGTGGAGATTGAATACCCGGTGCTGCGCGGGGGTGACAATGACTACTACCTGAACCACACCTTCGAGCGCGCACAGAACGCCTCGGGGGCAATTTTCATGGATTTTCGAAGCAGTGCTGATTTTACGGACGGGCACAGCCTGATCTATGGCCACAATATGCTGGACGGCTCGATGTTCTCCGGCCTCGACAGGTACCAGGACAACGCCTTCCTTGCGGAAAACCCGATGCTGTACATCCACCTGAATGATGTTTTGTACACCTGCACCGTGGTGGCGGCGGGCCGGGTGCCGGCCGACGACCCACTCTACGGCATGCTGGGCGGCGGCGCGGCACAGGCCGGGGCGCTGGCCGAAGCGGCAGCCGAACGGCTGGGGGCGCTTCTTGCGGGCTTTGACCCGGCGGATTACACAAAAGAGGACCGGTTCCTCACCCTCTCCACCTGCACCGCCACGGGGGACGGCGTCCAGCGGGATATCGCGGTGGCGGTGCTGGGACGATAAACTATGTTGAATCGCCATCCGTCGGGGCCTAGCGACGGGTATTCCCTCCGGGAACTACCTTCCGCGTCGCCTCACGTACAACGAAAAGACGTTGTTCGTGATTCGACTTGCGGCTGATGTTCCCTCCAGGAATGGCCGTCGCTCTCCCCGACTGGCCTTCGTTTTTACCCTTAGCACCAAAGGCAGCGGCGCCGTGGGCCGGGGTATTCCGGAGCGAACCTAGGGCTAAGGATGTGCGAAGCACGTTCGTGGAGGAATACCCCGGCACACGGCGCCGCGGACAATATGCATTTCAGCCCCGTGCCAGCGGGGCTTTCTTTATGATGCGCTGTAGGTTACTCCACGCTTTTCAGCGCTTCCACCATGTTGATTTTGTCGAGGATGCGGTTGGTGATCAGGTTCACCACCAGCGCGAAGCTGAAGGAGATCACCCCGGCAATCAGGTAGCTCAGCGGCTCGATCACCAGCACAAACTGAATGGAGGGCATCTTGAGCACCCCCAGCAGCAGCCCGCTGACCAGATAACCCAGTGGCAGCCCGCAAACCACACCGATCAGCGTCAGAATCAGCGTTTCCTTGTTGGCGTAGCTGTGAACCTCCGAATCGAAAAAGCCCAGCACCTTGATGGTGGCCAGCTCCCGTATCCGTTCGGAGATGTTGGTGTTGGCCAGGGTGAACAGCACCACAAAGGCCAGCGCCGCCGCCAGCACCGTGAGGATGTAGATCACGTAGTTGAGGATAGCAAAGTCGGTGGTGAACTCGGTGGCCAGCACCTCGGTGCTCAGGGAGGTGAGCACGATGTCGTTCTCGTCCAGCAGCGCTTCGGCGAAGGCGGGCTGGTCGGCCACCGTGTCACTCAGGTGGACATAGGCCGCGTTGGGCTCCATCGGCCCGAACAGGGATTCATACAGCTGCTGGGTGATGAACACCGTGTTGCCGAGGTAGTTTTCCACCACGGCGGAGATGGCAAGGTCGTACCGGTCCAGCACCAGGTTTTGCAGGGCCACCACGTCCCCGGGTGAAAGGTCTAGCATGGTCGCGGTGTTCTGGGTCACCAGAATGCCGTCGTCGTTTGGCGGGATGGTGTTGCCGTCCGCGTCCGGTGTGTTCACATAGTCCGCAAGGTTGGCGCCGGCGGGCACCACCACCATCTGCATGCTCTCGGAGGCGCCGCCCGCGTTGAACAGCTTGATGCTGTCCATCTGTATCGAGAGGTAGCTCTCGACGCCCTCGTCCCCGTCCAGCAGTTCCAGCAGTTCGGGGTTGTCGTCCCCGTCTGCCGCCACCAGCAGGTCATATTGGTAGATGTACTCATACTGCTTCGGCATCAGGTCGGTCACCGAATCGCGGATGGCAAAACCGGCCAGCACCAGCGCGGTGCACCCGGCGATGCCGATCACCGTCATGAACAGCCGGCGCTTGTAGCGGAACAGGTTGCGGGCCGTGACCTTGTTCAGGAATTTCAGCCGGTTCCAGATGGCGGGCACCCGCTCGAGCAGGATGCGGGAGCCGGCCCGCGGCGCCTTCGGGCGCATCAGCGAGGCGGGGCTGCGCCGAAGCTCGCTGCGGCAGGCCAGCGCAGTGGCGGCCAGATTGCTGACCACGAACAGCAGCACCCCAAGGCCGCCCGAGACGATGTCGAACTCCAGCTGAACGCCCGGGATCAGGTAGATGGCCTCGAGAATGAGGATGAGCAGCTTGGGCAAAGCGATGAAGCCGAGCAGGTAGCCCGCCCCCCCCCGCCCAGCAGGGAAGCCAGCAGCGCGTAGACCAGATACTTCCAGGCGATGGCGAAGCTGCCGAAACCGAGGGCCTTGTAGGTGCCGATCAGCCCGCGCTCCTCCTCCACCAGGCGGGACATGGTGGTGAGGCTGACCAGCAGTGCCACCACGAGGAACAGCACCGGGAAGGCCTTGCCAATGGCGCCGATGGAGGCGAGGTCGGTGTCGAGGCTGGAGTAGCTGTCGAGGGAGCCGCGATCCTGCACGTACCACTGGGCCATGTCGATGTCATCCAGCTCGGCGTAGGCGTCGGCCAGCTTTTCCTCGGCCTCGGTCTTCTTCTCCTGGTACTTTTCCTCGTTTTCAATCAGCTCGGCCTCGCCCTCGGCTAGCTCCTGCTTGCCCTCGGCCAGCTCCTGCCAGGCGTCGCGCAGCTCCCGCAGGGCCTTCTGCTCCTCGGCGTCCAGCTCGGCCTCGCCCTCGGCAAGGCTCCGCCAGCCCTCGGCTATCTCGGCCCGGCCGTCGCTGATTTTTTTGCGGGCCGCGGCTATCTGCTTGTTAAAGGTCTGCTTGCCGGCGTCCAGCACCTGCTGGCTGCCATCCAGCACCCCAAGGCCTATCCCGGCCTCGGCGGCGCTTGCCACCAGCTCGGCGATATCCCCGGGATAGCCGGCCATCCCGGCGGCCATGCCGAGGGCGGCGGAGAAATCGGCCATCTGCTGGGTGGCCGCCACCGCTGCGCCCACCTGCTGGGCAAGGGCGGTTGAGTCGATGTCCGGGGTGGCCGCCAGCAGGCCGGCGGCCACCCCGGCGGCGGTCTCCACCAGGGCGTTCCACTCGGCCTCGGGCCAGTGCTCCCCAAGGATGCCCTGAAGTTGCTGGACGCCTGCCGAAAGCTCCGCGCGGGCGGTGTCCAGCCCGGCCTGCTTTTCGGCAAAGGTCTTCTCGGCGGCCTTGGCCTGGCTGTTCAGCTTGGCCTCGCCCTTGTCCAGCTCGGCCTCTCCATCCCGCAGCTTGGCCTTGCCGTCCTCCAGCTCGGCGCGGGCGTCGGCCAGCTTTTGCAGGGCGTCGCGCTCCTCGGCGGTCAGCTCGGCCTCGCCGTCGGCCAGCTCGCGCTTTGCCTCCTCGACGTCGGCCCAGGCGTCGGAGAACTGCTCGTCCGCCTCGGTGAACTTCTCGTTCATCGTATCCTCGGCGTCGGTGATTATCTCCAGCGCCTCGCCCATCACGCTGTCGTAGCGGGCCTGCTGGCGCTGGGCCATGATGTTGGACTCGATCAGGCCGATGGCGGTGTTCACCGCGTCCTCGTAGGCCGCGCTGTAGCAGTCCAGCCCGGAAAGGCCCTCGAGGGTGAGGTAGACGGCGGTGTAAACCTCGGTGTCCACGTCGGCCGGGGTGACAAAGAAGGTGAAATCGGTGGTGGCGGTGGAGCGGAAGGCCGAGGTGCCCTCGTTGTTGGAGATGTCCAGCGGGTCCACCACCATGGCGGTGATGGTGTAGGTGGTGCTTTTGAAGGTGGGGGTCTCGGGCTCCTCCTCGATTTCCACCTCGGCGTCCCAGTCGATGTCGGTGTTGAGGCCGTCGTCATCGTCGTCGCTTGCGTCGGGCTCCTCCGCCGGCTCGTCAGGTTCAGGCTCAGGTTCCCGTTCAGGTTCAGGTTCGGCGCTGCCTTCGGGGGCGTCCGCGTCTGCGGCGTCCTCATCCGCGTCGTCGTCCTCGTTCAGATCCTCCTCGATGGTCAGAGTATCGCCCAGGGCCTTGCCGGAGGCCTCGAGGTACTTCCGGGTGACGGCGATCTCCCCGGCTTTTTCGGGCATGCTGCCGTCCTCGATCCAAGGGCGGTTCAGCCCCTGCTCGCTCAGCATGACCATCTCGGCGCTCTGGCGCTGCCCGTTCACGTCGAGGTGCACCGTTTCGCTGTAGGCGCCGCTTGCGGTTTCCACCCCGGTGACGGCGTGTATCGCCTCCACATCCTCATCGGTCAGCCCCAGGGTGGAGAGCACCCGCACGTCGAACAGGCGCTGCTGGTCGTAGAAGCGATCGGCGGCGCGGTAGAGGTCCCGGCAGGCGGCGGTGATGCCGGTAAACGCCGTAAGGCCAAGCGCTGTGATTGCCAGAATGGCAAGGAAGCGCTTGGCGTTTTTTTTGATGGTTCGGAAAATATCCTTGAGGTAGGCCCTGTTCATGGGGTCACCACTCGATTTCGGAGATGGGCGTGGGGTTGGGATTCTGGGTGATATCCCGCACCTTGCCGCTCTTGAAGCGGATCACCCGGTCGGCCATCGGGGCCAGCGCCGAGTTGTGGGTGATGATCAGCACGGTGATGCCGTCCCGGCGGCAGGTGTCCTGCAAAAGCTGGAGAATCTGCTTGCCGGTGGTGTAATCCAGCGCGCCGGTGGGCTCGTCGCACAGCAGCAGCTTGGGGTTTTTGGCGATGGCGCGCGCAATCGAAACCCGCTGCTGCTCCCCGCCCGAAAGCTGGGCCGGGAAGTTGTCAATCCGCTCGGCCAGGCCCACCTTCGTCAGCGTCTCGGCGGCGTCCAGCGAGTCGGGGCGAATCTGGGCGGCCAGCTCCACGTTTTCGAGGGCCGTCAGGTTGGGCACCAGGTTGTAGAACTGGAACACGAAGCCGATGTCCAGCCGGCGGTAGTTCACCAGCTGCTTTTTGTTGTACCGGCTCACGTTCTGGCCGTCCACAATCACGTCGCCGGAGGTGGCGCTGTCCATGCCGCCCAGGATGTTCAGTGCCGTGGTTTTGCCGGCCCCGGAGGAGCCCACAATAACCGCCAGTTCCCCCTTCTCAACCGAAAAACTTGCGCCGTCCAGCGCGCGGATGGCCAGCCCGCCGGTGTTGTATTCCTTCACAATGTCGTTGAATTCGATGTAGGGCATTCGGTTTCCTCGGTTTTCTTATGTTGTTGTGCATTAGGTAGGAGAGAAGGCAGACAGCCAGTGTTTAGGAGCGAGCCTAGGGCTTAGGATATGCGGAGCATGCGAGTGGATGAACACTGGCTGGCTGCCTTCTGCGCACCATGTAATAATAAACACAATGTCTATTATCATTCTCTGATTTGTCTATCTTACAGTATTGTATTATAATGTGTGGCGGGCGGCGCGGCAACCCACAGAGTTGCCACAGCTGTCTAATAACCGTCACTTTCCACAAATACTGTTGGATATTTACAATAAATTCACAATTGCGATGGTATGGGGGACAACGGTGGAGCGAAAAAAAGAGGATCGCCGCGTCCGCATCACGAAGCAGGCCATCCGGGAGAGCCTGGTGGAGCTGATGGGGCGGCAGCCCATCTCGAAGATATCGGTGAAGATGATCTGCGAAGCGGCGGACATCAACCGCAGCACCTTCTACGCCCACTATAAGGACCAGTACGCCCTGCTGCACGCGGTGCAGGGGGAGGTGATTGGCGAGGTGAAGGCGCAGATTTTTTCGGCGCGTTTCTTTGGGGCCTCGGGCGGGGCGATGGACGTGCTGGTGCGCATTCTTGAGTACGGGTGCGAAAATGCCGCCCTGGTGAAGGTGCTGTTGAGCGAAAACGGGGACGCCAGCTTCCAGAGCGAGCTGATGCAGCTGGCCCACGAAAAGTTCCTTGCGGAGCTGGAGGGGGAGCGCAGCCTGCCGCCCCGCACCCTGCAATACCTGAACGAGTTTGCGGTGGGTGGGCTACTCAGCATCATGCGCCGCTGGCTGGAGACCGACTGCGCCGACGAGCCGGAGATGATTGCCGATTTGATGATGAAGCTGCTGGTGAGCGGCACCCAAGGGCTGTATTCGGCGAAATAGGGCGATATACGCAGGAAGGGATGGGCGCAGCCCATCCCTTCGTTTTGCCCGAAAGCGCATATTGGCCGCATCGCCATGTGCCGTGGCATTCCTCCGCTCACGTGCTCACGCACATCCTAAGCCCTAGGTTCGCTCCGGAATGCCCCGGCCCATGGCGCCGCTAGCTTTTACCTTGTTATCAGGATTGGGAGGAACCCGGGTCCCTCTTGTCCCGGCCCAGCCGGTCCAGCAGCTTGATGACGAGGATGATCAGCCCCATCACGATGAAGATGCCCAGCATGCCGAACAGCATGATCTGCAACGCCTGTATAATCATAATCTATACTCCTTTGGTGGGATGGCCCCACCCGCTATTTTGCCACCAGATTGAGAATCAGTCCGCCCGCGATGACCGAGGCGATCTGCCCGCCCACATTCACCCCGGCGGCGTGCATCAGCAGGAAGTTCTGCGGGTCCTCCGCAAGGCCCATCTTGTGCACCACCCGGCTGGACATCGGGAAGGCGCTGATGCCGCAGGCCCCGATCATCGGGTTCACCTTGTTTTTGCTGAACAGGTTGATCAGCTTTGCGAACATCACCCCGCCGATCGTGTCGAACACAAAGGCGAACAGGCCAAGGCCCATGATCAGCAGGGTTTCCCAGGTGAGGAACTGGTCGGCCTGCATCTTCACCGCCACCGTGATGCCCAGGAAAATGGTGATCAGGTTGGCCAGGGTGTTCTGGGCGGTTTCCGAAAGGCTGTTCAGCACCCCGCACTCGCGGATCAGGTTGCCGAACATCAAAAAGCCCACCAGCCCCACGCTGCGCGGGGCCACCATCCCGGCAATCACCGTTACCACAATGGGGAACAGGATGCGCACGCTCTTTTTCACCTCGCCGGCTTCGTAAGGCATGCGCATTTTGCGCTCCTTCTTGGTGGTGACCAGCTTGATGCAGGGCGGCTGGATGATGGGCACCAGGGCCATGTAGCTGTAGGCCGCCACCAGGATGGCCCCCATGTACTTGGTGCCGAAGTAGTTGGCCACGAAGATGGCGGTGGGGCCGTCGGCTGCGCCGATGATGCCGATGGCGGCGGCGTCCTGCAGGGAGAAGGTGCCGGGCACCAGCTCGCCAATGACCGCCGCCAGCAGGATGGTGATGAAAATGCCGAACTGGGCCGCCGCCCCAAACAGCAGCAGCTTTGGGTTTTTAAGCAGCGGCCCGAAGTCGATCATTGCGCCGATGCCGATGAACAAAATCAGCGGGAACAGCTCGTTGGCGATGCCGGCGTCGAACAGCACGCTCAGCGGCCCCTCCTCGGTGACGCCGTCAATCACCTGGGTGATGGCCCCCGAGAAGGGCAGGTTTACGAGAATGGCCCCAAAGCCCATCGGCATCAACAGACTGGGCTCCATCTCCTTTTTGATGGCGAGAAAGATCAGTATCCCGCCGATGGCCCACATCACCAGCATCTTGAGGATGCCGACGGCGTCCATGGCGAGTATTGAGCCGAAGATCGCGTCGATGAAATTCCGGAACAGTTCCATTGCTGTCTCCATTCGAATGTGTGGGCCGGTGTGTGCGCAGCCCGAAGTGCGAACCGAAAACATTATACCTGTATTCACCCAAAAAGTCGACACATTTCCATCGACGGCGCCTGGGCCGGCGCAAGAAGGCTGCCTTGTCCCCGGCGCCAAAAGCGTGTATAGTTTTCTCAACCACAATTAACAAAATTTGAGGTGTGCGCATGGCGGTTGAAGAACGCTACCTGCCGGATGTGGAGGCGATTTTGTCCCACCGGCACGACCAGGGGGCCGACTACTGGACCACACCGGACAACCGGCTGCTGAAGGGTTCGCCCTTTTCGGCCTACCACAGCGCCCAGATGCTGCTGGAGCTGGGGGTGCCGCCGTATGACCCGGCGCTGCAAGGGGTGGCCGAGCTGTTCTTTAGCTGCTGGCGGGAGGATGGGCAGTTCAAGCTCTACCCCGGCGGCTCCGGCTTTCCCTGCCAGACCGCCTACGCCGCCAAGCTGCTCTGTCAGCTGGGCCATGCGGGGGACCCCCGGGTGGGAAAGACCCTGGCCCACCTGATGGCCACCCGCCACAGCGACGGCGGCTGGCGCTGCAAGAAATTCTTCTTCGGGCGCGGGCCGGAGACCGAGTGCTCCAACCCAATGCCCACCCTGACGGCGCTGAACGCCTTCCGGTACGCCGGCCAAAGCGATGACCCGGCCCTGAACAGCGCCGTGGAGTTCCTGCTGGAGCACTGGGTCATCCGGGCGCCCATCGGCCCCTGCCATTACGGCATGGGCACCCGGTTCATGCAGGTGGAGTATCCCTTCTACGACTACAACCTGTTCCCTTGGGTTCACGGCCTGTCCTTTTACGAATATGCCAGAGAGGACAAGCGCTTCCTTGAGGCCTTCGAGGCGCTGAAGGACAAGCTGGTGGACGGCCAAATCCTGGTGGAGCGGGTGGTGCCCAAGCTGGCAAAGCTCGAATTCTGCAAAAAGGGCCAGCCCAGCGAGCTGGCCACCCGGCGCTACCGGGAGATCCTGCAAAACCTTGGGATGGACGGCTGAACGCTTCCCCAAAACTCCGGCGCGACCCTATGGACAGGTTGTCCATAGGGTCGCTTTATTTTGTATATTCCAATAAGGAATACACCAATTTGCCAAAGCGGCTTGTAATCGCTGGTAAACATGCTATACTGCGCTTAACAAAGGTTGTAAATATTGCACCATTTGGAAGCCCACAGCGGGAAGGGTGTTTTTTATGCCGCGCAGAACACGGCAGTGGATGGTGAATCCCGAACTTCAGATGGTGTTTAACCTGCGCGAGCCGGCGGCCCGTGGGCGGGTACAGATTGTGCTGGCCGGCCTGTGCGGGGCGGCCATTGCGGGGCTGTCCACCGGGCTGTTTTTCACCGGGTTTTTGCTCGAGGCCGGGCTGGACGTCACCGACATCGGCCTTTTGGGCGGCATTCCGTTTTTGATGTCGTTCTGTACGCTGTTTACCCCGATGCTGCTGCGCCCGTTCCCGAAGCGCAAAAAAATCCTGTCGATCAGCCGGCTAGTCTCCCACTTTTTCAGCCTGGTGGTGCTGACTATGCTGCCGATGCTGCCGGCGCCAAAGCCGGTGCTGCTTGGGCTGATGGCGGCGGCCTACGTCATCAGCAACGGGGCCAACCAGTTGTTTGTCTCGGGCTATTCGGCCTGGCATTTCAGCTTTTTGCCCGGCAAGGTACGGGCGGTGTACATCACCACCCAGCAGCTGGTGAACGCGGCAGTCTCGGCGGTAACCCTGCTGGTGACCGGCGTGCTGTCGGACATGATCGGCCGCTCGGGCGACCCGGCCATGTTCTTCCGGTGCATCCGGCTGCTGGCCTTTGGCCTTGCGGTGCTGGAGGTGTATATCTTTTCCCGCCCGCCTGAGCCGGTGTACAAGGAGGAAGACCACGCCCGCCACCCGCTGTACATCTTCAGCTATGCCAAAAAGCACATAAAGTTCATGGGCACCATGGTCATTGTGTTCCTCTGGAACCTGGCGGCCTTCATCGGCGCCACCCCCTACGAGGTGTACCTGTTGCAGGATGTGGGGGTGCCCTACTACCTGATCTCGGGGCTGACGGCCTCCTTCTTCCTGTTTTTGGCGGTGTTCAGCACCGGGTGGAACCGGCTGATCCGCAAGTGGAACTGGCTGCGCACCTTTGCGGTGGCAGTGATGCTGTACGCCCCTTTTTCGGCGGCGCTGGGCTTTGTCACAAAGGAGAACTACCGCTGGATGTATCCGGGCGTCCGGGGCTTGCAGCTGGTGCTGTTTGTGGGGCTGTCCATCACTGTGAACAACATGGCCTACATCAACATGCCCAAAACCGGGCAGACCGCTGGTTTTTCCCTGAACATTGTGGTGAGCAACCTGGGCGCCTTCACCGGGCAGATGCTGAGCACCGCGCTGGTGCGGGCGGGGCAGGACCTGCGCTTTGAACTGTTTGGCGCCACCTTCGGCATTGTGACGGTGCTGCTGTGCATACAGGGCGCCTTGCAGGCGCTGTCCGGCCTTTACGCCCTGCTGCGCGAGCGCGCCCTGATGCCCGAGGAGGACGATGACGAGGACGCCGTAGTGACCGAGATCAAGGCCGAAGCGCCGCCCGGGTGAGCGCTTTGCAGGCATAACAAGAGGCAGTCGGGGAGAGCGGCGGGTGCTTTTGGAGGGAACGTGTCCCACCGCTGCGCGGCGGGCTCGGCTGTTTGCTCCGCAAGCCAGCCTCGGCACTAAAGTGCCCCTCGCCGTCAAGGCGAATCACGGACAACATACCTTCGTTGTACGTGAGGCGGCGCGGAAGGTAGTTCCCGGAGGGAGTGCCCGCCGCTAGGCCCCGACGGTCGGCGATGCAACGATGCAACATTGGCTACAGTTTTAGAGGGATGCCGCTTACGGCATCCCTCTTGCTGTGTGTGCTATTCCGGGCCGGCCGGCGGGCAGGGCAGTTCCACGGTGAAGGCCGAGCCTTCGCCGGGCGCGCTTTCCACGGTGATGTTGCCCCCGCTCAGGGAGATGATCCGCTGGGACAGGGACAGCCCAAGCCCGTTGCCGGCGGTGGCGCGGGAGTCGTCGCCCTGGTAGAACTTGTCAAAGATATGCGCTTTTGTCGCCTCGTCCATGCCGATACCATTGTCCGAGATGGTCACCCGGGCGGCGCCGTCCCGCGCCTGTAGCGCCACAGTGATCTGTCCGCCGGGCGGGGTGAACTTCACGGCGTTCCCCAGCAGGTTCAGCCAGACGTGCTGCAGCATCTCCTCATTGGCGTTCAGTGTCACCGGGGCAAGGTCAACCGTCACCTCGATGTCTTTTTGGGAGATGGCCGGCTCCATCACCAGCACGGCCCGGCGCAGCTGCTCGTCCAGGGCGTACTCGGCGGTGTCGGGCAGGCGGTCGGTGCTGTCCAGCTTGGAGAGCAGCAGCACGTTCCCCGAGAGCTGGGCCATCCGGCTGGATTCGTGGATGATGATGTCGAGGTATTCGTCTCGTTTTTCCTCGGGCAGGGTTTTCTTTTTCAGCAGCTTCGCGAAGCCCCGGATGGAGGCCACCGGGGTTTTGAACTCGTGGGAGATGTTGCGCACAAAATCGTTGCGCAGTGTTTCCAGGCTGCCCAGCTCCGTCGCCATGTCGTTGAAGCTTTGCATCAGGCGCTGCATCTCGAAGGTGCCGTGGGGCTCCACGCGCACATCGAAATCGCCGGCGCTCACCCGCTTTGTGGCGTCGATCAGCTCCCGCAGGGGCTTCATCATAAAGGTGCCGCCGAACACGGCCAGCACGGTGCCTACCCCCAGGCTGACAAACAGCATGAGCACCAGCAGGATCAGCAGGTTGTTGTTGGTTACCGTGGGCATCAGCCCGGCCCGGATGAGGCTGAGCACCACCGCGCCGGCCACCGCGAAGGACACCAGCAGGATGATGAACACAAAGCCCACCAAAATAACCAGGGAGGTGAGCCGGCCCAGCAGGCCCTTTCGTTTGGGGATGAACTCAGTTGTCTTCATGCTTCACCGCCTTGTAGCCCAGGCCCCGCATCGTGACGATGTCGAACTCTGGCCAGTCGTAGAACCGGTCCCGCAGCCGGCTGATGTGAACGCTGACGGTGTGCTCCTCGGTTTGGGAGTCCATGCCCCAAATTTCGTCCATCAGCTGGGCGCGGGTGAAGCAGATGTCCGGGTAGCTGAGCAGCTTGTACAGCAGCAAAAACTCCTTCTGGGGCAGGGTGACCCGCTGGCCCTCCCGGCTGACGGTGTAGCTGTCGTAGTTCAGCGTCACCTTGCCGATGGTCAGCTTGTGCTCGCTGACAATTTTGGCCCGGCGCAACAGGGCCTTCACCCGCAGAATCATCTCCTCCTCATCCACCGGCTTTATCATGTAGTCGTCGGTGCCCACGATGAAGCCGCGGCGCTTGTCGCGCACAGTGTCCCGGGCGGTCACCATCAGGATGGGCATCTCGTACCCGGCCTGGCGCAGCTCCTCGGTGAGGGTGTAGCCGTCCATGCCGGGCATCATGATGTCGGTGATCATCAAATCCACCTGCTGCTTTTCAAGGACATCCATCGCCGCCTCGCCGTTCTCGGCCAGCAGTGGGTTGAAGCCCTCCTCCGCCAGCACGGCCTCCATCAGCTTGCGGGTGCTCATGTCATCTTCTACAACCAGTATATTAAACACAAAATATTCCTCCAAACCGGGTGTTGGTGATGATGCCAGTGTACACCCCGAAGTTCAACAGAACTTCAACAAAATCGGCCGCTTTGTTGAAGTTGTGTTTATGCTGCCAGTATACCATATATATTAAGCCGAAAACACCGAAGGAGCATCAGCCTCACAGCTGCATGGCATGAACGCTGTCCGAAAGCCGTGCGGGGGCCGATGTTCATGGAGGGAACATAGGGCTAAGGATGTGCGAAGCACGTGACCGGAGTGAACATCGGACACCGCACGGCGGCACCCCGACTTCAAACAACGACCCCCGCGCAAAGTTCAACCGAAGTTCAACAATAACCGGCCCAAAAATTGAAGGACTGTTGAACAAGGCGCGCTATGATGGGTGTACACTCAAAAACCGGCGCCGGAACAGCCCGGGCCGCGCAGATACAAAATCCCATGGAGGAAAAACCTGATGGAACACGCAACAACCGATTATCTCTTTATCCTGAGCCTGTATACCGAGCCGGTCTCCCTGAGCCAGCTGCTGTTTCACCTGGAGCCCGGCGGCCGGGCCGAACGCACGGCCTGGCTGCGGGCCAAGAGTGATTTGAAGGCCCTGGAGAAAAAGAACCTTGTGGTGCTGAGCGCCCGGGACGGCGCCGAGTTTGTGCGGCTGACCCGGCTGGGCCGGGAGGCCGCCGACGCGCTGGCCACCGCCATGGCCGATGAGCTGGTGCAGGACTGGCAGGTCCGCTCCCTGCAATTCAGCCCGCCCTGCGGGCAAACCGCCTGACCGCCCTGCTTTAACAGATTGAGGAGTGATGAAAATGTATTATAACGGTGGATACTATCTCTGGCTCGTGCTGGTTCCGCTTTTGCTGGGCATCTTCGCCCAGTCCCGGGTGTCCTCCACGTTCAAAAGGTACAGTGGGCAGCTTTCGGCCTCGGGCCACACCGGCGCCTCGGCCGCCCGCCGCATCCTGGACGACAACGGCCTGCAAGACGTGGGCATCCAGCAGGTGCGCGGGGAGCTGACCGACCACTACGACCCGAAGGCGAACGTGGTGCGGCTGTCCGAATCGGTGTACGGCTCCACCTCGGTGGCGGCCATCGGGGTGGCGGCCCACGAGTGCGGCCACGCCGTGCAACAGGCCACCGGCTACTTCCCGATGAAGATCCGCAGCGCCATCATCCCGATCACCAACTTCGGGTCCAAAATGGCGATTCCGCTGCTGTTGGTGGGCGTGATTTTCAGCCTCCAGCCCCTTGTCACCATCGGCCTGTGGGGCTACCTGCTGATTGCCCTGTTCCAGCTGGTGACCCTGCCGGTGGAGTTCAACGCCAGCACCCGGGCCGTCAAATCGTTGCAGGGCATGGGCATCACCAGCGCCGAGGAGCAGGGGGTGCGCCAGGTGCTGACCGCCGCGGCCATGACCTACGTGGCCAGCCTGATATCCGCCTTCACCCAGTTCCTGCGGATGTTCCTGATCTACGGCAACCGCAGGCGGCAGCACTGACAGCCGGCCCGGCCCCTTGCGCAGGGCCTTGGCAGGCATTGAGAAAGACAGGTGATTTATTGTGACCAAACGTTCAAAGTTCGGATGGATGGAGCTGGTTTTGGGGCTGCTTTTCATCCTGCTGGGGATCATAACCCTCATAAACCCGGGCATTGCCCTGTCCGGCGTGGTGGTGATCTACAGCCTCACCGCCATCATCACCGGCATCACCGATATTGTGTTCTATGTTAAGCTGCACAGCGCCACCGGCTTTGGGCCGGGCGTGTCCCTGGCCTCGGGCATCATCAGTGTGCTGGCCGGCCTGCTGCTGCTGCTCAACCCGGCCTTCGGCGGCTGGATATTCAGCATCGTGTTTGCCGTGTGGTTCATCTCCCACAGCATCTCGCGGCTGGCCAACCAGCGGTATATCCGGTACGTGGCCGGCAGGGGAATGTCGGTGGTGTCCACCGTGCTGAACGCGCTGGGCGTGCTGCTCGGCGTGGTGATGCTGGTGCGCCCCCGGGTGACGGCGCTCTCCCTCGGGTTCCTGGTGGCCGTTGGCCTGATGGTGCACGGCGCCAGCAGTATCATTGAGGCCTTCAGCCGGCTTGGGGAGCAGCAGCCCCCCGAATGGGAGGTGCGGTAAAAACATGGAGAAGCCGGCCATAAGGGAGGCGGAGCGTGTGGAATCGTTCAACGCGCGGAACGCGATACTGGCGGTGGTGGCGGCCGGCCATGGCAGTGGTGTGATGGAGGCGGCCCGGCAATTCAGCGCCAAGAGGGGAAGCGCGGTCAGGATGAAGCTGGCCGATTCCGCCGACACAATGGCGGCGCTGGGGGTTAGCGTGAAAACCGAGGACGGCAAGGAGATGGTGCTGATTGTGGCGCCCGACGAGGTGACGGCTGACCTGTTGGCCGAGCTGAACCGCCAGTGCGGCCTGCAAACCGAGGCCCGCGGGGTGCTGTTTACGATGGCAATCAAAAGTGTGTCGGGCCTCGACTGAGGCCGCCCGGCGCTTTTGTTCAGATAGAGATGGCAGACGGAACGGGCGAGGGCCGGCGGGAAAACCCACCGGTCCTTTCCTTTTGCCTGAAACTTCAACCGAAGTTCAACAAAAAACACCGATCTGTTTAACTTCACTTGATTTGCGGGGGCTACAATAGAATATAGAACGATATGATTGAGAATACAGTGAAGGCAGGATCTGCTTATGAACCCTAAACTCAAAGAAAAAATACAAGAATCCCTCTCGGCTGTGCTGCCCATCACCGCCATCGTGCTGGTCATCAGCATCTTTTTGGTGCCGATGGAGCTGGGCACCATCGTGATGTTCCTGGTGGGCGCCATGATGATGGTGATTGGCATGGGCTTCTTCCAGCTTGGGGCCGAGATGTCGATGACCCCCCTTGGCGAGGGGGTGGGCGTCCAGATATCCAAAACCCGGCGCATCTGGAACGTGATTCTCGTGGCGCTGGCCATGGGCTTCATCATCACCATCGCCGAGCCGGACCTGCAGGTGCTGGCGGGGCAGGTGCCCGCCATTCCCAACATGGTGCTGATCCTCACGGTGGCCCTTGGGGTGGGCATCTTCCTGGTGCTGGCCGTGCTGCGAATCCTGTTCAAAATCAACCTTGCCACCATGCTGACGGTGTGCTACCTGCTCATCATCGCGCTGTCCTTTTTCGTGCCCGGCAACTTTTTGGCCGTGGCCTTCGACGCGGGTGGGGTGACCACCGGGCCGATCACCGTGCCCTTCATCATGGCCATGGGGGTGGGCCTGGCCAGCGTGCGCAGTGACAGGGACGCCGCCAGCGACAGCTTCGGCCTGGTGGCCCTGTGCAGCGTTGGGCCGATTCTGGCGGTCATGATCCTCGGCCTGTTCTATAACCCGGCGGACGCAGCCTACACCGCCGCCGAGGTGGCCAGCGTGGTGACCACCCAGGACGTGGCGCGGGAGTTCTTCCGGGAGCTGCCCCAGTACGCCGGCGAGGTGCTGATGTCCCTCATCCCCATCGTGCTGGTTTACCTGCTGTTCCAGGCGGTCACAAAGCGCTTCAAAAAGCGGCAGAACGTGCGCATGGGCGTGGGATTTGTGTACACCTTCATCGGCCTTGTGCTGTTCCTCTGCGGTGTCAGCGTCGGCTTTGCCCCGGTGGGCACACTGCTGGGCAGTGAGCTGGCCTCCTCGGCCTGGAAGTGGCTGCTGGTGCCCATCGGCATGCTGATCGGCTACTTCATCGTCCGGGCCGAGCCGGCCATCCAGGTGCTGAACAAGCAGGTGGAGGACGTGACCTCCGGCGCCATCTCGGCCTCGGCCATGAACCGCTGCCTGCAGATTGGGGTGGCCGCCGCCGTGGGCCTTGCAATGGTGCGGGTGCTCACCGGCATCTCCATCTACTGGATTGTGATTCCCGGCTACGCCATCGCGCTGATCCTTTCGCGCCTTGTGCCGAAGATTTTCGTGGGCATCGCCTTCGACTCGGGCGGCGTGGCCAGCGGGCCGATGACCAGCACCTTCCTGCTGCCGCTGTGCATCGGCGCCTGCGAGGCGGCTGGCGGCAACGTGATGACCGACGCCTTCGGCGTGGTGGCAATGGTGGCGCTCACCCCGCTCATCGCCATCCAGATCATGGGGCTGGTGTACAAGCGCAAGATGAACAAGGCGGCCGGCACCGAGGCGGTCGATTTGCAAGACGATATCCTTGAACTGGAGGAGGCAGAGCTGTGAACGAAGAACTGAGACGAAAATTACCCCTGCGCATCCTGGTGCTGATCAGCAGCCCCAAGCTGGCGGAGAAAGCGGCCGGGGTGCTGGGGGAGGGGCATCTGCCCATCCAGTACCAGATGCGAGGCGCCGGCACCGCCCAAAGCGAGATGATGGACATGATCGGTCTGGGCGGCACCGCCAAGACGGTCACAATCAGCATGATGCCGAAGGTTTACGCCGCCGCGATGCTGGACCGGTTGGACAAGGAGCTGGGGCTGGGACGGCCAAACACCGGGGTGGCCTTCACCACCGCCATCACCGGCATCAATGCCCCGGCCATGAAGCTGATGGATGAAAAAATCCGAGAGGAGTTCAAAAAAACGATGGACAGCGATATGAAACAGATGACCCAGGGCAGCACCCACAGCATGATTGTGGCCATAGTGAATCAGGGCTTCAGCGAGGACGTGATGGAGGCCGCCCGGGCCGCGGGTGCCCGGGGCGGCACGGTGCTGCACGCCCGGCAAATGGGCGGGCAGGAGGCGATGAAGCTCTGGGGCATCACCATCCAGGAGGAGAAGGAGTTTGTGCTCATTCTGGCCGATGCCGGGAGCAAAATTGGCATCATGAAGGCCATTGGGGAGAAGTGCGGCCTTGCGAGCGAGGCGCGCGGGCTGGTGCTGTCCAGCCCGGTGGACATGCTTGCCGGCATGGAAGGGGCATGATGCCCCGCAAAGCAGGGAAAAACCCGGTTCATCCCAGATGAACCGGGTTTTTCCTTTTGGACGATACAGGGTTTGTGCGGCCGCTTCTTTCCGGCTTTTGGGCAAAATCAGGTGACTTGCCCGGGGAAATATTGTACCATTAGCATGATGGTGCCACGATTCAGGCACGAGATTATCATCACTGGAGTGTGTATGAACCTGAACCTGTCCGCCGGGGTGCCGGCACTGACCGTTTTTCTGCAAGGCCTGCTCAGCTTTTTCTCTCCCTGCGTGCTGCCCCTGGTGCCGCTGTATCTCGGCTATCTGGCAGGCGGGGCCAAAACCACCGATGCACAGGGGGTGGTGCGCTACAAGCGGAGCCGCGTCATGCTTAATACCCTGTTTTTTGTTTTGGGCATCAGCTTTGCTTTTTTCCTGCTGGGGCTTGGTTTCACCGCGCTGGGCCGGTTTTTTTCCGGCAATCAAATACTGTTTGCCCGCATCTCGGGCATTCTGATCATTCTGTTCGGGCTGCTGCAGCTGGGCTTTTTTGAGTTCAAATGGACAGGGAAGGTGATTCGCCTGCCGTTCAGGCTGGACAGGCTGGCGATGAACCCCCTGGTTGCCCTGGTGCTGGGCTTCACCTTCAGCTTTGCCTGGACGCCCTGCGTCGGCCCGATGCTGACCAGCGTTCTGCTGATGGCCTCCTCGGCCCAAACCGCGGTTATGGGTTTCGCGTTGATAGGCCTGTACACACTGGGCTTTGTGCTGCCGTTTTTGGCGGTGGGCCTGTTTACCGGCACCCTGCTGGACTTCTTCAAAAAATACCAGGGGGCTGTGAAGTATACGGCAAAAATCGGCGGCGTGTTGATGATTCTGATCGGCATTATGACCTTCACCGGCTGGATGAACAGCATCACGGGCTATCTTTCCCGGTTCATTCCGGGCGCCGAGCCGGCCGCCGTTTCCTCCTCGGCGGTGGAATCGGAGCCTGAATCGGTGCCTGACCCGGAGCCTGCGGCGCCGGTTTCGCAGGTGCAGCCGCCGGTTTCCGCACCGGCTTCCACGCCGGATTCCACCGCAGGCGAGGAGGAGGGGATAATGGCCCCCGACTTCACGCTGGCCGACCAATATGGCGCCGAGCACAGCCTGAGCGCATACAAGGGCAAGGTGATATTCCTGAACTTCTGGGCCACCTGGTGCCCGCCCTGCCGCGGGGAGATGCCCGATATCCAGGCGCTGTACGAGGACCACGGCGGCAACGAGGGCGACCTGGTGGTTCTGGGGGTGGTGGGGCCGGACATGGGCCAGGAGGGCTCTGTGGAGCACATCACAAGCTTTTTGGAGGAGGGCGGCTACACCTATCCCTCGGTGATGGATCTGGACGGCAGCCTGTTCGCCCAATACGGCATCAGCGCCTTCCCAACCACGTTCATGATCAGCCCCGATGGAGAGGTGTTCGGCTATGTGCCTGGGGCCATGACGCGGGAAATCATGGATGATATTGTTCGGCAAACCCTGGATGTGGCCGAGGATTATCCATAAAAAGTTATTGACATATGACCGAAAACCGATATAATTATTATTGACATATGCCGGTAATGTGAGGTGAAGCCATGCCCAGGCCCCGAAAGCACAGGCGGGTGTGCGCCCAGCCCAAGTGCATGAGTTTCGGCCCCCGCGAGGGCGGCGGAGAATCGGTTGCCATGACGATTGATGAATACGAAACCATCCGCTTGATTGATTTTGAAGGGCTGACCCAGGAGCAGTGCGCGGCGCAGATGCAGGTGGCCCGCACCACCATACAGGCCATTTATGCAGGCGCCAGGAAAACCCTGGCCCAATGCATCGTTTTGGGCTGCCAGCTGCACATTGACGGCGGAGATGTGCTTTACTGTGAGCATTTTGAGGGCGGCTGCGGCAAGGGCTGCTGCTGCGAAGGAAAACGCTGCGGAAAAGGCAGAAAGGACGGAGAGGAAAATGAGCGAAGCGTGTGATGGAAAATGCGACGGCTGTGAGGTGGAGGGCTGCGCCGAGCGGAGTGCTGACAGCTTTCTGGAAAGCCCACACCGGCTGTCGACGATAAAAAGAGTGATCGGGGTGGTGAGCGGCAAGGGGGGCGTGGGGAAAACCCTGGTCACCTCGCTGCTGGCTGTGCTGATGCAGCGCGGCGGCAACCAGGCGGCCATTCTGGACGCCGATGTAACCGGCCCGTCCATCCCCCGTGCCTTTGGCATCAAAACAAAGGCCAGCGCCAACGAGCAGGGCCTGCTGCCGGCCAAAAGCAAAACCGGCATCCAGATCATGTCCACCAACCTGCTGCTGGAAAACGAGACCGACCCTGTGGTTTGGCGGGGGCCAATCATTGCCGGAACGGTGAAGCAGTTCTGGACGGATGTGATCTGGACCGACGTCGACTATATGTTTGTGGATCTTCCACCCGGCACCGGGGATGTGCCGCTGACGGTTTTCCAGTCCATCCCGCTGGACGGCATCATCATCGTCACCTCGCCCCAGGAATTGGTGGGCATGATTGTGGAAAAGGCGGTGAACATGGCGGCAATGATGAACATTCCCGTGCTGGCGCTGGTGGAAAACATGAGCTATTTTGAATGCCCGGATTGCGGCGGCAGGCATGCTGTTTTTGGCGACAGCCATGTGGATGATATCGCCGCCCGGCACGGCATCCCCACCGTCTGCAAAATGCCCATCAACCCCAAGCTGGCGGCGGCAACCGACGCGGGAACCGTGGAGCTGTTTGAGGACGACAGCCTGAGCGGGCTGGCCCGCGTTTTAGAGAAAATGGAGGCAAAACGATGAAATTGGCAGTAACCTATGAGAACGGCGCTGTTTTCCAGCACTTTGGCCACTCGGAGCAGTTCAAGATTTATGATATCGCGGACGGCGAGATCAAGTCGAGCACCGTCATCAGCACCAACGGCAGCGGCCACGGCGCGCTGGCCGACCTGCTAAAAAAGGAAGGGGTCGACACCCTCATCTGCGGCGGCATCGGCGGCGGGGCCAAGAACATGCTGGCCTCCGCCGGCATCAGGCTGTACGGCGGGGTGTCCGGCAGCGCGGACGAGGCGGTTGCCGCCCTGCTGGCAGGCAAACTGCAGTTTAACCCCGACATCGAGTGTGCCCACCATGGCGCCCACGACCACGGCCACGATTGCCATGGCGCCCATGACCACGGCAGCCACGGCTGCGGCGGGCACACGCATTAATAGATGTGAGTATTCGGGAAAAGTATCTATGGTTGATTGTTTTGACTGCGGGATACCGCGGGGTGTAACCGAGTATTGAATTTCCAAAGCCAGTAGCTTGCTATTGGCTTTTATTCTTTGCAAGCCTTCCCCGGAAGGGGGATTATCCATCAGAAAAGCCTGTTTATAAGGAAAAAAGGGAGTAAAGACAACATTTGGGGCTGTTAGCATAAAACAGGATGTGCTATACTGTTTGCATGAGAATTAGTGAACAGCAGTATCTGCTGATATCCAATTGTTTCCCAAAGCATCGCAGGCCCGCGGCCAAAAGTAACCTGGAAGTGTTGAATGCCTGTATATATATTCTCGAAAATGGCTGCAAGTGGAGAGACTTGCCGAAAGAATACGGGAACTGGCACACCATTTACACGCGACTTGCGCGCTGGGAGAAAAAGGGCGTGCTGCAAAGGGCCTTTTTGATGCTGCAAGAACATGGTGTGATAGAGATTAGTGTGACCATTGCATCCTGCGGCACAGCCAGCGTTAAGGATCGTCCGGGCAGAACGGGTGTCTTTAAAAAGGCGGTCACTAATCTGCCGGGAAGCCGCACGGCGGCCGGAACACAGAAATTCGCATGGTTGCCGCACCTGACAGGAGCGCAGTGACATTTTCTCCAATAATGCCGGTGATACGCCACAGATGTGGCTGCTTTTGATCGCCACCGGTGAAACAGCAGCTTTGTGTTAACAGGACCTGTTTGTCCAAAATACGTTAATCGTTGTGCGCGGATGCCCAAAGTGGTACAATACAGAAGTCCATCCCTGTTCTTCCAATGGGGATGACCGGGGGATACTGTCCGCGTTTACATACTGGTGACCACATCTGGCCCGCAAACGTGCACCAATTGGTACACTTTACCCCTTTTGGCTGTGCAAGCCCTTTACACAGCCGCAGAGACGACGATCTTAAAGGTAATGAGGGAAAGGAGGGTGATTGATTGACTGTTTGAGAGAATTCCGGCGAAATTTTTGGCAAAGCTGAAGTATCGGCGGCGGAATTGAAAGTCCGGGTGTATTTAGTGTTCGGCCTGGATGATGCGGGACCGCTGCTATCCCGATACGGCTTTGACCTGATTGTGGCCAGAGGGCTGAAACGCCATGGCAAAATGCCGCAAAGCCGTTCGTGTTTTTGAAGCACTGGCGGCCGGCGCAAACGCCAGCCCCGCTGAACAATCCGGACAACAAGAGTTTTGCCCGTGTTCTCAAAATGGCCGACAATTGCGCGACAGATCTATGTAACAGCAATAACAAGGAGGTATAATAATGAATTTCTTCAAACGTACTTGCACACTGCTTCTGGCTGCACTACTGGTTTTTAGCTTGGCTGCCTGCAACAGCGGGACTTCTTCCACGCCCGACCAATCCCAGGCGGGTGACACCCAGGGTGACACCCCCGATAACGCCACCGCTTCGAACGACAAGGTCCTGGTTGTGGCGGTTGACGCCACCTTCGAAGAGAAGTGGAACCCATTCATTGTGGAGAGCGCCTACGACCACCAGGCCGTGGACCAGGTCTTCACCCCCATCTGCCAGCTGAACCTGCGCAACGAGCTGGTGCCCTACGGCGGCAACATCACCGCCGAGGAAACCGATGACGGCGGCGTTCTGTACACCGTCACCATCAACGAAGGCATGAAATTCACCGATGGCGAACCTGTGACCATCGACGACTATATCTATGGCATCTATGTGCGCAGCGACCCCAGCTACGCCGGGCGCCCCGGCTCCACCCTTGGCGGCTTCATCGAGGGCGTGCCGGAATATTTCTATGATAACGCCAACTATTCCGACGACATTGCCGCCCTCGAGGAAGAGGTTGCAAAGCGGTACGACCCCGCCAACGTCACCTTTGAGGACTTCCTTGAGTATGCCAAGGCTACCAACTTGGACGGCTGGTGGGACGGCGACCCGGAGAGCGGCGAAGACTGGCCCGGCTACATTGATGGCGAAGGCTTTGGCGAGGATCTTGCCGCCATCGACGCCACCAATGCCGACCAGCTGTTCGAGCTGCTGGCCAAGGTGGAGTATGAAAACTACGGCGAGTACTACGACACCCTGACCTGGGGCAGCGAAAAGGCCAAGAGCGACTACGCGCTGAGCAACCTGTCCGAGGGCGTGGACGTGACCGAGATTTCCGGCGTCACCAGGATTGACGACCTGACCTGCACCGTCAAATTCACCACCATCAGCATCACCGGCGACCGTGAGCTGGCCCTGAACAACGGCCTGGGCAACCTGATTCCCGAGCACTACTACGGCGCGGTGACAAAGGGCGACGTCTCCTCCATCATCGCCAACATGGAGCCGATGGGCAGCGGGCCCTACAAATGGGCGGGCTTTGCCGACAACATCATCACCTGCACCGCCAACGACGAATTCTTCATGGCCGCCCCGAAGATTGGCACCGTGCGCTGGCAGTATATCCCCCAGCCGGACATCGTCACCTCCCTGGCCTCCGGCGCCATCGACATTGCCAACCCCTCCTCCAGCAAGGCCAACGTGGAAGAGCTGACCGCCCTGGGCCTTGAGTTTGCCCTGATCGACAACGCCGGCTACGGCTACATGGCCATGAACACCGAACGTGTGCCGCTGGAAGTGCGCAAGGGCTACTTCAGCCTGATGAACCGCGCCCCCACCGTTGAGGGCTACTACGGCCCGGACCTGGCCCAGGTGATTGAGCGCCCGATGACCACCACCCTGGCCGAGTATCCCATCGACGCCACGGCCTACTACACCTACAGCCGCGACGAGGCTCTGAAGTACTTCGAGCAGGCCGGCTATACCCAGGATGCCAGCGGCAAGCTGGTGGACGCCACCGGCAAGCAGCTGGTGCTGAACACCTACATCGGCGGCAGCGGCGAGGGTGACCACCCGGCCTACGCCATGCTGGTTCAGGCGGCCGAGGACATGGCGGCCCTGGGCGGCGAGCTGCAGATTCAGGACGTTGAGTTCGGCGTGCTGCAGGGCGCCATGAACGACGGCACTGCCGACGCGTGGATCATGGCCTGGGGCAGCGTGTACGACTGCGACAAGAGCACCCAGTTCCACTCCACCGGCGGCCAGAACCGCTACAACTTCAGCAATCAGAAGATGGATGACCTGCTGGATGAGATCGTGCAGACCATCGACCTTGAGGAGCGCCGCGCGCTGGTTGCCGAGATGCTGGACTTCGCCATGGACCAGTGCCTCGAAATGCCCATCTACCAGCGGAAAAACATGCTGGCCTACAACTCCACCACCGTTGATATGAACACCATTCCCGAAGCCTCTGCCTCATACGACTATAACCAGGTCCTGTGGCAGGTGGACTTGCTCGGATGATTTGAATCAAACCATACAAAGGGCGAATAATATTCGCCCTTTGTATGGTTGTTGTTCTTAAATAATCAATCCGACACAATAAGGATGGTGAAACCATGCGGCAGTATATCATACGGCGCGTACTGATCAGTCTGCTGGTGCTGCTGGGCGTTTCCATGTTGCTTTACGCCCTGGTGCGCAGCATGCCAGCGGATTTCGTGACCATATCCACCTCCACCTCCACCCGGATGACAGATGAGATGCGCGATGCCCTGCGCGCCTCCTACGGGTTGGACAAATCCATTCCGGCGGGCTATGTGAACTGGCTTATCAAAGCACTGCAAGGTGATTTGGGCAACTCCCTCATCCATGCCCGCCCGGTTACCGAGGTTATCAGCGGAAAAATCGGCATCACCTTCGGCATCTCGGCGCTGGCCCTGTTGTTCGAGCTGCTGATCGGCATTCCGCTGGGCATTCTGGCGGCCCGCAAACGCAACACCGCCACCGACTATACCATTACCATCTTCGTATTCCTTGGCATCTCGGTGCCCAGCTTTTTCCTGGCGGCACTGCTTAAATACTGGTTCGGCTTCTACGGGCTGAACATCCTGCCCACCGCCGGGCTGGTGGACGCGCGCGCGATCTACAATGGTTTTTCCATCGCCAAGCTGCTGGATTACGCCCGCCACCTCATCATGCCCATCACGGTGTTCACCTTCGTCTCGATGGGTGAGTGGCTGCGCTACACCCGTTCCAACATGATTGAGACCATTGGCAGCGACTATGTGCGCACCGCCCGGGCTAAGGGCGTGCCCGAGCACAAGGTCATCTATTCCCATGCCTTCCGCAACACCCTCATCCCCATCGTCACCCTGTTGGGCGCCTCCCTGCCCTCCCTGTTCTCCGGGGCCATCATCACCGAGAACCTGTTCGGCATTCCCGGCATGGGCAGCATGCTGTTGGAGGCCTCGCAGAAGGGCGACGTACCGCTGCTGATGGCGGCCTGTATGTTCCTGGCCGTCTGTACTGTGGTGGGGTACCTGATTTCAGACATCCTGTATGCCGTGGTAGACCCGCGCATACGGTTGAGTTAGGGGGTGCGAGATATGGATAACACAACTGTGAAAAACCGGCAGCCGTTTGACGATTACGGGAGCATGGAAGAGGCCATGGCCCCGGAAAGCTTCCGTGAGGATAAGGATACCGACGAGGGCCAACTCTTCCTTACCCCGTGGCAGATGATCATACGGCGCTTTTTTCAGAACAAGCTGGCGGTGATTGGCCTTGTTGCCCTCGTCGTCATGTTCCTGTTCTGTTTTGCGGGGCCGCTGTTCTATCCCTACAGCGAAACCGAGCAGTTCTATTTTGATAAAGACACCGGGGAGGAGCTTCGCGCCGATTCCGATTCCGAGGCGCTGGTGAGTTCCATCCTCCAGTCGATGATTCCGCCCAGCAAGACGCACATCCTGGGCACCACCAAGCTGGGGCAGGACATGCTCTCCCGCCTGATGTACGGCGGCCGGGTGTCGCTGATTGTCGGCTTTGTGGTGGTGCTGCTGGAGCTGGTGCTTGGCATCATTCTGGGGGGCCTGGCCGGCTATTACGGCAAATGGGTGGACGGCGTCGTGATGCGGCTGGTGGACATCATCTCCTCCATCCCCTTCATGCCGCTGATGCTGCTGATCTCCGCCCTGATGATCAGCATGGGCATCAGCCCGCGCTACAAAATCTACGTCACCATGGTGCTGCTGGGGCTCATCTTCTGGACCACCGTGGCCCGCATGGTACGGGGCAGCATCCTCTCACTGCGTGAGATGGAGTTCATGCAGGCGGCCGACGCGGTGGGCATCCGTCCCCGGAACAAGATTTTCCGGCACCTGATCCCCAACACCCTGCCCAACCTGATTGTTACCGCCACCCTCAGCCTGGGCTCCATCATTCTGATGGAGAGCACCATGAGCTTCCTGGGCGTGGGCGTGGGCTTGCCCTTTGCCTCCTGGGGCAACATGGTGTCGCTGGTTAATGACAACCTCGTCATGCGCGACTTCCCGAACCTGTGGGTGCCGCCGGGGCTGTGCATCCTGGTTACCGTGTTGGCGTTCAACTTCGTGGGCGATGGCCTGCGCGACGCCACCGACCCCAAAATGAAAGGCAGGTGAGGTAAATGGCAAATCCAAGCGATCAGGATCGCAAGAAAAAGCTGCGCGTTATCAAAAAGCAAAACGCAAAGAAATTCCGCCAGCTGAATCGCAACAACAAGCGCCGCGTCTCCGAGGCCGAGTACCTCACCACGATGCGCGACGCAAGCAATGTGCTGGAGATAGACGACCTGCACACCTTCTTCTACACCGACATTGGCACAGTGCGTGCGGTGGACGGCGTTTCCATCAACATCCCCCGGGGCAAAACAGTGGGGGTTGTGGGGGAGAGCGGCTGTGGCAAAAGTGTCACCAGTTTGTCGGTGTTGCGCCTTTTGCAGGAGCCTCAGGGCCAGATTGCCGGCGGCGAGCTGCGCTTTAACGACCAGAAGAAAAACCGGGTGGTAAACCTGGCCAAAGCACCGGTTGGGGTGATGAACAAAATCCGCGGCGAGGAGATCACCATGATCTTCCAGGAGCCGATGACCAGCCTGAACCCGGTGTTCCGCGTGGGCATGCAGCTGGACGAGGTGCTGAAGTACCACAACGACGAGAAATTGAGCGCCAAGCAGATGGCCAAGCGCAGCGTGGAGATGCTGGAGCTGGTGGGCATTGCCAACGCCGAGGGCGTGTACAAAATGTACCCCCACGAGCTTTCCGGCGGCATGCGCCAGCGGGTGGTCATTGCCATGGCGCTGGCCTGCAACCCGCAGCTGATCATTGCAGACGAGCCCACCACCGCGCTGGACGTTACCATCCAGGCCCAGATTCTTGATTTGCTGCGCGATTTGAAGGATAAAATCAGCGCCTCCATCATGCTGATCACCCACGACCTTGGGGTGGTGGCCGAGATGGCCGACTATGTGATGGTGATGTACGCGGGGCGTGTGGTGGAAGAAGGCACCGCCAGGGAAATCTTCCACAACCCCAGCCACCCGTACACCATTGGGCTGATGAACAGCCGCCCCACCGCCTTTGGCGAGGACGAGCGGCTCTACTCCATCCCCGGCAACGTGCCAAACCCCATTGAACTGCCGGACTACTGCTATTTTCGCAACCGGTGCGACCGCAGCGTGAAGATGTGCCGCGGCAAGTACCCGCCGCTCATCAGCCTGTCGCCCACCCACAAGGTGGCCTGTTACCGGCACATGCAGCAGAAGGGAGGGGACACCAATGGCTGAAACGATGGCAAACACCGCTTCCGAGAACCTGCTGGAGGTCACCGACCTCAAAAAGTATTTTCCGATTAAATCGGGGGTGTTCCAGCGCACCGTGGGCCATGTGCGCGCTGTGGACGGTGTATCCTTCACCATCAAGCGGGGTGAAACCTTTGGCCTAGTGGGCGAGAGCGGCAGCGGCAAAACCACCGTGGGCCGCACCGTGCTGCGCCTCACCGAGCCCACCGCAGGCAGCTCCATCATTGAAGGGCGGGACGTCTTTGCGCTGAAAAAGCGTGAGCTGCGCACCATCCGCCCGCAGATGCAGATCATCTTCCAGGACCCCTACTCCTCTCTGGACCCGCGCCTGCCCATTGGCGAGATCATCGGCGAGGCGGTGCGGGAGCACAACCTGGTGCCCAAGGAAGAGTACCGCGACTATGTGCTCAAGGTTATGGAGAGCTGCGAGCTGCGTCCCTACCAGTATGACCGCTACCCCCACGAGTTCTCCGGCGGCCAGCGGCAGCGTATATGCATCGCCCGGGCCCTGGCTCTCAACCCCCACTTGGTGGTGGCGGACGAGCCGGTCAGCGCGCTGGATGTGAGCGTGCAGGCGCAGATCATCAACCTGATGCGCGACTTGCAGCGCGAGCGGCAGCTGGGGTATCTCTTTATCTCCCACGACCTTTCGGTGGTGGAGTACATCTCCAACACCGTGGGGGTGATGTATCTGGGCGGTTTTGTGGAGAAGGCTCCCACCAAGGAACTGTTCGCAAACCCCACCCACCCCTACACCCAGGCCCTGCTCAGCGCGGTGCCGGTGCCAAACCCGGATGCCAAAATGAACCGGGTGATTTTGGAAGGGGATATCCCGTCTCCGGCCAATCCTCCCGCCGGGTGCAAATTCCACACGCGCTGCAAGTATTGCATCGAGCGCTGCAAAACCGAGGTGCCCGCCTTTGAGGAGACAGTGGCAGGCCACTTTGTAGCCTGTCACCGCAAATCAGAGCTTGGCAATGTGAAGTAGTTTTTTGCGGCTTTTTGGGTTCAGTGCGCCGCCCAGAATCTGGGCGGCGCATTTTTTGTGTCTGTCTTTAGCAGGTATCGCTCGCGAAGCGAGGGATACAAAAACCCGCCTGCTATGCGGGTGAGATTAAGAGCTTTAGCAAAAGAACAACAGCTTTCTGGTAAAGTGATTTCTGGCGCACGGCCATGAAGTCGGCGGCCCTATCCGCCATTAGGCCGGGCCGCTGTGTGGTTTTGCTCGGCGTACTCACTGGGAGAAAGCCCCTCGCTGAGGCGGAATACCCGGCTGAAGTAGCGGGCGTCGTCGTAGCCCACGGCGGCGGCGATGTCCTTGATGCTGGCCTTGGGGAACTCCCGCAGCAATGCCTTGGCCTTGTCGATGCGCAGGGTGATCTGATACTGGATGGGGGAGACGCCGTACTGCCGCTTGAACAGCCGATTGACATAGGTGGGGGAGTAGCTGAAATGCGCCGCGATGTCGGCGATGGTGAGGGGCTGGTTGAAATGGGTAGCCATGTACTGCTCAATCTGCCCGGTGATGCCGCTCTGCTCCCGCCGGTCCATCAGGGGCTGCTGCTCGGCCTGGCTTTCCGCCAGGCGCTGGGTTCTTATCGCCTCCAGCCCCCGCTGCTCCATGATGACGGCCCGCGTGCGCTCCAGCGCGGCCTTCAGGTCGGCGGATTCCACCGGCTTGAGCAGGTAGTCAAACACGCCGTAGCGCAGGGCCGCCTGGGCGTAGGCAAAGTTTGAGTAGCCGCTGAGGATGACCACCGGCAGCAGGGGGTAGTGCCCGCGCACCTGCCTTATCAAATCCAGCCCACTCATGCCGGGCATCTCAATGTCGGTGAACAGGATGTCCGGCGGCTGGGCCAGCATGTGGGCCAGGGCGGCCTGGGGGTCGTCGACGGCCAGTGCCACATGCAGGTCCGGGTCCTGCTCCTCCAGCTTTTTAGCCACATAGCGCAGGATGATGGGTTCATCCTCCACCACCACCACATTAAGCCTGCGTTCCATCTGCTCTGCCTCCCCCGGGCAGCGCACCGCCCACCTTGATGTAGGCCCCGCCCGCCCGGTTCTCCATTGTGAATTCAAACTCGCCCTCGTAGAACAATTGCAGCCGCCGGTAGATGTTGGCCAGCCCCACCCCGCTTGCCTGTTGCTGAATGCGGCCCCGGTCGGCCGCGCTGTCCACCTTGCTGCCAAAATCGCGGAGGGCCTGCTCGGAGAAGCCGTCGCCATTGTCGGCCACCTCCACATACCAGCGCTCCCCGTCGCTGTAAGCCGCCACCCGCACCTGCGAGGGGCGGGTGTTGCTGCGCGCGTATTTCACGCTGTTCTCCACCAGCGGCTGCACAATCATCGGCGGCATGGATATCCCATACAGGGATTCGTTGACGTCGTAGGCGATCTGCACGGCGTTCCCAAAGCGGATGTGGATGAGCTCGGCATACTGGCGGGTGTGCTCCAGCTCCTGCCCCAGGGTGGTGGCTTCGCGCTCGGTGGAGATATAGCGCAGCATTGCCACCAGCCGGCGGCACATGGCGGCCACGTCATCGTCGCCGTGCTCCTCGGCCAGTATGGCCATGATGGCCAGGGTGTTGTAGAGGAAATGGGGGTCCATCTGGCTTTGCAGCGCCAGCAGCCGCGACTGGATGGACAGGGCGCGCATCTGCACGTAGTCGTTCAGCGAGGCGTCCAGCTTGGTTTGCATCTCGCCCACCGCGCTTTGCAGCAGCTCCAGCTCGTTGTAGCGCGTTTCGATGGGCCGGCCCACCGGGGCGCTGAGGGTGGTGATATCCACCGATTGCAGGCTTTCCTTAATGGAGATGATGGGGGCAGAGATGGTTTTGGCCACCTTGTAGGCCAGCAGCAGGGCCAGCAGAATGGCCCCGCAGCCCACCAGAACCGCCCCCCACAGGTACTGGCTGAGCCCGGCGGTGGTGGCGGCGAAGGGTGTCACCACCGCCACCGTCCAGCCGGTGTAGTCCGAGGGGTACTTGCACACCAGTTCCGCCTGGCCGCTGTTGGGGTTTTTCACCCGGCTGTCCACCCGGGCGGTGGTGTAGTGGGCAAGGGAATCCCCATCCATTCCCAGCGGGTAGACCGGCTGGCCGTCCGCATCGTAGATGATGATGCGGCTGGAGGCGTTTTGATAGGACAGTACCGTGGCGCTGATGGCAGACTCCAGGCTGGCATAGTCCAGCTGGATCTCCATCAGCGCCTTGGGTTCGTTTAGGGGGTATCGGGAAAAGCCCCGGCTGATGGCAACCGCCTCGCCGCCCTCGTAGAGCTTGGCGCCGGGCAGGGGCACCAGCACCTTGCTGCCGCGGCGGGCAAACACCGCGTCGCGGTAGGCCTGCCAGCTTTCGGGCAGGGTGTCCAGCTGCTCGAAGCTGAACTGCCGCCCAAAGTGCAGCAGGGCGCCATCCTCGGTGAGGATGCTGAGGTGGTGGAAGGGGTAGTCGTAGCCCGCGATGGTGAAAATCTCGCGTTCGAACAGGCTCTGCCTGGTGTAGAGCACGTTCCGGTCACTGTTGTCCGCAAAATCGCTGAAGGCATATTCCCGCACCCGGTCGGATTCCAGAATCCGGGCCTGGAGGGTGTCCAGCTGGCGCATCGTGGTGTCCATGCGGCTGCTGAGCAGCTTGGCCATCTGGTTGGAGGTGAGGATGTAGTTGTTCCGCAGGGTGTTTGCGGTGGTGAAAAGGTACAGCGCCACCGCGCCCAGCACCACCAGCGCCCCAATGGCCGTGGTGTAGAAAAAGATGCTGGTTTGGATGCTGCGGAAGCCAAACCGCCCTTTGCCCTGCCGCTTCATCCCGCCACCTCCCGGCCATCACTTGTTGCCAGAATTGTAGCACGAATCGGGCTTGCTTTCTAGCAGTTTGCCCGCATCTGTATTGTTTTGTCCACACAAGAGTGCAGTATTGTGGCTTTACCACAAAACCAAGGCATGATACGATGGGGCCGTAAAAGCGGGGCGCCGCCACCTGCGGGCCCCGAGGAAAGAAGCCCCAAAAAGGAGGATAACATGAAAAGCAAATCCGGTATCCGTTCCCTGTCCGCCCTGGCGCTGGCGGTGGTGCTGCTGGCAGCCCTGCTGGCCGGCTGCGGCGGCACACCCGAATCCACCCCGGCCGCCCCGTCCACCGCCGACCCGGTGTCCACCCCGGCCGAGAGCACCCCGGCTGCCACCGGCGGCACCATCACCGTGGCCGCCTCCCAAAACTGGGTGAAGGATATCGACCGTGAGATTGCCGAGATGTTCACGGCCGAAACCGGCATCGCCGTTGACTTCCAGCTTTCCCCCGACGACCAGTACCAGACCATCGTCAAATCCAAGCTGAACACCGGCGAGGGCACCGATATCTTCATGAGCAATTCCGGCGCCAAGCTGCGGGATTTCAACCCCGCCGGCACCATGGCCGACCTTTCCGCCGAGCCCTGGGTGGGCAGCATGAAGCAGTGGGCCATCGACGGCTCCAGCTACGACGGCACCCTCTATGGCTTCAACCAGTGCAGCGTGGACGGCACCAACGGCGTGCTGTACCAGCCGGAGATGTTCGAGCAGTACGACTTGGAAGTTCCCACCAACTACGAGGAATTCAAGAACGTCTGCAAGGTGCTGAACGACAACGGCGTGCTGCCTATTTATGAGTTTGTGAAGGACCTGTGGCATGCCCACTACTGGATGGAGGGTGTTGCCCCGGCCGCACAGGCCCGTGACCCCGAAGTGCTGGACAAGCTGAACCGCAACGAGATTGGCTTTGCCGACGTGCCGGAGTTTGTCACCGCCCTGGCGCAGATCAAGGAGCTGGCCGACCTGGGCTACCTGGGTGAAAACCACCTGTCCAACACCTACGACAAATCCTACGAGGCCATCGCAACCGGCGAGGCGGCCATGATCATCATCCACTCCTCCTACCCCAACGAGCTGATGCAGAACCTGCCCGAGGTGGACCCGGACAAGTTCTCGATGTTCCCCAACCCCCTGGCCGACAACACCGGCATCACCCTGACGGCCGGCGGCACCACCCGCTGCATCAACGCGGGCAGCGACAACGTGGAGGCGGCCAAGCAGTACTTTGAGTTCATGGCCCGGCCCGAGATTGCCCAGCTGATCTACGACGCCCGCACCGACTACATGGAAGCTTCCGTCGAGGGCGTGAACGGCACCCCCACCAAGGCCAACGAGGCCATCGCCGCCGTGGCGGTGCGCAACATGGGCCCCGAAGCCTACGTCTACTTCTACGACGGCGGCAAGATCAGCGAGCTGATGCAGGAGATGTTCGTCGGCTCCCTGAGCCCCGAAGAGGTGCTGCAGGAGTTCGACACCCACCGCCGCAGCCTGGCCAAGGACGCCGAGATGCCCGGCTTCTGAGCCGCATAAACAGCAGTAAGCGCAAGGATGGCGCGGGCAAACCGCCCGCGCCATCGCTGCGCCAAGAACCCGAAAGGGGAAGCCAATGAACCGGAAAAAAGTATACCCCGCCGCCTTCCTCATCTTCCCGCTGGCGTTGTACACGGTGTTCTTCATGGTGCCCAGCTTTGTGGGGCTGGGCCTCTCCTTCACCAACTGGAGCGCGGCAGGCAGCGGCATCCGCTTTGTGGGGCTGGAGCATTTCATCGCCATCTTCACCAACAAGCGCAACCTGCTGGTGATTGCCAACACCTTTGTCATCGCCATTTCCACCACCCTGCTGAAGAACCTGCTGGGCCTCTCGCTGGCTGTGGGGCTGGACCGCAAGTTCAAAACCAAAAACCTGCTGCGCACCATCTACTTCTTCCCGGTCACCCTCTCGCCGCTCATCATCGGGCTGGTGTTCAAGTCCATCTTCGACGTGGACTCCGGGGTGCTCAACGGCTTTTTGTCCGCCGTCGGTCTTGGCGGCCTTGCCCAGGACTGGCTGGGCCAGATGGACACGGCCATGGGGGCGGTCATCTTCACCGAGGTATGGCGGCTGGTGGGCCAGAACATGGTTATCTACCTGGCCGGGCTGCAATCCATCTCCCAGGACTATCTGGAGGCCGCCGACATCGACGGCGCGGGCGGCTGGCAGAAATTCTGGCGCATCGTCATTCCCCAGCTGATGCCCTCCATCACCATCAATGTGATCCTCAACGTGATTGCCGGGCTGAAGATCTTCGACATCGTCTTTGTGCTGACCAACGGCGGCCCGGCCCGCGCCACCGAGGTGATGAATACCGTCATCTTCAAGGAGTATTCCTCCGGCCGCTACGGTTTCTCCACCGCCATGGGCCTTGTGATGTTCGTCTTCACGGCCGTCATCGCCTTTTCCATGCTGCGCGCCATGAGTAAGGAGGAATAAACCATGACCCGACGAAAAATTGGTGACCTGCTGGTGGCGGCAGTGCTGTGGCTGCTCACCGTCATTGTGCTGGTGCCGCTGGTCATCATCCTGCTCAACTCGCTGAAAAGCCAGGGCGAGGCCGTGACCATGCAGCTGAGCCTGCCCGAGGCGCTGCACTGGGAGAACTACACCCAGGTGGCCCGGCAAACCAATATCCTCGGGGCTTTCGTCAACAGCCTGATGGTGGCGGTGTCCACCGTTGCCATCTCCATCTTCGGCGCCTCCATGGGGGCCTTTGTCATGTCGCGCCGCCGCACAAAGGGTATGCGGGCCGCCTACTTCTATTTTCTCATCGGGTTGGTGGCCCCGCTGAACATGGTGCCCGCCATTCAGGTGCTGCAAAAGCTGCACCTGATGGGCACCCGCCTTGGGCTGATTTTACTCTACTCGGCCCTGGTGCTGCCGCTGACCATGTTCCTCTACCACGGCTTCATCTCCACGGTGCCGCGCGAGCTGGACGAGGCCGCCGTCATTGACGGATGCAGCGCATTAAGGCTGTTTTTCAGCGTGGTGTTCCCGCTGCTCAAGCCGGTGACGGTCACCGTGGGCATCCTCAACTTCATGAGCGCCTGGAACGATTTCATCACCCCGTTTTACATCATCAATGATTCGGCAAAAATGCCCATGACAACGATGATCTACAGCGTGTTTGGCACCTTCCAGCGCAGCTGGAACCTGGTGTGCGCCATGATGATGATTATTATTATTCCCATCATCGTGGTTTACCTGATGGGGCAGAAGTACATCATCTCCGGCATGACGGCCGGGGCTGTGAAAGGATAGGGAGATATAGTGGAGCAACTGAAATTGCTGCTGATTGGCGCCGGGGAGCGCGGCGCTCACTGCTACGCGCCCTACGCCCTGAAATACCCCCAGGAGGTGGCCTTTGTGGGGGTGGCGGAGCCAAACGAGGCCCGGCGCAACGCCTTTGCCGAGGCCCACGGCCTGGCGCCGGAAAGCTGTTTCGCCGACTGGCCGGACCTGCTGGCGGCGGGCATTGAGGCGGACGGCGTGATTGTGGCCACGCAGGACCGGCAGCACTACGAGCCGGTGCTGGCGGGGCTGCGAAGCGGCCTGCATGTGCTGTGCGAGAAGCCGATGGCCGAAACCTACGAGAAAAGCCTTGCCATGGTGCAGGCCGCCGAGGCGGCAAACCGCCTGCTGATGGTGTGCCATGTGCTGCGCTACACCCCCTTTTACCGGGCGGTCAAGGCGGTCATCGATGGCGGGCGCATCGGCGACACCCGGGCGGTGCACCATCTGGAAAACATCGGCAACTGGCACTTTGCCCACAGCTATGTGCGCGGCAACTGGCGCAACAGTGCCCAAAGCACACCGATGATTGTGGCCAAGTGCAGCCACGACATGGACATCCTCAACTTCCTGCTGGGCAAACGCTGCGCGCGGCTGTCCTCCTTTGGCAGTCTGTCCTTCTTCACCGCGCAAAACGCGCCGCCCGGCGCGGCGGCGCGATGCAGCGAATGTCCGCTTAATAAAAACTGCAATTTTTCGGCCTACCATTACTACGAGGCGCGGGATACCTACGCGCCCTTCCGCGGGATACTGGAACACACCACCGGCCGGCCGCTGGGCGAGATGCTGGAGGACAGCGCCTACAACCGCTGCGTCTACCACTGCGATAACGATGTGCCCGACCGTCAGAGCGTGATGATGGCCTACGAGGACGGCCTGACCGTCACCTTCACCGCCTCGGCTTTCTCCGCCGACATCAGCCGCCAAACCAAGATCATGGGCACCCTGGGGGAGATAGAGGGCCGCCTTGAGGACAACGCCTTCCTTGTGCGGGACTTTGGCAGCGGCCAGGTGGACAGGGTGCAGGTGCAGGCGCCGCCAACCACCCACGCAGGCGGCGACGAGCGCATCATGGCCCACTTCTGCACCGCCCTGCGCGATCCGGCCGGGCACCCGGAGGTGGACGCCCGCCTCTCCCTGGCCGGGCACGCCATGGCCTTCGCTGCCGAGAAATCCCGCCTTGCAGGCGGCCGGGTGGTGGAGCTGGAGAGCTGGACCAATGCCGGAGGGGAGGCTTAACCGTTCCGGCGGGGGGATGTTCTGTGCGCTGCGGGGAGGGTCTGCGTCAATTACCGGATTTTCCTTGTGTAAATGAACGAAAGTGAATTCTGTGTAGTTCTTCCTGTTTCAAAAGAAAAAACGCCAAAAATCTCTCGATTTTATGGCGTTTTTGGTACCCCCAATAGGAATCGAACCTATAATTGTCCCTTAGGAGGGGACCGTTATATCCATTTAACTATGGAGGCGTGTATTCGGTTTTGGATGAATTCACTGCCAGACGGGTTTCACGCGGGCAATGGCATTGAAACCTTAACCAGATTACCATGTTTTCCGAGTTTTTTCAACCTCGCGGTGGTAATTTTGTTCGCGCTTTTTGCCCGTCGCCG
>JAJDIZ010000079.1 GCA_030266915.1 Ruminococcaceae bacterium OttesenSCG-928-D13 | reverse complement strand
CAGGGCCGCGGGTTATCAGGGTGTGAACAAAAGAGCGGCCCGGCAAAATGCCGGGCCGCTCGGGCCGCTAACTATGAATAAGCTGTGAATGGTTTCCCGCTTAATACTTCGGGGTGCGCGCACGGTAGCTGGTGTGCAGGATGTGATGGGCCTTTTCGCTGCCGGCCACCGCCAGCGGCTCGCCGCCGAAGAAGTCCTCGTACACCTGCTTCACCAGCGGGCTGTCGTGGCTCTTGCGTTCCTTCTTGGCCACGTCCTCGCTGTAGAGGGCCGCGCCGCGCAGGCCCTTCAGGTCCACGAAGTTGCGGATGTGGGCCGGCTGGCTGGGCTGGCCGCCGCCGTTGATGCAGCCGCCTGGGCAGGCCATGATCTCGATGATGTGGTAGTTCTTGCGGCCGGCCTTCACGTCGCGCAGCACCTGCTCCACGTTGGCCATGCCGGAAACGGCGCAGACGTTCACGTCCAGGTCGCCCACCTTGTAGGTGGCCTCCTTGGCGCCCTCGTAGCCGCGCACCTCGGTGAAGTCGAGGCTTTTCAGCTCTTCGCCGGTCAGCACTTCCACGGCGGTGCGCAGGGCGGCTTCCAGCACGCCGCCCGAGGCGCCGAAGATGACCGAAGCGCCGGTGGAGGTGCCGAGGGCCGGGTCGTAGTCCTCCTCGGGCAGGGCTGCAAAGTCGATGCCGGCGCGCTTGATCATCCGGGCGAGCTCCCGGGTGGTGAGGGAGACGTCGTTGTCGGGCATGCCCTCGCCGGCGGCGCACATGTCGTAGCGGTCCAGCTCAAACTTCTTGGCGGTGCAGGGCATGATGCTGACCACCACGATGTTTTTCGGATCCACGTTGTTTTTCTCGGCCCAGTAGGTCTTGATCAGGCCGCCCATCATGCCCTGGGGGCTTTTGCAGCTGGAGATGTTGGCAAACATGTCGCTGTGGTTGATCTCGCAGTACTTGCTCCAGCCCGGGCAGCAGGAGGTGAGCAGCGGCAGGGTGCCGCCGTTCTGCACCCGCTCCACAAACTCCTTGCCTTCCTCGATGATGGTGATGTCGGCCGCGGTGTCGGTGTCGAACACCTTGTTGAAGCCAAGGCGCCGCAGGGCGGCCACCATCTTGCCCTCCACATTGGTGCCAACCGGCATGTCGAAGGCCTCGCCCAGGGTGGCGCGGATGGAAGGCGCGGTGTGCACGATGACCACCTTCTCCGGGTCATCGATGGCGGCGCGCACCTTGTCGGTGTCGTCCCGCTCGGTGAGGGCGCCGGTGGGGCAGTTGACGATGCACTGGCCGCAGCTGATGCAGGCCGTCTCGGCCAGCGGGGCCTCGAAGGCGCAGGCGATGTGGGTGTCAAACCCGCGCTCGGAGGGCTCGATGACGCTCACCTGACGCTGGCAGGCCGCCACGCAGCGCCGGCACAGAATGCACTTGTTGTTGTCCCGCACCAGGTGCAGGGTGCTGGTCTCCAGCTCGTAGCGGGGCTTGTTGCCGATGAACTTGAGGCCCTCCACGCCATACTCGTTGCACAGGGTCTGCAGCTCGCAGTCGGTGCTGCGCACGCAGCTAAGGCAGTTCTGGTCGTGGGTGGAAAGCAGCAGCTCCAGGTTTGTTTTGCGGGCGTTCTGCACCTTGGAGGAATTGGTGACCACCTCCATGCCGTCGGAAACCGGGTACACGCAGCTGGTAACCAGGCTCCGCGCGCCCTTCACCTCCACCACGCAGATGCGGCAGGCGCCAATCTCGTTCATCTCGCGCATCCAGCACAGGGTGGGCACGTTGATGTGGTTGTCGTGGCAGGCCTGGAGGACGGTGATGCCCTCCTCCACCTGATAGTCGAGGCCATTTATTTTGATGTTGACTTTAGCCATAATGTTGTCTCGCCCCCCTTAACCCTTCGTAATGGCGGAGAATTTGCATTTTTCCATGCACACGCCGCATTTGATGCACTTATCCTGGTCGATAACGTGCGGTTTCTTCACTTCGCCGCTGATGGCCTCCACCGGGCAGTTGCGGGCGCACAGCGTGCAGCCCACGCACTTGTCGGGGCTGATTTTGTACTGGAGCAGCGCCTTGCAAACGCCGGCCGGGCAGCGCTTGTTGTCGATGTGCTCAAGGTACTCGTCCCTGAAGTAGCGCAGGGTGGAAAGCACCGGGTTCGGGGCGGTTTGCCCCAGGCCGCACAGGCTGTTCTCCTTGATGAAGGAGGCCAGCTCGTCGATCTTATCGATGTCCTCCCGGGTGGCCTTGCCCTCGGTGATCTTGTCCAGCAGTTCCATCAGGCGCTTGGTGCCCACCCGGCAGGGGGTGCACTTGCCGCAGCTCTCGTCCACGGTGAAATCCAGGAAGAAGCGGGCGATGTCCACCATGCAGGTGGTGTCGTCCATCACGATCAGCCCGCCCGAGCCCATCATGCTGCCGATGGCCAGCAGGTTGTCGTAGTCGATCGGGGTGTCGATCTTTTCGGCCGGGATGCAGCCGCCCGAGGGGCCGCCGGTTTGAGCCGCCTTGAACTTGTGGCCGCCGGGGATGCCGCCGCCGATCTCCTCCACGATGGTGCGCAGGGTGGTGCCCATCGGCACCTCCACCAGGCCGGTGTTCTTGATTTTGCCGCCCAGGGCGAACACCTTGGTACCCTTGCTCTTTTCAGTGCCGATGGATTTGAACCAATCGGCCCCCAGCAGGATGATGCGGGGCACGTTGGCGTAGGTTTCCACGTTGTTCAGCACGGTGGGCTGCTGGAACAGGCCCTTCACGGCCGGGAAGGGCGGGCGGGGCCGCGGCTCGCCGCGCTTGCCCTCCACCGAGGTCATCAGGGCGGTTTCCTCGCCGCACACGAAGGCGCCGGCGCCCAGCTTGATTTGCAGATCGAAGCTGAAGCCCGAGTCGAAGATATTGTCGCCCAGAAGGCCGTATTCCTTGGCCTGCTCGATGGCGATTTGCAGGCGCTTCACCGCGATGGGATACTCGGCCCGCACGTAGACGTAGCCCTCGGACGCGCCGATGGCGTAGCCGGCAATGGCCATCGCCTCGATCAGCACATGGGGGTCGCCCTCCAGGATGGAGCGGTCCATAAAGGCGCCCGGGTCGCCCTCGTCGGCGTTGCAGCAGACGTATTTCTGCACCTCGCCCCGCTTGCCGGAGGCGAATTTCCACTTGAGGCCGGTGGGGAAGCCCGCGCCGCCGCGGCCCCGCAGCCCGGCGTCGAGAATGGTCTCGATCACCTCGTCGGGGGTCATCTCGGTGAGGGCCTTGCCCAGGGCCTGGTAGCCGTCGAACCCGATGTACTCATCGATGTTCTCCGGGTTGATGACGCCGCAGTTGCGCAGGGCAATGCGCATCTGGCTTTTGTAGAAGGGGGTGTCCTCCAGGCTGGTGATGGTGCCCGCGGCGTCCACGGTTTCGTCGTAGAGCAGCCGGGTGACCGGCCGGCCCTTGAGCAGGTGCTCGCTGACGATTTCGGGCACGTCCTCGGCCTTGACCATGCTGTAGAAGCTGGCCTCGGGGTAGATGACGACGATGGGACCCAAAGCGCACAGGCCGAAGCAGCCGGTGCGGATAACCCGAACCTCTTCGGCCAGGTCGTTACTTGCGATCTCTCTCTCGAAGGCCTCCGCCACCGGTGCACTGCCCGAAGAGGTGCAGCCCGTGCCGGCGCAGACCATGACATGGCTTCTGTACATAATCTCTCTCCCGTCTCTTATGTAGTTACCTGCCGCATATTTCCTATCGTGTCGCCGCGCCGATGGTGTACTCGGTTACCGGTTTGCCGCCGATGAGATGGTCGGAAACCACCTTTGCCACCATGTCGGCGGTCATCTTCACGTAGGTGACCTTGTCTTCCCCGGGGCGGAACACCTCGACCACCGGCTCGTACTGGCAGATGCCGATGCAGCCGGTCTGGGTGACCATCACGTCCGAAAGGTCGCGCTTGGCAACCTCCTCGGTGAAGGCGTTCAGCACCGGGCGGGCGCCGGCGGCGATGCCGCAGGTGGCCATGCCCACCACCACGCGGGTGCTGTCGTGGGCGGCCTCACGGGTGTTCACGGTCTGCTTCATCTTGTCGCGGATGGCAGCCAATTCTTCCAAACTCTTCATAGTCTCTCTCCCGTTGTCTTTAGTCTGGTAGCCACTGATTCCCAGCTGTTAGCTCCTGTACACCCTCGGTGATGTGGTCTTTGATGAACACGGCCACCGCGGGCTCCGAAAGGGGAACGCCCTCGAGAATCTGCCGGGCGTCTTTGGTGGAGAAGGCGAAGGTTTTCCCGTCCCTTGTAAAGGTAAAGACGAAGTCGATCTCATCTTTGGCCTCGGCCAGCTCGGCCGAGCGGTAGGCAGGGTCGCCGCAGCTGGATTGCACCAAAGCGGCGATGGTGCCGCCGATGTCCCCAAGGGGCATCAAATCGATGTGCCCCAGGGTGAAGCTGGCGGTCACCGTGGTGCCAAGGCCCGGGGTGCTGTCGATAACAAGGCCGCCGCCGGTTTGCTCGGCCGCCATCTTGAGGAAGGGCAGCCCAAGGCCCACCTTGCGGGTGGTGCGGGTGGTGGTGAACGGGTCGGTGACCTGCGCCACCATCTCGGCGTCCATCCCCTTGCCGTTGTCCCGCACGGTGAGGGTCTGCCGGTTTTCGGCGGTGTCCTGGGTGAGGGTGATCTCCACCAGGGACGCCCCGGCACGCACCGAGTTTTCGGCGATGTCGAGGATGTTCATCGAAAGCTCTTGCATAAAGGGCCTCCGGTTGTTAATACTTCGCCAGAATCTCCTTCAGCTCGGCCCGGTCGCCCGAGAGGCGGCCGTACACATCGTCGTTGATCATCAGCACCGGGGCAAGCCCGCAGGCGCCGATGCAGCGCACCGCCTCCAGGCTGAACTTGCCGTCCTCGGTGACGCCGCCATCCTCCAGGCCCAGCTCGCTTTTCAGCGCCTCGAAGATGTCGCCGCTGCCCTTGACGTAGCAGGCAGTGCCAAGGCACACGTTGACCTTGTAGCTGCCTTTCGGCGAGAGCGCGAACTGTGAGTAGAAGGTGGCGATGCCATAGATCTCGGCCAGCGGCTTGTCCAGCGCGTTCGAGACCATCCGCTGAACCTCCAGCGGCAGGTAACCGTAGATCTCCTGGGCCTTTTGCAGTGCGGTCATCACAACGCCCGGCATGTTCCGGTTTTCGGCCAGCCACTGGGTCAGCTCGGCCTCCTGTTCCTTTGTGCCTTTGAAAGGCAGGGTGGAAATACGCTTCATAACTAGTCTGTCCTCCCGTCGTTTTGCATAGACATCGATTTAGCAAGGGAAAAGCGGGGGCGAGGGGGAGTGGCGCGGAGAGTAGCCCTTGTTAAATAGATGTCAAGGTCGCTTAGTACAATTATACACGCCCACATGGGCAAATACAACCCGATTTGCCCGTGTGGGGCGGTCATTCGGCTGTTGCACGAATAATCCGTCAATATTTTGTAAAAAAAGTGCAGTCTCTCTATACTATAGAGGAGACTGCACGATGGTACGTTCAAATCAGTAAAAAAATACTGATATTATTACTTTTTGCCATTACGGGGTCTTTTTTCGGTTTTTTCCTCGGTTTCGGAATCGCTGCCGGCGGATTTTTCGGCCTCGTCCTCCTCCTCGCCCGGGTGGGGCAGCACCCACACCTGCGCCCACTCCACATGGTGGTCTATCACCGGCTCGGTTTTGATGCCCAGGCCCTCGGCCTCCACCTCCACCACCTCGCCGTCGGCCGGGATGGTGGACAGCTGGCTGAACACCAGGCCGCCGAGGGTGTCGTAGTCCCGGTCCTCGGGCAGCTTGACGCTCAGCTCCTCCTCGATGTCTTCGATGTCGCAGTCGCCGGCGATGCGCCAGAGGTTGTCCTCCAGCTGGGTGATCTCGTGCTCCTCGTCGGCGTCGAACTCGTCGTAGATCTGCCCCACAATCTCCTCGATCAGGTCCTCCATCGTGACGATGCCCGAAAAGCCGCCGTATTCGTCCAGCACAAGGGAGAGATGGTCCTTGCACTGCTGCATCTCCCGCAGGAGGATGTCGGCCCGGACGGTCTCGGGCACAAAGCGGGCCGGGCGCAGCAGCTCCCGCACGGTTTTGGGCTGCTCGGCCCGCAGGTTCAGCAGGTAGGCCCGGGAAGAGAGAATGCCCAGAATATCGTCCAGGCTGTCATCGTACACCGGGTAGCGGGACAGCCCGCTCTCGGTGATGATCTGGATGATCTCGTCGCATTCGGCGTCGGCCTCGATGGCCACCACGTCCACCCGGTGGGTCATCACGTCCCGGGCGGTGGTCTTGTCCAGCTCGAAGATGTTCTCGATCAGTTCCTTCTCCTCGGCCTCGATGGTGCCCTTCTCGTGGCCGGCGTCCACCATCATGCGGATCTCATCCTCGGTGACGGCCTCCTCGCCGCGTTCGCCATCGATGCCAAACAGGCGCAGCACCAGGCGGGTGGAGGCAGAGAGCAGCCAGATGACCGGCTTCATGATGATGGCCAGCCCGCGGATGATCCCGGTGGTGAGCTTGGCCACCTGGTAGGGCTTGTGGATGGCGATCTGCTTTGGCACCAGCTCGCCAAACACCAGCGTGAAATAGCTCAGCACGATGGTGATGAGCAGGATGACAATGGTGTTGAGGGAGGTGACGCTGAGGCCCTGGAGGCCCAGGTCGTAGTAGAGCCAGTTGGTTACCGGCGCGGCGAAGTTGTCGGCGGCGAAGGCCGAGGCCAAAAAGCCGGCCAGGGTGATGCCGATTTGGATGGTGGAAAGGAAGCCCGAGGGGCTCTCCACCATTCTGAGGATGCGGGGGGCGGCCTTGTCGCCCTCCTCGGCCTGGCGGCGCAGCTTGTTGGGGTTCAGCTGCATCACGGCCAGCTCCGACGAGGCAAAAAACGCGTTGATCAGGATGAGAACCACCTGCAAAAGCAGCATTCCCACTATTTGGCCAGGGCTCAGAGGCTCGGCGTTCAAGAATCATTCCTCCAGTTGGGTTTTGATGGTTGTGTACGGAATAATAACAAAACAAGGCACAGCCGCCCGGACTTGCCGGGGGCGGTGCCTTGTGTGAACCTATTCAATGCGCGGCGATAGCGTGCAAGGTCGACTGTCGTCGTCGTCCATCAGCGTAGCAGAATCCTTTCCGTAAACTGTCTTGTGTGAAGTTGAGAATAGTATAGCCAAAGTGTAAGGGAAAGTCAAATTTTGGGTTTCCCGGCCTTGGGCGGCTCGGCCTCTGGGGTGTGGGGCAGGCGCTCCGCCCCGAGCTTTTCGGCAAAAAAGCTGTCCAGCAAATCCTCGCCGATCACCGGCTCCTTCATGCCAAAGGCCTCCCGCTTGAAGCGCAGGCTGAAAACCGCCGGGTCTTCGTCCTCGAACTGCAGCAGGAACAGTGTGTCCAGCAGCTGCTCGGTGGGGTTGTGCCGGGTGAAGTGGATATACCAGCCGCCCGAGGCCGCCCCCTCGAGGGCGTAGCCGAACAGGTCGGCCGCCTCCGGTTTGCCCAGCAGGCCCCGGCAGGCGGCGGCGGTTTTGCCCGGCGCCTGGTAGCGCAGGTACTGGCCGGGCTTTGGGGGGCGCTTTTTGCCCCGCCGGCCGAACCACCAGCCCCCCAGCAGCACCAGGGCCACCAGCGGAATGGCCAGCAGCAAGCCCTGCAGGTTCAGCACATTTCCCATCAGCCGGTGCTCTCGGCGGCTGGGTCGGCAGTTGATTCGCCGGCCGGATCGCCCGTGGCTTCGGAGAGGGGCGGGGGTGCCTCAATTTGCTTGAAGATGGCGTAGACGGTGAAGTTGGCGGTGCAGTCGGCCGGGATGTTGACAGTCAGTTTGTCGCCATTGGGAGAACCGGCGCTCCAGCCGGTAAACTCGTAGCCCTCGTTCGGGATGGCGGTGACCGTGAGGGTGACCGAGCCGCCCGGGGTGCCGGTGGCGCTGAGCACGGTGCCCGACACGCTGCCGCCATCCCCGGCTGCCACCGCCACCGTGATGCTGACCGGCGCCTGGCTGGAGGGATCCGGCGCTGTGCTTGCGGGCAGGCTGGTGGAAGCACTGTCGCTTTCCGACTTGGAGGACGAGGCGGATTTAGAGGAGGACGAGGATTTGGAAGAACTGTCTGAATCCGAGGAGGAGGACTCCGGCTTCGGACGCAACCCCTCGGGGGTGGGCAGCCGGGTGGGGATGGTCTGGAGGGGTTTCGGGCGGGTGTCCTCGGTGATGTAGCTGTGGGTGCGGAAGTAATCGAACAGCAGCTCCAGCCCGTCGGAGGTGATGTGCACCCCGTCGCCGATCATGCTGCTGCTTTTGGCGTAGCCGGTGCTGGTGTCCTTCAGCGCCTCGCTCCAGTTCAGGAACTTGTAGCCCTTGTCCTTCGCCATCTCAACCAGGGCCAGATTGAACTCGTCGATGGCCTTCTGGCTGAGGCTGCCGTAGGTGCAGTGCTGGGCGATGGGCAGCACCGAGCCGATGATGATGTCGGCGTAGGGCCAGGACTCCCCGATGGCTTCCAGCGCCCACACATACTGATCGATGAAGGTCTCAGTGGTAAGGCCCACGTTGTTGGTGCCGAACATGATGAGAATGCGTTTCGGCTGCATCACCTTGACGGCCTGGGGGATGGTCATGTCGCTGTAGCCCGAGAAGCGCACGCACCGAAGGCCGGTGACACTGCCGATGCCCATGCTCTCGATGCCGATGCCGTTTTTCATCGACACCCCGGTGACGCTGCCGTACTGGATCATCCGCTCGGTGTTGGAGTCGCCGATGAACAGGGTTTCCTCCACGTATTCGTCGCCGGCGTCCTCGGTTTCCTCCAGCATGGTGCCGGCGTACTCGCTCTCGGGGATGACCAGCTCGTCCTTGTTGTAGCTTTCGGGCGCGCTGGAGACGGGAACGGAGCAGCTGCTTGCCAGGCTGCTGGAGGCAGGCGGAACTTGCTGGCAGCCGGGCAGCAGCGCGGCCAGCACCAGGCTGATGATCAGCACCAGCACCAGCGCCCCCAGCATGATGTTGAGGCGCATCTGCTTCGAGGTGAAGCGGGCCTGCTTTGCCACCGCGCCGTCGCCGGCTTTTTTCTTGCTGTAATAAACCCGTCCGCCCGGCTGGGCAGGGCCGCTGCCTGTTGTGCCGCCCGGGGTGGGTTTGCTCTTATAAAGGTGGCCGCCGGCCTGGCCGGTGGCCCCTCGCCCGGCCGGTGGCGGGCTGGCGGGTGCCTGGCCGCCGGACACCTCGTCCTGGGCCGGCTGGTTTTTTTCTGGTTTTTCGCCCCGGGGCGAGGGGGACTCGAAACTCCGCATCCGGATGCCTCCTTGTCGCGGCTGGATTAGGGAAACTGGAAAGCTTGCTCAACAGGGAAACGATTTCGGCCCCGGCTTGCTTTCAGAATGAAAAAACTTCAACCATTATACACCAAGACGATTTATAAATCAAAAGCGGCGGGTTTCCCCGCCGCGAGATGCAAATTAATACAATTGTCGCTAAGAGGACACAACCCTCTAGCGGCAATTTTTGTTTACACAGCCTCCCGCCTAAAACAGAGAAAACGAATAAATCCGGAATTGAGCGAAAACCAAGAAACTGGCCCAAAACGAAAAGTGTAAGGGAAGCTGTGAACGGCTGGAACGGTGCCCCCTCCGGGGGTAAGGGGCGAAGCCCCCACCCGGAGGGGAAAAGAATTGCCAAGCGGGTTCACCCGCATGACATAGATATCACACAAAGAAAGACCAGCTATAAAAAGTCAAGAGAAAAGAAAAGATATTATAACGAGGTCAGCCACTCATGTCCGTTAGGATAAGACGATTTCAACGCGACAGCTAGCCAGTGTTTTTGAGCTGGGCTAAGCAGTG
>JAJDIZ010000078.1 GCA_030266915.1 Ruminococcaceae bacterium OttesenSCG-928-D13 | reverse complement strand
CGATGTTCGTATGGCACAATATGAATCCGGCACCCGGACACCGAAAGCTGATTTGACAGCCGCATTGGGTAATGCGCTGGATGTCTCTCCCAAAGCGTTGGATATTCCTGACATTGACAGCAACATCGGCCTGATGCACACCCTATTTACTCTTGAAGATTTGCGTGGCCTGCGAATCAGTGAGATTGATGGCGAGGTGTGCCTGCGCTTGGACAAGTCCACAGGCCGAACTTTTGATGAAATGAATCAGATGTTTATCGCTTGGCGGCAGCAGGCCGCGAAACTGGAAACTGGTGAAATCACAAAAGAGGAATACGATGCTTGGCGCTACCGTTATCCTGAACTCGATACCACACAACGGTGGGCAAAGGTTCCCTCCCAGGGCTTGAGCGATTTCCTTATGGATGCTCTGGGCAAAGACAAATAAGGGCAAGGCCACCAGCAGGAAACAAAAAAAGAGCTACCTGATTACTAAAAATCAGATAGCTCTTTTTCTATGGATAAAGCAGTAAGTGTTGCCAAAACGTTGCCACCGGGCTATACTCGGTGCCGCAAACCCGCTTATATCAAGGGTTTACACCTTTTGACACATCATTCCCACTCTATCGTGCTGGGCGGCTTCGTGGTGCAATCCATCAGGATGCGGTTCACCCCGGGCACCTCGCCCACAATGCGGGTGGAGATGCGGGCCAACACGTCGTAGGGGATGCGCGCCCAGTCGCTGGTCATCGCATCGGTGCTGGTGACCGCCCGGATGCCCACCGCGTGGGCATAGGTGCGCTCGTCCCCCATCACTCCCACGCTGCGCAGGTTGGGTAGCACCGTGAAGTACTGCCAGATCTCCCGATCCAGCCCGGCGGCGGCAATCTCCTCCCGCAGGATGGCGTCACTCTCCCGCAGGATGAACAGCTTGTCCTCGGTCACCTCCCCAAGGCATCGCACCGCAAGGCCCGGCCCGGGAAATGGCTGCCGGTTCACCAGGTGATCCGGGATGCCCAGCTCGGTGCCCACCCGGCGCACCTCGTCCTTGAACAGCAGGCGCAGCGGCTCCAGCAGCTTGAAGCCCAGCTTCTCGGGCAGGCCGCCCACGTTGTGGTGGCTCTTGATCAGCGCCGCGTCCCCGAGGCCGCTCTCGATGATATCCGGGTAGATGGTACCCTGTAGCAGGTAGTCCATCTGGCCCAGCTTTTTGGTCTCATCCACAAATACGTCGATGAACTCGTGGCCGATGATCTTGCGCTTCTGCTCCGGGTCGGTGACGCCCGCCAGCTTGCCGAGGAAGCGCTCTGCTGCGTTCACCCGGGTCAGGTTCAGCTTGAAGGCCTTGCCAAGGGTCTCCATCACCTGGTCGCCCTCGTCCTTGCGCATCAGGCCGTGGTCCACAAAGACACAGTGCAGCCGGTCGCCGATGGCCCGATGCACCAGCACCGCACAGACCGTGGAATCCACCCCGCCCGAGAGGGCGCACAGCACCCGGCCATCCCCCACCTCGGCCTTGATGGTGGCGATGGCGTCCTCCACGAAGTTAGCGGTGGTCCAGTCGCCGGTACAGCCGCAAACCTCGTACAGGAAGGCCCGCAGAAATTCTTTGCCGAAGGGGGTGTGCTCCACCTCGGGGTGGAACTGCACCGCGTAGAGGTTGCGGCTGGTATCCTCGATAGCCGCATAGGGGCACCAGTCGCTCTCGGCCGTGGTGGTGAAGCCCTTGGGCGCCTCGGTGATCTGGTCGTTGTGGCTCATCCAGGAGACGCCCTTGTCCACCACTTTTTTGATCAGGCCGCCCAGGGCGGTGATCTCGATATTGCCGAACTCCTGGCGGGTCTGGCGCTCCACCTTGCCGCCCAGGGCCTGGGCCATCAGCTGGGCGCCGTAGCAGATGCCCAGCACCGGGATGCCCATGTCATAAACGGCCTTGTCAATGTCAGGCGCGCCGTCAGCATAGACGCTGTTCGGCCCGCCGGTGAAGATGACCCCGGCCGGTTTCTTTTCGCGGATGGTGTCCATCGCCTTCTGATAGGGCACCACCTCGCAGTAGACGTTGTTTTCCCGCACACGGCGGGCGATGAGCTGGTTGTACTGGCCGCCGAAATCGACGATGATAATGGTCTGATGGGCCATGTTTCTCCCCCTTATATCTTGGAGCGTATATTCGTAATGTAACCAAGTCCGGTTACTCAATATCCTGCGTTATAGTCGTAATAACCCTGACCTTTTGTCCGGCGTTCGGGTCGCAGAGCCACCACCAGTACGATGGTAATCAGCAGCAGCACCACCGCCCCGCCAAACAGCAGAAGCAGCAACGGCTGGCTCTCTGCCACTGCACTGGTTAGGATGGCAGCCGAGCCGGAGAGCGCACTCTGGATATGGTCGCCCAGCTCCAGCGGCGACACCCCGCTGAGGGCTTGGGGCAGCCGCTGAAGCTCCAGCATCGCCTCATGGGCTGTTGCAAAAAGCTGCAGAGCCACGATGATACCGCCCACCAGGCAGGCCAGCGACAGCAGTGCGCAAATTATGGCGATGGCTTTGACTGCCCTCATTTTTTCTCACCCACCTCAAAAACATAAGGAAAGCCCCTTTCTGCTTGAAAGGGGCTTTCCGCTGGTTCAAAAATCAGGTCTCAACCTTGATGACAACGCCGGAGCCCACAGTGCGGCCGCCCTCGCGGATGGCGAAACGGAGGCCTTCCTCGATGGCGATCGGGGTGATCAGCTCAACGTTCATCTCGATGTTGTCGCCGGGCATAACCATCTCAACGCCCTCCGGCAGGGTGATAACGCCGGTCACGTCGGTGGTGCGGAAGTAGAACTGGGGACGGTAGTTGTTGAAGAAAGCGGTGTGACGGCCGCCCTCGTCCTTTTTCAGCACGTAAACCTGGCCCTGAAACTTCACATGGGGTTTGATGGAGCCGGGTTTGGCCAGCACCTGGCCGCGCTCGATCTCGTCGCGGGCCACGCCGCGCAGCAGGGCGCCAACGTTGTCGCCGGCGCGGGCGTCTTCCAGGGTCTTGCGGAACATCTCAAGGCCGGTGACGGTGGTCTTGCGAACCGACTCGTCCAGCGGGGTCAGGCCAACCAACTCGACTTCCTCGCCAACCTTGATGGTGCCGCGCTCCACACGGCCGGTGGCCACGGTGCCACGGCCGGTGATGGTCATGGTGTCCTCAACCGGCATCAGGAAAGGCAGGTCTTCCTTACGCTCGGGGGTGGGGATGTACTCGTCCACCGCGTTCATCAGGGCCACGATGCTCTGATACTCGGGGTCGTTGATGTCCGTGGAGGCGCTCTCCAGGGCCTGCAGGGCGCTGCCCTTGATGATCGGGGTGTCGTCGCCGGGGAAATCGTACATCGAGAGCAGGTCGCGCACTTCCATCTCAACCAGCTCCAGCAGCTCCTCGTCGTCCACCTGGTCCACCTTGTTCATGTAAACCACGATGTAGGGCACGCCCACCTGGCGGGCCAGCACGATGTGCTCACGGGTCTGGGGCATCGGGCCGTCGGCCGCGGAAACCACCAGGATCGCACCGTCCATCTGGGCGGCGCCGGTGATCATGTTCTTCACGTAGTCGGCGTGGCCAGGGCAGTCCACATGGGCGTAGTGGCGGTTGTCGGTCTCATACTCCACGTGGGAGGTGTTGATGGTGATGCCGCGCTCGCGCTCTTCCGGCGCCTTATCGATGTTGGCATAGTCCACGAAGGTGGCCTCGCCCTTGAAGCTGAGGGTTTTGGTGATGGCAGCGGTCAGGGTGGTTTTACCATGGTCAACGTGGCCGATGGTGCCAATGTTGATATGGGGTTTGGTACGCTCAAATTTAGCTTTGCCCATGAGAGTTTAAGCCTCCTTAAAATTCATGATCTTTGCATGTATTGTCATTCTACTAAAAAGGTTGTGAAAAATCAAGCATTTTGAATGTTTTGCAGTGAAGTTAATCCGACGAGCCCTTGCCGTGCATGATGCCCTCGGCGATACTCTTGGGTACCTCGGCGTAGTGGCTGGGTTCCATCGAGTACTGGCCGCGGCCCTGGGTTTTGCTGCGCAGGTCGGTGGCATAGCCAAACATGCCGGAAAGCGGCACCTGCGCGAACACCTCGGCCACGCCGTTCTGGCTCTCGGTGCCCTGGATCTGCCCGCGGCGCTTGTTCAAATCGCCGATGACATCGCCCATGTACTCCTCGGGCACCGTCACCACATTCTTCATGATGGGCTCGAGGATGACCGGGTCGGCCTTGCGCATGGCGTCCTTGAAGGCCATCGAACCGGCGATCTTGAAGGCCATTTCGGAGGAGTCCACCTCGTGGAAGGAGCCGTCGTACAGCTCCACCCGGACGTCCACCACCGGGTAGCCGGCGAGCACGCCGGCCTGCATGGCACCTTTGATGCCCTGGTCCACCGCCGGGATGTACTCCTTCGGGATGGCGCCGCCCACGATTTTGTTCTCGAAGAGGTAGCCGGAGCCGACCTCGCCGGGATACAGCCGGATCTTGACGTGGCCGTACTGGCCTTTGCCGCCGGACTGGCGGGCGTACTTGGTGTCCTGCTGGGCCTCGCGGCGGATGGTCTCGCGGTAGGCCACCTGAGGGGCACCCACGTTGGCCTCCACCTTGAACTCACGCAGCAGGCGGTCCACGATGATCTCCAGATGCAACTCGCCCATGCCGGCGATGATGGTCTGGCCGGTCTCCTCGTCGGTGTAGGTGCGGAAGGTGGGGTCCTCCTCAGCCAGCTTGGCCAAGGCAACGCCCATCTTCTCCTGGCCGGCCTTGGTCTTGGGCTCGATGGCCACCCGGATAACCGGTTCGGGGAAGTCCATGCTCTCCAGCACGATGGGGTGCCGCTCGTCGCACAGGGTGTCGCCGGTGGTGGTGTTTTTCAGCCCCACCGCGGCGGCAATGTCGCCGGCGTAGCACTCGGTCAGATCCTGCCGATGGTTGGCGTGCATCTGCAAAATGCGGCCCAGGCGCTCGTTGTTGCCTTTGACGCTGTTGTACACGCCGCTGCCACTCTTGGCAATGCCGGAGTACACCCGGAAGTAGCACAGCTTGCCCACGAAGGGATCGGTGGCAATCTTGAAGGCCAGGGCGCTGAAAGGAGCGTCGTCCGAAGAGGCACGGGTCTCCTCAGCGTCGGTCTTCGGGTTGATGCCGTTCATGTCGGGGATGTCGGTGGGGGCGGGCATGTAGTCGACAATGGCGTCGAGCAGCAGCTGCACGCCCTTGTTCTTGTAGCTGGTGCCGCAAACCACCGGAACGATGGTGTTCTCGAGGGTCTCCTTGCGGATGGCCGCCTTGAGCTCGGCGCGGGAAATTTCCCCGCCCTCAAGGTACTTCTCCATCAGGGCCTCGTCGTAGGTGGCCACCGCCTCGATCATGTCGTCGTGGTACTTCTGGGCCTTTTCCTTCATGTCGTCGGGGATATCGGTGATGGAGATATCCTTGCCCAGGTCGTCGTTGTAGATGTAGGCCTTCATGTCCACCAGGTCGATGATGCCTTTGAAGCTATCCTCGGCGCCGATGGGCAGCTGGATGGGCACCGGGGTGCATTTCAGGCGGTCGATCATCATCTGGATGACCAGGTAGAAGTCGGCGCCCATGATGTCCATCTTGTTGATGTACACCATGCGGGGCACGTTGTACTTGTTGGCCTGGCGCCACACGGTCTCGCTCTGCGGCTCCACGCCGCCCTTGGCCGCAAGCACGGTAACGCTGCCGTCCAGCACGCGCAGGCTGCGTTCCACCTCAACGGTGAAGTCCACGTGGCCGGGGGTGTCGATGATATTGATGCGATGACGATTTTTTTGCGCGCTTGCCGGGTCATCCTTGAAATCGGAGTGGAACCAGTAGCAGGTGGTGGCGGCAGACGTAATGGTGATGCCGCGCTCCTGCTCCTGTGCCATCCAGTCCATGGTTGCCGCACCATCGTGGGTCTCGCCGAGCTTGTGGTTAATGCCTGTGTAATACAGGATGCGCTCGGTGGTGGTGGTTTTGCCGGCGTCGATGTGCGCCATGATCCCGATGTTTCTCGTCATCTGCAGAGAAACGTCTCTTGGCATTGGTAGGTCTCCTTTTTAGTTATTAGTTTTGTTAGCCGTTAATCGGTAGCCATATCTCATCAACTAGCGACTAACAACTAGAGACTAATGACTAAAATCAGTAGCGGTAGTGGGCGAAGGCCTTGTTGGCGTCGGCCATCTTGTGGGTGTCTTCGCGCTTTTTCACAGCGGAGCCGGTGTTGTTGGCGGCGTCCATAATCTCGGCGGCCAGCCGCTCGCGCATGGTGCGCTCACCGCGGGCGCGGGAGTAGCTGGTGAGCCAGCGCAGGCCCAGGGTAACCCGGCGGTCGGGGCGCACTTCCAGCGGCACCTGGTAGGTGCTGCCGCCCACGCGGCGGGCCTTAACTTCCAGGGACGGCATGATATTCTCGAGCGCTTTTTCATACATCTCGAGCGGGTCGTTCCCGGTTTTGTCTTTCACGATGTTAAACGCGTCGTACACAATTTTCTGTGCGACGCCCCGTTTGCCATCGTACATGACACTGTTGATGAGACGTGTGACCATAACAGAGTTGTACACGGGATCCGCCAGCGGAACCCGCTTGGGTACATTCCCTCTTCTAGGCATCGTCTTCCCTCCTTCATCATAAAGTAATGAAATCACAGGTACTCGGGATGCCGCTTTCTGCGTCATCCCGCCTTGCAGCGTATGCTGCGTTTGCCTTAAAAGGGAATGCTATATGTAATCCCTTTGTCGGGCAGCGATCTTAGGGGTTTTTACTTCTTGGGGCGCTTGGTGCCATACTTGCTGCGGGCCTGCATGCGTCCGGTAACACCCTGGGTGTCCAGCGTGCCACGGATGATGTGGTAACGCACACCGGGAAGGTCCTTCACACGGCCGCCGCGAATCAGCACCACGCTGTGCTCCTGCAGGTTGTGGCCTACGCCGGGGATGTAGCTCGAAACCTCGATGTTGTTGGACAGGCGCACACGGGCAACCTTACGCAGGGCAGAGTTCGGCTTCTTGGGGGTCATGGTGCGGACGGCGGTGCAAACGCCACGCTTCTGGGGGCTGTTCTGGTCGGTATAGGCCTTCTTCTGGCTGTTATACCCTTTGCCCAGCGCCGGCGCGGTGCTCTTGCGCTCGCTCACCTCACGGCCCTTGCGAACCAGCTGGTTGAATGTCGGCATGATTTTCCTCCTTTCAAAAATGATGGTGCTTTTGTGTGGATGCTCACCCCCTCGCGGAGGCGCATAAAATACCGCACAAAAACAGCAGCCCATATTTGGGCAGCATGAATATTGTACTCGTTTTGGCCCGGCGTGTCAATAATTTTATTGACGGCAGGGCTGATGCAAGCAAGGCTATGTAGCGCCGACCAAGCGTCTCTGCTTCCCGAAAGGCGTGCGGGGGCCGATGTTTGGTGAGGGAACATGCCTTAGCAGGCGTACGGAGTACGTGACTGAGGCAAATATCGGACACCGCACGGCGGCACATAGGCTTTATACGCCGCCCCTGCCTTGGCTGCATGCGGGCGGCCGCGCCGCCATCGCAATCCGGTCGTGGCCGGCCATGTCGGGGCGAATCTCCACCCCGGTGTAGCCCGCCGCCTCAAGGATGCCCCGCACCGCGCCGCCCTGCCCTGCGCCGATCTCGAACACCAGCCGCCCGCCGGGTTTCAGTTTGGCGTGGTAGTTTTGGGCGATGACGCGGTAGAACAGCAGGCCGTCGTCCGGCCCGGGCGCGTCCTGCGGCACCAGCGCGCGCTTCGGCTCGGCGTGCACCTCGGGGGCCAGCGCCGCATACTCGTTTTCGGTGACATAGGGCGGGTTCGAGACGATCAGGTCCAGGCTGCCGTCGGCCAGCTCGGTAAAATAGGTGAGGGCGTCGGCCTGCACCGCTTTGGGTACGTTCGGGGCCTGTGAGCGGGCCTCCGCGAAGGCTGCGAGGTTGCGTGTGAGCCACCCAAAGGCGGCGGTGTCCAGCTCCACGGCCGTGATTTGGGCGCCGGGCGCCCGGCTTTGCAGTCCCAGGGCGATGGCCCCGCTGCCAGCGCACAGGTCCAGCGCCACGGCATCCACCCGCCCCTCTATAAAGGAAGCGGCGGCGAGGCACACCTCCTCGGTCTCCGGGCGGGGCACCAACACCCCCGGGCCAACCAGTATCTCCAGGTCGAGAAAGGCCCAGCTGCCCAGCAGGTATTGCAGCGGAGTGCGCGCCGTCCGCCGGGCGGCCAGAGCCTCCAGCTCCGCCCACTGGCTGCCGGTCACCGTGTCAAGGTCGAAGCGGCCTTTGCGGCAGACATGGCGCAGCAGCAGGTCGGCTTCGAGGCCGGCATCCTCGATGCCGGCCTCGGTGAGTTGGTTTTTTAACTGTCTGTAGGCCTCCGGAACATTCATATAACTACCATTTCGCCTCGTCCGGGTTTTCCGGCAGCACCGGGGTGACGGCCTGGATGGCCATCTCGATCATCGCGTCGTCCGGTTCCTTGGTGGTCAGCCGCTGCAGCCACATGCCCGGGGCGCTCAGCACCCGGGTCACCGGGTTGTCGTGGCGGCCGGCCAGCCGCAGCAGCTCGTAGCTGACCCCCATCACCACCGGCAGCATCACCAGCTTCATCGCCACCCGTAGGAAAACCCCACTGGCCATGACCGGCCAGGGCAGCGCGCTGTTCAGCAGAATGGAGATGATCAGCACAATGAAGATGAAGCTGGTGCCGCAGCGCGGGTGGAAACGGCTGTGGCCCCGGATGTTTTCCACGGTCAGCGGGTCGCCCGCCTCGTAGCAGAAGATGGTCTTGTGCTCGGCGCCGTGGTAGCTGAACACCCGGCGTATCTCCTTCATCTTGCTCACCAGCCCAAGGTAAATGATGAAGATCGCGATCTTTATCAGCCCCTCGAGCACCGGCTTCAGCCAGTCGGCCATCGGAATCAGGTAGCTCAGGCCGCTCACCGTCGCGGTGGGCAAAAACATGAACAGCCCCAGTGCCAGCACAACGCCCAGCACCGCCGAGACAGCCATCAGCACCTTCATGCCGGCGTCGCCGAACTTTTCCTCGATCCATTTGTCGATTTTCGAGGGTTCCTCCTCCTCGAAGGCGTCCCCCATCGAGATCTCGGCGCTGCGCATCAGGGTTTTGTAGCCCATCACCATCGAATCGATAAAGCTGAAAACCCCGCGGATTAACGGCCACTTGGACCAGGGGCGCTTCACCACGTCGTGCACCTCGGTGACCACCTCGCCGTCCGGCGCGCGCACGGCCAAACACCACTTCTGCGGCCCGCGCATCATGATGCCCTCCATCACGGCCTGCCCGCCCACACTGGTTTTAACGTTCGTTCGCCTTGCCGGCTTTGTCATTCCCATTCTCCTCAGAATCCTTAGTCTGGCCGTTCTCAATCGTTTTTTGATACAGCGGCCAGCACAGGGTCACCGTGGTGCCCCGGTTCAGCTCGCTCTCTATCTCCATCTTGCCGCCATGGGCGGCTATGATCTCATCCACCACCGCAAGGCCAATGCCGCTGCCGCGCACCGCGCCCCTGCCCTTGTAGAATTTGACCCGCACATTCTCCAAATCCTCTGGCGAGATACCCTGGCCGTCGTCCACCACGGCCACCTGAACCTCGCCCGGCGCCTCGTGGATGTCCACGTCGATCTGCCCGCCGGTGAAGGAGTATTTGATGGCATTGTCCAGCACGTTCACCATCACCTGGCGCACCCTGTTTTTGTCGGCCATCACCGGCACCGGCAGCTCGGGCGCGCTGTACACCAGCGCCACCCCCAGCTCGGCGGCCCGCTGGCCGCTCAGCAGCACGGCCTCCTCCACCTCGGCCGCCAGGTCCAGCAGCTCGGGCTTCAGCGTCAGGCCGTTCTGCATCCGGGAAAAGTCCAGCAGCTCTTCCAC
>JAJDIZ010000077.1 GCA_030266915.1 Ruminococcaceae bacterium OttesenSCG-928-D13 | reverse complement strand
TTGCCAAGTACGCCGACGCTTTCGAGCTGACCGGCGTGCTGGGCAGCGCCATCGGCAGCTATTCCCACGGCATGAAGCAGAAGCTGGCGCTGATCTCGGCCTTCATCCGGCAGCCGCGCCTGCTGATTCTGGACGAGCCCTTCGTGGGGCTGGACCCGAAGGCCAGCTTCCAGATGAAAGAGTTTTTGCGGGAGCTGTGCCGGGCCGGCGGGGCGGTGCTGTTCTCCACCCATGTGCTGGACGTGGCCGAAAAGCTCTGTGACAAGATCGCCATCATCAAGGACGGCAAGCTGGTCGAGGCGGGCCGCACCGCCGACATTGTGGGCAAAAGCTCCCTCGAGCATGTGTTCCTCGAGCTGGAGGCCGAGGGCGAAAAGGAGGCGGCGCAGCCATGACCCCATTCCTCGCAATGCTCAAGGTCAACTTCCAAAGCCTGCTGCTCACCACCATGCAGCTGGGCGGCAACAAGAGAAAGGGCCGCGCCGCCACCGGGGTGGCCGCCTTCCTGCTGATCAGCGCGGTAATGCTGATGCTGAGCATTTCCTACTCCCTCTCGATGGGCTTTGTGTTCTCGATGCTGGGCGCCATGGACCTGCTTTTGATGATTATGATCATCATGGCGGTCGGTTTCCCGTTTATCTTCATCGTCTTCGCCAGCCAGTCGCTGGTTTTCTCCACCAAGGACATCGACCAGGTGCTCAGCTGGCCGGTGTCGGCCTTCTCGGTGATGCTGGCCCGGGTGCTGGCCCTTTATCTGGAGGCCCTGCTGCTCTGCGAGCTGCTGCTGGTGCCGTCGGCGGTGGTCTACGCCGCCTTCGGCGGGGCCGGGGGTTACCTTGTGGTGTTCCTTGCCATTGTGCTGGGGCTGTTCATCGCCCTGGTGCCCACCACGCTGGCGCTGGTGGTGGGGGCGGTGGTCAGCCTGGTGGTCAGCCGGCTGGGACGGCTGAAAACCCTGCTGAACATCATTTTCTCGATGCTGCTCGTGGTGGGCATTCTGGTGCTGAGCTTCTCCTTCAGCTTCTCGATGACCGCCGCCGAGGAGATGACCTTGGACGTGACGGGCATCCGCGGCGCCCTGCTGGGCTGGCTGCCGCCGCTGGGCTGGGCGGTGCAGGGCATGCAGGGCAACCTACTGTGGCTGCTGGCCACCGTGGCGGTGTGCGTGGTGCCCTTCTTGGCCGTCACCTGGCTGTTCAGCCGGTTTTATAAGGGCATCCTCACCCGGCTGTCCAGCCACCGCATCAAAAGCGATTACAAGCTGCGGGGGGTCTCGGCCTCGGGCAGCCTGGCGGCCCTGCTGGGTAAGGAGGCCGGCCGCTTCTTCGGCACCCCGGCCTACCTGCTGAACGCCGGCATCGGCTACGTGATGGCCATTTTGGCCGCGGTGGTGGCGGTGTTCCAGCGTTCAGCTGTGCAAAACATCGTTGTCGCAATGTCCACCGATCTGGGGGTGCCGGCGTCCCTGGTGGACGCCTACCTGCCCCCGCTGCTGCTGGCCCTGATCGCCTTTCTGTGCGGCCTGTCCACCGTCAGCGCGTCCTCCATCAGCCTCGAGGGCAAAACCCTCTGGATTCTCAAGGAAGCGCCCCTCCCGCTGGGCAAAATCTTCGCGGCCAAAACCGGCTTTGGCTTCCTGCTTGGGGCGGTCACCATGGTGATCTGCACCGTGCTGCTGGGCATCGCCTTCGCTCTGCAGCCACTCGAGATGGTGGGCATCGGGCTGGTGTCCCTGGGCTTCACCCTGCTATCCAGCATGGTGGGGCTGATGATCAACCTGTTTTTGCCCCGGATGGACGCCGAGAACGACACCATCATCGTCAAGCAGAGCAGCGCGGTGCTGATCACCATGCTGGTGAACGTGCTGCTGATGGTGGCGCTGGTGCTGCTGTTCCTGCTGCTGAACCGCCTCGGGGCCGGATTCATCCTTTACTGCGCGGCGGCCACCAGCGCGCTGGCCCTCCTCTGCGGCGTGCTGGCCCTGATGCTGAACACCACGGGACGGAAGCTGTTTGCGGCTTTATAAGGCATAAGGTCGAAACTTTTTGAAAAAAGTTTCATCAAAAACTTTTAGTATTACGACAAACATACGTTTGTCGTGTGTCAGGCGAAGCACTACATTAGCCGTGTGCCAAGAAAAACAGCGTCAAACGCATGTTTGACGCGCCCTTGACCTTGACCGTAAAGATGGGGTCAAGGGGACGCGTCCCCTTGCGGGTGTTTAAGGGCAGCGCCCTCAAGGTCTTTGCCAAAGGAGGTGCACTGATGCTCCCACGAATCCTCGGCGCGGTCTTCAACGTGCTGGTGGCGCTGGTGCTGCCGCTGGGCGCGCTGGCGGTCTGCCTCGCGCGCAAAAGGTATCGGCATTATGTGCTGCCAATGCTGGTCGGGACACTCACCTTCCTGCTGTCCCAAACCTTCACCCGGGTGCCGCTGCTGGGCTGGCTGGGCGGTCAGGCATGGTATGTGGCCTTCACCACCCAAACCGTGCCCTACGCGCTGTTTTTGGGCCTCACCGCCGGGCTGTTCGAGGAGCTGGGCCGCTTCATCGCCATGAGGCTGATGCGCCGCCACCGGGGCTTTGGCAGCGCCTTGGCCTTTGGCCTCGGTCACGGCGGGGTGGAGGCCGTGTGGCTGGTAGGCATCAACTACCTTGCGGTGCTGCTGCTTTACGGCGGCACGCTGGCTCTCTACCCCTGGGACCAAATATTTGCCGCTGGCTTCGAGCGCCTGTTTGCCATACTGGCCCACATCGGCTTCTCGGTGCTGGTGATGCGCAGCGTGGAGAATAAGCGGCCCTGGGGGCTGGTCGCGGCCATCCTGCTCCACGCCGCGCTGGACGCCGGCATTGTGCTGCTGGCCCAGCGCGTCAATAGCCTGTGGGTGGTGGAGGGCGCCATCGCCGCCTTCAGCCTCGGCCTGTTTGTCTATGTCCTCGCAAGCCGCCCCAAAACCGCGGCTCCCCTTGAACCGGAGTCCATCATAAAAACGGAGGTATCCCATGAAGAAAATACTTAGTCTTGGCCTTGTTTTACTCACGGCGCTGGCCCTGCTGGCCGGCTGCCAGGGCCGCCTGCCCGAAGGGGTGGACAAGGACCGCCTTGAGACCGACGCCAAAGCCATCGTGGACGCTGTCAACGCTGGCGACTACCAGACCGTGCACGACATGTTCGGGAGCGAGAACAACCTGCCGGTGGAGGAGTGGGAGGCGCGCCTGACGACCGTGGCCCAGCAGCTGGGCAGCTTCGAGGAGTACAAGAGCACCAGCTACCTCACCACCGACGACAAAACCCACGGCGAGCTGGTGACGATGCTGCTGGAGAGCCAGTACGCGAACGGAAAAGTGGTGTGGCAGGTCACCTTCACCACCGAGTATGAGATTCTGAAGCTGTGGGTGAACAATGCCTAGGCTTGCATCGCAGCAAAAAAGACGGCAGCGGATGCTGCCGTCTTTTTATTGCGCTTGGTTTGGGATTGTCAGATCAGCTCCAGAACCGCCATCGGGGCGGCGTCGCCTTTGCGCACGCCGATCTTGGTGATGCGGGTGTAGCCGCCGCTGCGGCTTGCATACTTCGGGGCAGTCTCGTCGATCACCTTTTTGGCGACGCTCTCATTGGTGACGTAGGAAAAAACCTGGCGCTTGGCGTGCAGGTCATCCCGCTTGCCAAGGGTGATCATCTTCTCCGCCATGTTCCGCACTTCCTTGGCGCGGGTCACAGTGGTTTCGATTTTGCCATGCTCGAACAGCTGGGTCACCATCGCGCGCATCATGGCGCGGCGGCTGTCGCTCGGGCGGCCGAGTTTACGGGTACCGGGCATTACAAACTCCTCCTTCCGGTGTGGTTTTAATTACTACTCGTCCTCGTTGGTGAGGGAAAAGCCCAGGGAGTGCAGCTTCTCGATCACTTCCTCCAGGCTCTTGCGCCCGAGGTTTCGCACCTTCATCATCTCTTCCTCGGTTTTGGACACCAGGTCCTCCACGGTGTTGATGCCGGCGCGCTTGAGGCAGTTGAAGCTGCGGACCGAAAGGTCCAGCTCTTCAATGGTCATCTCCAGGGCTTTTTCCTTGCCCTTGTCGTCCTTCTCCACCATGATCTCGGCGTCCATGGCCTCTTCGCTCAGGGTCACGAACAGGTTCAGGTGCTCGGTCATGATGCGGGCCGCCAGGGACACGGCCTCTTTGGCGTTGGTGGTGCCGTCGGTCCACACCTCAAGGCTCAGCTTGTCGTAGTCGGTAATCTGCCCCACGCGGGTGTTTTCCACGGTGTAATTCACCTTGTCCACCGGGGTGTAGATGCTGTCCACCGGAATGGAACCCAGCCCGGCTTCGTCGGCGCTCTGCTTGTTGCGCTCGGCGGGCACATAGCCGCGGCCCTTGTCAAAGGTCAGTTCCATAATCAGCCGGCCACCCTCGGCCAAATGGGCAATGTGATGGTCGGGGTTCAGCACCTCGATCTCAGCGTCGGCGGCAATGCTGCCGGCAGTCACCTCGCCCTCGCCCGAGGCCTCAATGCGGACAGTTTTGGGCATGTCGGAGTAGAGCTTGGCGTTGATGCCCTTCACGTTCAGCACAATCTCGGTCACGTCTTCCTTAACACCCTCGATTGTGGAAAACTCGTGCACAACACCGTCTATTTTAATGCTTGTAGCCGCCACACCGGGCAGGCTCGAGAGCAGAATTCTGCGTAAGCTGTTGCCCAAGGTCGTGCCGAATCCGCGCTCCAGCGGCTCCACCACAAACACGCCGTGACGCCCGTCGCCAGACATCTCCGCTGTTTCGATCCTGGGGCGTTCTATTTCCATCATAGGAAAACCCTCCATTTATTCAGTTTACTGCGGGGGCACCCACGCAAAGCCTGCCGCAGCAGGCACTTGCGCAGATTATTCGGCGGGTTATTTAGAGTACAGCTCAACGATCAGTTGCTCCTCGATATCGAAATCGATATCCTCGCGCTCGGGCTGCTTGTCGATGGACACGGCCATCTTCTCGCCGTCGCGGCTCATCCAGCTGGGCATCGGGCGGGAGGCGTTCTTCTCGGCGCTCTCCTTGATCTTCTCGCAGTCGGTGCTCTTCACGCTCACCTTATCGCCCTCCTTCAGCAGGTAGGACGGGATGTTCACAATCTGGCCGTTCACCTTGAAGTGGCGGTGCAGCACCAGCTGCCGGGCCTCTTTGCGGCTCATGGCGTAGCCGGCACGGTAGACAACGTTGTCAAGCCGGGTCTCCAAAAGGCGTAGCAGGTTTTCACCCGTGATGCCCGGACGGCGCACGGCCATGTCGTAGTATTTGGCGAACTGGCTCTCCAAAACGCCGTAGTAGCGCTTGGCTTTCTGCTTGGCACGCAGCTGCAGGCCATATTCACTGGTCTTGCGGCGCATCATGTTGCCGCCGTGCTGCCCGGGCGGGAAGCTGCGGCGCACCATTGCGCATTTCTCGGAATAGCAGCGGTCCCCTTTCAGGAACAGCTTTTGGTTCTCGCGGCGGCACAGCCGGCACACGGCACCTGTATATCTTGCCATAGGGACTAATCCTCCTTCGTTTAAATACGCCGACGTTTGGGCGGGCGGCAGCCGTTGTGGGGCACCGGGGTCACGTCTTTAATCATGTTGACCTCGAGGCCGGTGGCCTGCAAAGCGCGGATGGCCGCTTCACGGCCGGAGCCGGGGCCCTTCACGTAAACCTCCACCGTCTTCATGCCGTGCTCCATGGCGGCCTTGGCAGCGGTCTCGGCAGCGGTCTGCGCGGCGTAGGGAGTGCTCTTGCGGCTGCCGCGGAAGCCCAGCCCGCCGGAGGAGGCCCAGGAGATGGCGTTGCCCTTCACATCGGTGATGGTGACGATGGTGTTGTTGAAGGTGGACTGAATATGCGCGGCGCCGCGCTCGATATTTTTGCGCTCGCGCCGTTTGGTGCGGGTTGCGCCTTTTTTCGCAGAAGCTTTCGTTGCCATGCTTTCCTCCTATTTCTTCTTGTTGGCCACAGTGCGCTTGGGCCCCTTGCGGGTGCGGGCGTTGGTTTTGGTGCGCTGGCCGCGCACCGGCAGGCCCTTGCGGTGGCGCATGCCACGATAGCTCTGAATCTCGGTCAGGCGCTTGATGTCCAGCGCCACGGTGCGGCGCAGGTCGCCCTCCACCGCCAGGTTCTGCTCAATGTACTCGCGGATCTTGCCCTCTTCGTCCTGGGTCAGGTCTTTCACCCGGGTGTCGGGGCTGATACCGGTGGCGGCGAGGATTTTGGAACTGGTGGTGCGGCCGATGCCAAAGATGTAGGTCAGGCCGATTTCCACACGCTTTTCGCGGGGCAGGTCAATGCCGGCTATACGAGCCATGGTTTTCCTCCTTGTTTCAATCAGCCTTGGCGCTGTTTGTGTTTGGGATTCTGGCAAATGACCATGACACGGCCCTTGCGCTTGATCACTTTGCATTTTTCACACATCGGTTTAACCGAAGGTTTCACTTTCATGGGTTCTTACCTCCCTTGTTGGGTTTGGGGCACTTCGTGCCTTTCCCCATGTCGTCGGCTCACCTTCGCCCTTTGGGCTCGGCTCACCTTGCATGGGCTCGCGTAAACTGCTACGCAGTTTGTACGCTCGGCACTTCGTGCCCCCCTATTTGGTCCGCCACGTGATGCGGCCCTTGGTCAGGTCGTAGGGGCTCATCTCCACCGTCACTTTGTCGCCGGCCAGGATGCGGATGAAGTTCATCCGCAGCTTGCCCGAGATATGGGCAAGGATCTGATGCCCGTTCTCCAGTTCGACTCTGAACATGGCGTTGGGCATGGATTCAACCACGACGCCCTCTACCTCGATTACGTCTTCCTTCGACAAGCTGCTAACCTCCTTGCTGATCTTGGCCCGTCTGCTTATGGTATGCTTTCAGGGCCATCTTGATTTTCAGGTCGGTCTCAAGTGCTTCTTCCGGCAATAGGGTGCCGGTGGGGTTCAGGTGCAGGCGGTTTTTGCGTTTCGGGGCCGCAAGGGTGCGTCTTTCGCCATCGCACAGCAGCAGCCGTTCGTTCGCCCCGGTGCCCTCGCGGCCAATGGCCACATAGGCTTTGGTGACGTCCCGGCCCCTGCGGCTCTGGACAATCTGCCCTCTCACGACTTCCATGGGTCCACCTGCCACTCGGTCAAAATCTGCGGGCCATCGGAAGTGATGACGATGGTGTGTTCAAAGTGAGCCGAAAGCCCACCATCCCGCGTTTTCACCGTCCACCCGTCCGCCAGGATGTGCACCCGCCAGTCCCCTGAATTGATCATGGGTTCGATGGCAAGGGTCATGCCCGGGGTCAGGCGGGCGCCCCGGCCCGGGTGGCCGAAGTTTGGCACCTCGGGGGCCTCGTGCAGGTCAAAACCCACACCGTGGCCCACAAAGTCCTTCACCACGCCGTAGCCGTACTCCTCCACGCAGCTTTGCACCGCATGGCCGATGTCCCCCACCCTGCCGCCGGGGACAGCAGCCGCGATGCCCCGGAACAAGGATTCACGCGTGACGCGCAGGAGTTTTTCGGCCTCGGGGGCGATGGCCCCGCAGGGGAAGGTATAGGCATTGTCACCGTGGAACCCGTCCACGATGGCGCCGCAGTCCACACTCACGATGTCGCCCTCCCTCAGCACCTCGCCTTTCGAGGGGATGCCGTGGATGACGGTGTCGTTCAGAGACACGCACGCGCTGCCGGGAAAACCGTTGTAGCCTTTGAAGTTTGGCACACCGCCCTGGGAGAGGATGTAGCTTTCGACGGCGGCGTCCACTTCGGCTGTTGTAACGCCCGGGCGGATGACCTGCCCGGCCGCAGCCAGCGCCCCAGCGGAGACGGCGCAGGCCTTTTTCATTTTTTCAAGTTCGGCGGCCGTTTTCACCCTTATCATTTAGGCAAGGCCCCCAGAACTTCGTCGATTCGGTCGCGGGTCTTCTCCACTGAGTAGGACCCCTCGATCTCCACCAGCTTATCGCGCTGCCGGTAGAAATCCACCAGCGGCTCGGTTTGCTCGTGATAGGTTGCAAGGCGCGCCTTGATGGTCTCGGGCTCATCGTCCTTGCGGATGATCAGCCGGCCGCCGCAGCGGTCACACACCTCGGGCACCTGGCTGGGCTTGAAGAGGGTGTGGTAGGTGGCGCCGCATTTCTCGCACACCCGGCGGCCCGAGAGCCGCTCGATGATGTTCTCGTCGCTCACCTCAATGTCCAGCACCAGGTCGATCTCCACGCCCATCTTTTCCAGCGCCTCGGCCTGGGCAACCGTGCGGGGCACGCCGTCCAGGATGAAGCCCTTCGCCGCGTCCGGCTCCCCCATGCGCTCCTTGATGACATCGATGATGACATCGTCGGGCACCAGGGCCCCGGCGTCCATGTAGCTTTTGGCCTTCAGGCCCACCGGGGTGCCGTTCTTCACAGCAGCGCGCAGAATCTCGCCGGTAGACAAGGCCGGAATGCCGTACTTGTCCACGATGAACTCGCTCTGGGTGCCTTTGCCGGCCCCCGGCGCGCCTAAAAGGATCAGTTTCATTTTGGATTCTCCTTATATCTCACAGGGAAACCATTCTTACTCCAAAAAGCCCTTGTGGTGCCGCATCAGCATGAAGCTCTCCAGGCTGCGGGAGGTGTCCAGTGCCACGCCCACAACAATCAGCAGCGAGGTGCCGCCCAGCTGGATGCCAACGCCGGTGAGATTGCCCAGCAGAATGGGGCCAATGGCCACCACCACCAGGAAAATCGCACCGATCAGGGTAACCCGGCTGATGGTCTTGGAGATGAAGTCGCTGGTGGGCTTGCCCGGGCGGATGCCGGGGATCGCGCCGTTGTTCTTCTTCAGATTGTTGGCAATCTCGATGGGGTTGTAGGTGATGGCCACATAGAAGTAGTTGAAGGCGACGATCAGCAGGCCGTAGATGATGGCGTAGCCCACGCCCTGGATGGACATAGCGTGGAGCGTCTTGCCCCAGAAGGAATCGGCCGCCGGGTTGAACAGACGGATGATGGTGGCCGGAATCGTGGTGATGGCCGAGGCGAAGATGATGGGCATAACGCCCGACATGTTCACCTTGATGGGGAAGAAGCTGGACTGGCCGCCGTACATCTTGCGGCCCACCACCTTCTTGGCGTACTGGATGGGGATGCGCCGCTCGGCGTTGTTCAGCACGATGACCATCACGATGGCCGCCAGGGCCAGGATGGCGATGATCGGCAGGTAGATGTAGATCTGGGGTTCACCGGCCGCCGCACGCTCCATGGAGCCCTTGACAGTGGTGATCAGGTCGGCGCTGCGGGAGATGATACCCGCGAAGATCAGCATCGAGATGCCGTTGCCGATGCCCTTGGTGTCGATCTGCTCACCCAGCCACATCAGCAGCACCGCGCCCGCCACGAAGCAGGAGACGATAACCACCGCCGAGAAAATCTGGGAGAAAAGGTCGGAACCGGGGCCGTACATCACGCCGTTCATCGTGAAGTCGTTGTTCCAGGTGTTGCGCATCAGGAAGTAGTACCCAACGCCCAGCACAGCCGCCAGGGCCGCGCCCACCATGCGGGTGATCTTGTTGAACTTCTTTTGCCCTTCGGGGCCCTCTTTGCGCATCCGGTCCAGCGCCGGGAAGGCGACCCCGAGCAGCTGCATAATGATGGACGCGTTGATGTAGGGCTGTACCGTCAGAGCGAACACCGAGGCGCTGGACAGCGCGCCGCCGCTCATGAAGTCCATGAAACCCAGCACATCGCCGGAGTTTTCAGTGATCATACTGCCGATCAGGCTGACATTGACAAAGGGCACCGGAAGGGCGATACCGGCGCGGAAGATGACCAGGATCAGCACTGTGAACAGGATCTTCTTGCGCAGCTCCGCGATCTTCCATGCATTGCGGAATGTCGTGAACAATTAGATCACCTCTGCCTTCCCGCCTGCTTTCTCGATTTTCTCCTTTGCGGAGGCCGAATAAGCAGCAAGCTGGACGGTCAGGCTCTTGGTCAGTTCACCATCCCCGAGCACCTTCACGCCGTCCTGGGGCTTTTTGATGATTCCCTTTTCGAGCAGGGCCTTGGTGTCCACCACAGCGTCCTTCTCGAAAACTTCCAGGTCGCTCACCTTGATGATGGTGTAGTGGGTGGCGAAGATATTGTTGAAGCCGCGCTTGGGCAAGCGCCGCTGCAGGGGCTGCTGGCCGCCCTCGAAGCCGGCGGGCTTGGAGCCGCTGCGGGCCTTCTGGCCCTTGTGGCCGTAGCCGGCGGTTTTGCCATTGCCCGAGGCATGGCCACGGCCCTTGCGCTTGGCCGCCTTGTTGGAGCCCGCTGCGGGCCTTACGTCATTCAAATTCATTGCGTTGCACCTCCTTGTCAGGACTTCTGCACGTCCAGCAAGAAGCCAACTTTGGCAATCTTGCCGGCGGTGGGGCCGTTGTCGGGCTGGAAGGAGACGTCACCCACCCGGCGCAGGCCGAGGCTCTCGGCCACGGCGATCTGGGCCTTGGTGCGGCCAGCCATGCCACGCTTCAGGGTCAGCTTGAGCTGGCCTTTCGCCGGGGCAGCGGCCTTGGG
>JAJDIZ010000076.1 GCA_030266915.1 Ruminococcaceae bacterium OttesenSCG-928-D13 | reverse complement strand
TAGTCAGAATGACTTTTGAAAGTATGCCGCCGCCTCGGCCGCCCAGCTTTGCACCGCGGCGGCCAGCGCCTGCGGCCCGTCGAAGCGCTGCGAATCGGCTATTTTCTTGTGGAACTCGACGGTCACCTCGTCGCCGTACAGGTCGCCCTCAAAGCCCGGGATAAAGGTCTCGCAGGTGGGGCTGCCGGCGGTGTCCACCGTGGGGCGGGTGCCCCAGCCGGTCACCGAGGGCCAGGCGCGGCCGCCCACCATCGTGCGGGTGGCATACACCCCGAGGGCCGGGGCCTGCACCCCCTCGGGGAAGGTTTGGTTCAGGGTTGGGAAGCCCAGCGTGCTGCCCAGCCTTTTTCCGTGCCCCACCGGGGCGGCCAGGGCATAAGTGCGGCCCAGCATGGCGTTCACGTTCTCCATCTGCCCGTCGGCCAGCGCCTCCCGGATGCGGCTGGAGCTGATGGGCTGGCCGTCGTAGAGGGTGAGCCCGGCCACGGCCAGCTCCACCCGGTGCTCGGCGCCGAGGGCCTTCAGCAGGGTGGTGTTGCCGGCCCGCTTTGCCCCAAAGCCAAAGTTCTCGCCGCACACCACCGCTTTGGCATTGTACTCCCCCAGCAGCATCCCGGTAAAAAAATCCTCCGGGGAGAGGGTCTTGAAGCTCTCGAAGGGCGGCTCGTAACAGGTGTCCACCCAAAGGGCGGCAAGCTGCGCGTGTTTTTCGTCCAGCGTCAGGATCGGCCTCACCGCCTTGCGCCCCCAGGGAAAGGTGAACACCGCGAGGCGCAACCCGCGCCGGGCGGCGATCTCGGCGGCCTTGCCGATCACCGCCCGATGCCCCAGATGTACGCCGTCAAACAGCCCCAGCGCGATGGCGCAGGGGGTATCCTCGGGGCCGCGCCCCTGGCGAAGGTCAACCACTCTCACTGTGCAATTCCTCTTTGCAAGATTAGTCGGGGCCGCAAATCAGGCCCGGTCGTTCTCCAAAAACAGCTTTTCGGCCCGCAGGGTGCGTTCCTCGTCCACCCGGCCCAGCCCGGCAAAGCCGCCGGCGTGCAGCACCCGGCAACGGCCCGGCTCCCCTTTCACGCGATACACCGGCGCGCCGTTGCGCAGCCGGCCGAGGGCGGTGTCGTCCACCTCAACGGCGGGCAGCATGGCGAACAGCTCCCCCGCCCCGGTGAACAGGCTTTCAAGCCGTCCCTCGTCCTTCGCCAGCTGGATTTCCTCCAGCCTGTGGGCCTGTGCCAGCCCAAACACCCCGGCCTGGGTGCGCCGCAGGCCGGCCAGGGTGGCCGGCACCCCAAGGGCCGCGCCGATTTCCTCCAGCAGGGTGCGCACGTAGGTGCCCTTGGAGCATCGCACCTGCAAACCGTAGAGGTTCGCGCCCGTAAGGCTCAGGGGCGGTTCCACCTGTTCCATCAAATCCAGCGCGTAAATCGTCACCGGCCGGGCCTTGCGCTCCACGGTCTGGCCCTTGCGGGCGTAGTCGTAGAGGGGCCGCCCGTCCACCTTGACGGCGCTGTACATCGGCGGGGTTTGCATCTGGGGGCCGGTGAGGCCCGGCAGCACCGCCGCCACCTCCGCCGCCGTGATGTGGGCGGCGTCGGCGGTTTTCAGCACCGTGCCGGTGATGTCCCCTGTGTCGGTGGCGGTGCCCAGCAGCATCACCGCGTCGTAGGCCTTGTCCTGGTTGGGGGCCAGGTCCACCGCCTTGACGGCCGGGCCCACAAAAACAGGCAGCACCCCTGTCGCCATCGGGTCCAGGGTGCCGCCATGGCCGATCTTGCGGGTGGCGCAGATGCCGCGCAGCTTGGCCACCACGTCGAAGGAGGTGAAGCCGGCGGGCTTGTCCACCACGAGAATACCGTTCAGTCCGCCCATGCCTGCTCCGCCGTATCGGGGTTTTGCGCCGGCTTTTCCGGAGGGCACAGGCCGCTGCCGTCCAGCGCCTTGCCGGTTTCCTCCAGCAGGGCGCGCTTTGCGTTCTCCAGCGAGCCGAACACCTCGCAGCCGGCCGCCTGCTTGTGGCCACCGCCCCCCAAAGCCTTGGCAATGACCGTGGCGTCCAACCCCACCTTGGTGCGCACGCTCACCTTGTAGCTGCCGCTGGGCTGCTGGCGCATCGTCAGGCCCACCACCACGCCCTCGATAGAGCGCGGCAGCGAGGTGATACCCTCCAGATCGGCCTCGTTGGCGCCGATGGCGGTAATCTGGTCCCGGGAGAGGGAGATCAGCGCGCAGCAGCCGTTGTAGTGGTATTCCAGGCTGGACAAGGCCAGCTGCTCCACCGCAATGCGCTGTGGCGACTTGTTTTCAAACAGCAGTTCGTTCAATTCTTGAAGCTCGGTGCCGAGGTCGATCAACCGGGCCGCCACCCGGTGGGTGCGGGCCGTGGTGTTGGCAAACTTGAAGCAGCCTGTGTCGGTGGAGACGCCGGTGTACAGGCAGTTGGCGATGCGCACATCGATGTCTACCCCCATCTCCACCAGCAGGTCGTAGATGATCTCGGCGCTGGCGGCGGCGGTCTCGTCCAGCAGCATGGTGTCGGCGTAGCCGCTGTTGCTGCCGTGATGGTCGATGCACATGTCGATTCTGTCCACCCATTTGGCGGATTTTTCGCCAAACAGCTGGGTGCCGGCAATGTCCACCGCCACCACGTAGCGCGGCTCAAACTGGTCGTAGAACAACTCAAGCTCCATGTAGTCGTAGCGCGGGTGGACCGGGTCAGAACAAAAAACCGCGGCGGTTTTGCCCTGGCTGCGCAGGCCCCAGTAGAGGGCGCCCGCACTGCCCAGCGTCTCCCCGTCGGGGTTTTTGTGGCAGATTATCAGGATGTTGTCGGCCTTGTTCAGCCGGCTGGCCACGCCGCCGATGTCCAGCATTTCACTCATTCGTTCAAACCCTTCAGTAGCTTGTTGATGTGGTCCGCGTAGGCGGCGCTGTCGTCCTCGATGAACACCAGCTCCGGCGCCTTGCGGATGTGCATCCGGGAGGCGATTTCACTGCGCACATGGCCCTTGGCGGCCGTCAAAGCCTTCACCAGCGCCCCGGGGCCGGCGGCGTGGTTCATCACGCTCACATACACCTTGGCCTGGGAAAGGTCGCTGGTATTCTCCACCCGGGTGATGGTGACAAGCCCGCCCTGCAGGCGCGGGTCCTTCATATTGCCGATGATATCGATCAGCTCGCGCTTCATGTCCTCGTTCAGGCGCGAGATGTTCTTGGACGGTCCCTTTTTGGGCATGGTGTTTACCTCTTGATAAGCGCTTCATGCTCCATAGCGAATGCAGAAGCCAGTCGGGGAGAGCGGCGGGCACTCATGGAGGGAACATCAGCCGCAAGGCGAATCACGAACAACATCTCTTTGTTGTGCGTGAGGCGCCGCGGAAGGTAGTTCCCGGAGGGAGTGCCCGCTGCTAGGCCACGACGGACGGCGATGCGCTTCAGCTATAGCCTCAGTCGCGGTACTCCTCAAGAATGAACGACTCGTAGATGTCGCCCTCCTTGATGTCGTTGAACTTCTCAAGGCCGATGCCGCACTCGTAGCCGGAGGCCACTTCCTTCACGTCATCCTTGAAGCGGCGCAGGCTCTTGATCTCGTCCTCGGTGATCACGATACCATCGCGCACGATGCGGATTTTAGAGCCTCTTGTCACAAAGCCGTCCAGCACATAGCAGCCGGCGATGGTGCCGATGTTCGAAGCCTTGAACACCTGCCGCACCTCGATGCGGCCCTGCTCCACCTCGCGAATCTTCGGCGCCAGCATGCCCTTCATCGCGTTCTCCACGTCGTCGATGGCGTCGTAGATCACGCGGTACATCCGCAGCTCCACCTCGTCCTGGGCGGCGTCGGCCTTGGCCACCGGGTCGGGCCGCACGTTGAAGCCGATGACGATGGCCCCGGAGGCCCCCGCCAGCATAACGTCGCTCTTGTTGATGGCGCCCACGCCGGTGTGGATGACCTTCACCCGCACCTCGTCGTTGGAGAGCTTCTCCAGGCTCTGCTTGATCGCCTCGGCGCTGCCCTGCACGTCGGCCTTGACGATGATGGCCAATTCCTTCTTCTCGCCGGCCTCGATCTGGCTGAACAGGTTGTCCAGCGTAACTTTAGTGTAGCTGCCCAGCTGCTCCTCGCGGGCGGCGTCGCTGCGCTGGTCGGCCAGCTCGCGGGCCAGGCGTTCGTCCTCAACCGCGTCGAACAGGTCGCCGGCGGCGGGCACGTCGGTCAAGCCGGTGATCTCCACCGGGGTGGAGGGGCCGGCCGTCTCCAGCTGGGTGCCGGCGGCGTCGCGCATGGTGCGCACCCGGCCCACAGTGGTGCCGGCGATCACCACATCGCCCTTGTTCAAGGTGCCCTTCTGCACCAGGATGGTGGCCACCGGGCCCTGGCCCTTGTCGAGCCGGGCCTCGATGACAGCGCCCTTGGCGCGGCGGTTCGGGTTGGCTTTCAGCTCCTTGACGTCGGCTGTCAGGTTGATCATCTCGAGCAGGTCGTCGATGCCCTGGCCGGTGTGAGCCGAAACCGGCACCACCACGGTGTCGCCGCCCCACTCCTCGGGCACAATCTCGTATTCGGTGAGCTGCTGCTTCACCTTTTCAACGTTGGCGGTCTCCTTGTCGATCTTGTTGACGGCCACAATGATCGTGACCCCGGCCGCCTTGGCGTGGTTGATGGACTCCACGGTCTGGGGCATGATGCCGTCGTCGGCGGCCACCACCAGCACCGCAATGTCGGTGAGGTTGGCGCCGCGGGCACGCATGCTGGTGAAGGCCTCATGGCCCGGGGTATCGAGGAAGGTGATCTTCTTGCCGTCCTTCTCAATCTGGTAGGCGCCGATGTGCTGGGTGATGCCGCCGGCCTCGCCCGAGGCCACATGGGTGGTGCGGATCGCGTCGAGAATAGAGGTTTTGCCGTGGTCTACGTGGCCCATCACCACCACCACCGGCGGGCGGGCAACCATGTCCTTCGGGTCATCCTCGTCCACCTCGAACAGGCGCTCCTCGATGGTGACGCGCACCTCGCGCTCCACCTTGGCGTGGAACTCCTCGGCCACGGTGGCGGCGGTGTCGAAGTCAACCACCTCGGACACGCTGGCCATCACGCCCAGGCCCATCAGCTTCTTGATCACCTGGGGAGCGGTCACCTTCAGGCGGGCGGCCAGGTCTCCCACGGTGATCTCATCGGGAATGGAAACCTTAAGCTGGGCCTTGCGGGCCTTTTCCAGCTGGATGCGCTGCAGGCGCTCGGCCTCGGTCTCCTGCTTTTTGGTGAAGGGTGCGCCCTTGCCGCGGCCGCGGGGCGGCTTCTGGCGGGAGGGAGCCGGCTTGCGCCGGTTTTGGGTCGGCACATTTTTGGTAGAGGCCAACTCGTTGTATTTGTCGTTGAACTTGTCCAGGTTGACATAGGCGCCCGAGGTATCGATGGTGCGGGTGACCACCTCGCGCTTCGGGGCCACCACCTCTTTTTCGGGCTTGTCGTCCCGAATGCGCACCCGGCCGAGGCCGTCGCGCTTTTTTGGCGGCGGGGCGGCGGGCGCCTTGGGCTTGGCCGGCTGGTTTGCCGAGGCGGGAGCCGCCGTGCCTGCCGGGGCCGCCACCGGGCGGCCATCCCCACGGGAGGGCTGCTTGGCCGGCGCCGCGGGCGCGGGCTTCGGCTCGGGTTTTTTGGCCGCGGGCGCTGGGGCGGAGGCCAGGTATTCCTCAAAACTCGCCACCTCTGCGCCCCGGGTGAAGTGCTCGAACAAAAAGTCGAGCTCCGCCTCGCTGAGCGGGGTGGTGTGTTTTTTCACCTCGCCAAATTTGCCGTTCAGCAGGTCCACCACCTGTTTGTTCTGAACAGCCATATCCTTGGCAAAGTCACTGAGTTTGTATTTTATGATCAAACTGTTTCCTCCTCGCGCCACGGCGCAGTTCGTATCTCACTTGGGCTGGGCCTGGGGCTGTGCTTTTGTTTCTTCGGTCACCCCGGCGGCCTTGCGGCACAGGGCGGCCAGGTTTTTATCGGTTACAGCAAGCACGGCGGTGGGCTTTGAGAGCAGCCCGGCCAGCGCCTGCTGGGTAATGTCGGTCTCTATGAGTTTGCAGCGGCCAAGGCAGGCCTCGGTCACCTTGCGGCGGGTGCGCTCCGAGGCATCGGCGGCCAGCAGCACCAGTTCGGCCTTGCCACCCTGGGCGGCCTCGCACACCACGTCGAACCCGGCGGCCAGCGCCCCGGCCCGGCGGCAGAGGCCCAGCGCCCCCAGCAGTTTATCCGTCATCGCCGTCGTTCTCCTCGTCCCCGGCCTGCTCGATCTCTGCGGCCAGTGCGGCGTACACCTCGGGCGGCACGGCGGTCTCAAAGGCGCGGTTCAGGGCCTTTTTCTTCTCGGCCTTGCCCAGGCACTCGGCGCTGCGGCACAGGTAGGCGCCGCGCCCGGCCTTGCGGCCGGTTAGGTCCAGGCTGATCTCCCCCTCGGAGGAGCGCACCACCCGCACCAGTTCTTTCTTTGGTTTGCCCTCGCCGCAGCCCACGCAGCGGCGAATCGGGATTTTCTTCTGGGCTTTTTGGGGCACAGCGCGCCCTCCGTTCAATCATCAATAATTAGTGCGGCTGCCTTTGCATCCCACTCACTCAGCCGCCGGTTCCTCGCCGTAGTAGCCGCTCTCGGGGCGGATGTCGATGTTGTAGCCGGTGAGCCGGGCGCACAGGCGGGCGTTCTGGCCCTTGTTGCCGATGGCAAGGCTCAGCTGGTTATCCGGCACGGTGGCGCGGGCGCTCTTGCCCTCGCCCTCGAGAATCTCCACGCTCACCACGCTGGCCGGGGAAAGGGCCGCCGCAATGAACTCGGCCGGGTCCTCGCTCCAGAGCACCACGTCGATCTTCTCGCCGCCCAGCTCCTCCACAATTTCGGCCACCCGGGCGCCGTGGGCACCGATGCAGGCGCCGCGCGGGTCCACGTTGGCGTCGCGGCTCCACACCGCAAGCTTGGTGCGGGCACCGGCCTCGCGGGCAATGGCCTTGATCTCCACGGTGCCGTCGTACACCTCGGGCACCTCCATCTCGAACATCCGCTTCACAAGGCCCGGGTGGGTGCGGCTGATCATCACCCGCGGGCCGCGCTCGGTGACGGCCACATCCACCACATACACCTTGATGCGCTCGCCCTCGCGGTAAACCTCGCCGGGCACCTGTTCGTTGCGGGGCAGAATCGCCTCGTTCTTGCCGATCTCCAGCGCCACGATGCCGCGCACCGGGTCTACCCGGGTGACAACACCGGTGACAATCTCGTGGCTCTGGGACTGCATCTCGGTATACATCTGGCTGCGCTCCGCCTCGCGGATGCCCTGCCGGATGACGTGCTTGGCGGTCTGGGCGGCGATGCGGCCAAAGTCCTTGGTTTGGAGCTTGGTCTCCACCTGATCGCCCAGGGTGTATTTTTTCTTGAGCTTTTTGGCGTCCTCCAGCGAGATCTGGGTGTTGGGGTTCTCCACCTCATCCACCACGTCCTGCAGCAGCTTCACCTCAAAGATGTCGCTCTCGGGGTCCATCGTGACGCTGACGTTTTCTTCCTCCACGTCGTAGTCCTTTTTCACCGCGATCACGATGGCGTTCTTCACCTTTTCAAGCAGGTAGTCGGCACTGATGCCGCGCTCTTTTTCCAGCATCTCCAGCGCCATAAAAAGCTCTTGGTTGTCCATGTCAGTCCTCTTTCGTCCAGTTTATAGGATGGTTGTACCAGGGGATGGCCTGCTCAGCCAAACAGGTTTTCGTCGTCACACAGGCGGAAACTGCCGGCGGCCTTCAGCGGCACCGGGGCGGGGCCATCCTCGGTCTCGAGGGTGGCTGTTCCGTCCTCAAAGGCGGTGAGGATACCGGTGATCTCCTTGCGGCCGGCCTCGTCGGGCTTGTAGAGCCGCGCCGCCACCTTCTGGCCAAGCATGGCCGTGAAGTGCTCCGGCCTTGTAAGCTTGCGGCCAAGGCCGGGGCTGCCCACCTCAAGGCAATAGCTCTGCTCAATCGGGTCGGCCTCGTCCAGCAGCGGGTCAATGGCCCGGCTCACCGCTTCGCAGGTGTCGGTGTCCATCGGGTCGTCCCGATCGATGACCACCTTCAAATACCAGTCGGCGCCCTCTTTTTCGAAGCGCACGTCCCACAGGCGCAGGCCCATGCTCTCCACCATCGGGCGCACAAGGGCATCTACCCGCGCGGCCACGCCGCCGGTCTTTTGGTCATTTTTTGGCACCTTACCGCCCCTTTTAACGTCTTTTGCGCTTTTATTTTCAACGTCCCGCCCTACGGGACAAGTCGAATTTCCCTACCCATTGCTCGGCCACTTCGCGGCCTCTGTGGCTCACCTGCGCCGTTGTCACGGCTTGCCTCGCCACGCATGGGCTCGCGTAAAATGCTTCGCATTTTGCCCCCTCCGGGGAGGCTACGCACTACGCTCGGGCCAAAATGGCCCCTACACAGAGGAAAGAGCGGGCACCGCCCACTCTTTCATGTTGATTGCGTACGATAGGATTATACCACACATCAAAATGTGATGCAAGCCTTGATTTCACCGGGGTTTGAGGGGTTTTGGGGGCCTTGGGCATCTGCCACCTCTTTGGGCCCCACCCACGCCCGCGCACCCGTACCGGGCCGCGCTTACGGCTCGCCTGCACCGCCGGGCCCTACCCCATAACTTCCTCCACCGGCACCGCCACAAGGGCGTCGCCCTCGAGGCGCAGCCGCAGGTGCTCGTCCGCCGCGCTGCCCGGCGCGTAGAGAATGCCGCCGGCCTCGACGGTGATTCGGGCCGCGCCGTCGATCGTCCCCACGGCCCGGAAAGGCTCGTCCCGCCCGCTCTCGTAGCGGTACACCGTGGTACGCAGGGCATCTTCCCCGTTGCCGATGCTGGCCAGCACCTCGTAGGTGCCGTCGCCGTCCAGGTCCACCACCACCAGCTGGGCATAGTAGTCGTCGGCCAGGTAGCCGTACTCGTCCATCACGCCCGGGCCCGGCGCCTCGCCCAGCTCCTGGCCCTTGCCGTCGGCCACCACCTGCATCCGCATGCCGGTGGGCTTCTGCGGCCCGATTGAGAAGTGGGCCGTGGGCCCCACCAGGGTGATGTCGGCCATCATGGTCACCTCGGCGCCCGCGGTCAGGTCTGCCCCGCTGGCCTGGATGGACTGCTCCAGATCACCGTCCACCAGGGCCGGGCCGCTGTTGGGCGGCACGCTCACGGCGGCGCTGGGGCTATCCTTCGCGCAGCCACACAGCATCACGGCGGCCAAAACCGCCAGCGCCGAGATTTTCAGCCGGTTCAGCTTCAAAGCACCCACTCTCCCTTGCGGAACACCGGCACGGCCTCGCCGCCTTTCAGCAGAGCGTCGATGTCCATCTCCGGAGTACCCACCATGATGTCCTCGTGGATCACGCTCTCGTTCAGGCCCTTGGCGTCCAGCTCCTCGCGGGGCATGTCGCTGCCGTTTTTGATGGTGGTGGGGTAGCCGCTGCCGAAGGCGATGTGGCAGGCGGCGTTCTCGTCGAACAGGGTGTTGTAGAACAGGATGCCGCTCTTGCGGATCGGGCTGGAGGCCGGCACCAGGGCAATCTCCCCAAGGTGGCGGGCGCCCTCGTCGGCAGCCATCATCTGGTCCAGCAGGGCGCCGCCCTTCTCGGCGCTCACCTCCACGGCCCGCCCCTTTTCAAACCGGGCGGTGATGCCCTCGATCAGGTTGCCGTTGTAGACGTAGGGCATGCTGCTCTTGACAATGCCCTCCACCCGGTCTTTATGCGGGGCGGTGAAAACTTCTTCGCTGGGCACGTTGGCGAGGAAGGACACCCCGCCGGTGCTGACGCTCTCGACGCCCTCAAACAGGTAGTCATCGGCCAAGCCCACCTTGAGGTCGGTGCCGTTCTCTCCCCGCAGGTGCAGGGCGTCGATATCCATCCCGTTCAGCCGGTCGATGCGGCGTCTGGCGTTGACCGCGTGGTCCCGCCAAGCCGCCTCCGGGTCGGGCATGTCCATCCGGGTGGCCGTGAAGATGGCCTCCCACAGCTTCTCCACCGCCGCGTCCGCCGTCTCGCCCGCAAACACCTTCTGCGCCCAGGGCACTGCCGGCACGCTCACGATGCACCACTGCACCCGGTTGGCCATCGCCAGTTCAATCCAGGGCTTCAGGGCTATGCTGCGAGCCCGCAGGGTAATATCCACCCGGTCCAGGTCCACGCCTTTGTAAATTTCCGGGTCTTCGGCGGAAATGGCAATGCGAACCATGCTGCCGTCGCCCTCATAATAGTCCATGTAACTGGCCAGCACCCAGGGCTTCACCTCTTTCAAGGCCTCAATGTCCGCCCCCTCCATCCGGATACGCGTGAGCTGCTGGTCGTTATAGTGGACCACCACATCCCGCGCGCCGGCCAGGTAGGCCTCGGCGGCGCACATCCGGCCGAACCAGGCAACGTCGATGGGGCAGCTGATCAGCACGGTCTGGCCTTTCTGCACATTGGCACCCATTCGCACGGTGAACCGGGCATAGCGTTCGATCATACTTTTTTCCATGGTTTTCTCCTTTTTGGCAGTGT
>JAJDIZ010000075.1 GCA_030266915.1 Ruminococcaceae bacterium OttesenSCG-928-D13 | reverse complement strand
CAATTCCCGAGATAATCTCCTTTCCAAAGAGAATCCCCCGCCGGTTTGCACCGGCGGGGGATTCTCTTGCTGTGTGGAACAGGAAGGAAGTGTTGTCGGGGGTGTTGTTTGGTGGTGATATTCAGATACCGGAAGCTCACGGTCAGCCGCCCACCAGCATCGAGCCAATGGGATATCCCAGCAGCCCCACCACCAGCGAAGTGATCACGATCATCACGGCGCCAAAGGCCAGTATCTTGTTGCGGTTCGAATATTCGTCGGCGTGCAGCATGGCAATGGGCGCGAAGGAGGACGGCAGGAAGTAGGCGCAGGAGCCGCACATCGTGGCCACCAGCGACAAGCCCACCACGTTCAGCGCGCCGCCGCTGCCCAGGGCAAGGGTGGCCCCAACGGTGGTCATCACCGTTACCGTGGTGGTGTTGGAGGCAAAGTTTGTCATGAGAACCGCCGCGGTGGCCAGAATCAGGGCAGTAATCGTGGCGGGCACCTGCTGGGTGATCGGCACCACAAACTCCTGGATGGCCGCCACAATACCGGTGGATTCGAAGCTCATCACACTGCCCAGGTAGACGCCGATGCTGATGAACATCAGGATGCCCCAGTTGATGTTTTTGTTCACCACCTCTTTGGCGTTGACGATGGGCTTGCCGTTCACACTAATGAGGCTCATCACCACCACGGACAGGATGGCCCAGAAGGTGATGCCAAAGCTGCTGAAAGTGCTGACCCACGGGGCCTTGATGAACATCGACAGGATGCCGGGCAGCATCCACACGGCCACGGTGAGGAAGAACACGGTGACGGTGATCTTCTCGCGCAGGTCCATCGGACCCTGCTTTTTCAGCACGTTCTCGATTTTGAAATCCTTGAACTTGGACATGTCAGGCTTTGCCACCAGCCGCATCAGCACGCAGAACACGATGAACAGGATGATGCCGGTGGGCACGCCGAAGGCCAGGTAGCTGAACAGGCTCAGCGCCTCGCCCACAATGCCCTCGTAGATGGCAATGCCGATCATGGCCAGCGGGTGGGATATTGGCGTCATCGCGCCGCCTATGTTCACTGAATACACCGCGATGATGCTACAGATGTTGGGGTAGGTATCCTTGCCGGTGTAGCCCAGTTCCTTGTACACCCGGCCGCAGAAGGCCAGCATGAAGGCGGTGGCGGGCACCTGGTCCATGAAGGCGCCCAGCAGCAGGCCCAGCACACCCACCGAGATGGTGAAGGTCCAGGGGGAGCGCATCACGAACTTCATCCCCATGAACTTGGCTACGATGCGGTCAGTGAAACCGGATTCATTCAGCGCATGGGTCAGGATAAAGCTCATCAGGATGAAGTAGATAACCCAGTTGCCCATCGAGCCGGCGATGACCTCGTTGACGGTGGCCGCGCCGGTGCGCGAAAGCAGGATTATGGCCAGCATGGCGGGCCACACGGTGTCCACCAGCGAGAGCATCAGCACCACGCCGATGAACACGCCGATGACCTTCATGCCAATGGCAGTGATGGGCGCCACCGGCGGAACAATCCAAAATATGATAATAATGGCCGCACACACAGCGAGCTTCGACCACATCTTCGGGTCGAATGTCAGACGCTGTTTTGTTGTCAGATTATCCATGAGACAAACATCCTCTCCTTCAGTCTTATACACCTCGAGATTTGTTTTGTTTTAATGATGTGCCGCTTCCCCGCTTACAGCTGGGGAATTTTCAGGATATCGCGGGCTTCCTCGGGGGTGGCGGGCTCCATGCCCAGTTCACGGATAATGCGCACGGCGCGCTCAACGATCTGTGCGTTGCTTTTCAGTAGCTCGCCGGGGCCGTAGTAGATGTTGTCTTCCATGCCCACCCGGGCGCCGCCGCCTTTGAGCACCGTCATGGCCATGCCGGGCACATGATTCTTAGCGCCGATGGAGATGGTGCTGAAGTTGATGAAGCGGTCCTTGGGCAGCTTGCGGATCATGAAATCGAGGTTTTCTTCTGAGAAGGAGATGGCCCCCTGGCTGATGCGGTCCATGCCCATGACGAAGGACAGGGAGACCGGGTCGGCCAGCACGCCCTCCTTAACCAGCAGGTTGAACACGTCCTCCACAGAGGTGGGCTCAAAGCACTCCAGCTCCGGCTTGATGCCCAGGTCCATCATCATCTTGGCATACTTAAGCAGGAACGGGCGGTACCACTCATGCACAAAGGTGCGGTTGTTCCAGGTGGTGCTGATAAGGGAGCAGTCCAGCGAGCACATGTCGGGTTTTACCAGGTCCTTATCATACAGCAGCTTCATGCCGTCCTCGGCGGTGGCGCCGGGCACGTTGGCGGGGGGCGGTGGAATACTGGGTGATGATGTTGCATTTTGCGCGGATGTTCGAGCCAATCTCGCTGTAGACCTTGGGGTCGTTGGTGGAGACACCGTCATTCTGCCGGGCGTGGATGTGAACCACCGCCGCCCCGGCATTGTAACACTCATAGGCTGAGTCGGCAATCTCCTTTGGGGTGACGGGCAGGTTGGGGTTGGCCTCCTTGCTGTGGAACGCGCCGGTTTGGGCAACGGTGACGATAACTTTTCTGGCCATAACAACTCTTCTCCTTTCAATTGAGGTCCCTCTCTGTCAAAAGCAGACCCTTTGCCCCCCTATATAGCAAGACCGATGCCAAGCTGCGAAAGAAGCCGGAAAACGCCTGTTTTCCGGCTTCTTTTGCGTTTGCCGCGGCCGGCGCTCTTTTTCAGCCCGGGAGGGAAATAGGCAGCGGAGCCAAAAGCTCAGCCCCAAATGCGCAATTTTGCACATTTGAAGCTGAGCCTAAGACCTGCCTTTTGCATCCCAGGACATCGCCAGCCGCGCAAAGCCGCCTGTCCGGCCGGTTTGGCCCACATAGCATCCGGTTTGGCATAGGGTTTGCTAACTATCCGGTGTGAGAGAAAGGGAGGAAGCTTCATGGAGAGCACAAAACCCGTAAAAGAAAAAAAGCCGCTGGTGAGCGGCAGTCAACTGGTCATCATCATTATATCGGTTGCGGTTTCGCTGGCCGTGTTCCTGCTGCGGCCGCTGGGCATGAGCTACCAGCAGAGCGGCATTCTGGCCGCCACGCTGATGGTGATCATCTGGTGGTCCACCGGGGCGGTGCCCCGCACCTGGGCCTCCGTTGCGCTGGTGGCCGTCTACGTTCTGTTCAGCGGCGCGCCGATGCGCAGCGTATTCACCTTTCCGCTATCCACCAATTTCGTGCTCATCATCGTCTCCTTTTTGTTCTCCCAGGGCATCTCCAACAGTGGCCTGGTGGACAAGCTGCTGGGGCCGGTGCTGATACGCTTCGGCAAAAGCCCGCTGCGGCTGATGGGCATCATGTTGCTGCTGTCCTTCGCCATGTGCTTCATCATCCCCCAGCCCTTTTCACGCATCATTCTCATCGGCCTCATCTTTGCCAACTTCTTTAAAAAGCTGGAGCTCACCGAGGCCCAGCGCTCGGTGTGGATGCTGGCCCTGTTCATCATCTCGGTGATTGTGAACATGTCGATGATCCGCGGGGACATCATCCTGAACAACGCCCTGCTGAGCATGGCCGGGGTGGCGGTGAGCGAGGGCACCTGGCTGCAGTATCTGTTTGTGCCCACCATGGCCTACCTGCTGCTGGCGCTGGGGCTGTACTGGCTGATGAACCGCAAGACCATCGCCTCCACCGTGCTGGCAAAACCCCAGCCCCCTGCGGAAAAGATAACCCTCTCCGGCCGGGAGAAGGGCTACCTTGTGCTGATATTGCTGGCGGTGGTGGTGTGGGCGCTGGAGGCGCTGCACGGCATCCCCGGGCTGTATGTCGTTATCGCGGCCACCCTGCTGATGTTCCCCTTCGGCCTGCTGAAACTGCCGGACCTCAAATCGGTGAACCTGCCGCTGCTGGTGTTCCTTACGGCGGCCTTTGCCATCGGCGGCACACTGAACAGCTGCGGAGTGGCCGAGGTGCTGTTTTCCGCCTTTGCCAAAATCTTCCCCGAAAACTTCTCGCCGCTGTATGTGCTGCTCATCATGGCAACCACCATCCTGCTGCACATGCTGCTTGGCAGTAACATCACCACCATGTCGGTGGTGGTGCCGGGCATGATGACGGTGGGCGCCGGCGTGGTGCCCGAGATGATGCTGGTTTTCCTTGTGCTCATCGCGGTGTGCGGGCATTTTCTGCTGCCCTTCCACCACGTAATTTTGCTGCTGGGCGAGGGCAATGGCTACTACAGCACCAAGCAGCTGGTGCGCTTTGGCCTGCCGCTCACCGTGCTGGTGCTGGCCTGCGTGTTCCTGCTGTACATGCCCTGGTGGAACCTGATGGGGATTTAGGAGAAAAGCAAAAAAGCATTGGAAAGGATTGTTTGCAATGGGAAAAAGGATTTTAGTCATGAATTTCGGGTCCACCTCCACCAAGGTGGCCATCTATGAGGGCGACAAGGAGATCGTGCGGGAGACCATCTCCCACCCGATGGACGAACTGAAACAGTTCAAGGAAATTGACGACCAGCTGCCCTACCGCCGCAAGGCCCTGGATGCCTTCCTTGAAAAAAACGGCCGCACTTACAGTGATTTTGACTGCATCATCAACCGGGGCGCCAACTGCCGCCCGGTGCCCAGCGGCATCTATGAGATCTCCCAGCAGATTCTGGACGACATCGCCACCGGGCGCTGGGGCTTCCACCCGGCCCGCATCGGGGTGCGCCTGTCCTACCAGATCGGCCAGGAATATGGCATCCCCGCCATTTTTGCCGACCCGCCCATCAGCGACGAGTTCTGGCCGCTGGCCCGCTACGCCGGCATCAAGGAGCTCAAGCGCATCAGCTCGCTGCATGTGCTGAACCACAAGGCCATTGCCAAGCGCTACGCCCGGAACATCGGCCGGGATTATGAATCGCTGAACCTGATTGTGGTGCACATGGGCGGCGGCATCTCGGTGGGCGCCCATACCGAAGGCCGCATTGTGGATGCCAATAACGCACTGGACGGCGACGGTCCCTTCTCCCCCGAGCGTGCCGGCACCCTGCCCAACTCCGACCTGATCAAAATGTGCTATAGTGGGAATTACACCCTGCCCGAAATGCTGAAAAAGATGACCGGCGGCGGCGGGCTGATGAGCTACCTTGGCACCAGCAACGCGCTGGAAGTGGAGAAGATGATCGAGAGCGGCGACAAATACGCCGAGGAGGTATACGCCGCCATGGCCTACCAGGTGGCCAAGGAGATCGGCGCGGCCGCCTGTGTGCTGGCGGGCAAGGTGGATGCCATCATCTACACCGCCAGCCTGGCCTTCTCCGAATCCTTCACCGGGATGGTCACCGAACGGGTGGATTGGATTGCCCCGGTGGTGAAGATGCCCGGCGAGGACGAGATTTTGTCCCTGGCCGAAAATGCCCTGCGTTACCTGAACGGGGAGGCCGCCAAGGACTATGCGGCCGTCTGCCAGAAGGACTGACCACCACCCAACATCATAGAAAAGGAGCGCGTTTATGCTGGTAAAAAACTTTGACCACCTGTGGGAGCTTGCGAAGGAAAAACAGGGAAAGCGCATCGCGGTTGTCTCGGCCGATGATGTGGAGATTCTGCATATCATCGACATGGCCGAGGCCGAGGGCCTGGCCGAGTTCGTGCTGCTGGGCGATGCCGACACGATGCGGGAAATCATTGCCAAAGAGGGCTTTAAAATCAAAGCCGAGCTGCTGCACCAGCCCGACCACGCCCAGGCCGCGCAGAAGGCCGTGGAGATGGTGGTGGGCGGCGAGGCCGGCACCCTGATGAAGGGCATGCTGCACTCCTCCACCTTTTTGAAGGCCATCCTGAACAAAGAGAAGGGGCTGAACACCGGGCGGCACATCACCCAGGTGTCCCTGATGGAGAAGGAGGACGCCGACGGCCTGATGCTGCTGACCGACTGCGCCATCTCGGTGGCGCCGGACCTGATGGGCAAGAAGGAAATTTTGGAAAACGCGGTGGACCTGGCCCGCGGGCTGGGCTACGAAAAACCCAAGGCGGCGGCGCTGGCCTCGGTGGAGGTGGTGAACCCCGCCATGCCCGAAACGGTTGATGCCGCCCTGCTGACCATGATGGCAAACCGCGGCCAGATCAAAAACTGCATTGTGGACGGCCCCCTCGCTTTTGATAACGCCTACTCCGCCGAGGCGGCGCGCATCAAGGGTATCGACAGCCCGGTGGCCGGCAACGCCGACATCCTGCTGATGCCCAACCTGACGGTGGGCAACGCGGTGTCCAAGGCCATCTCCTACGTGGGCAAAAAGAACCTGATTGCCGCCACTGTGGGCGCCCGGGTGCCGGTGGTGTTCAACTCCCGCACCGAAACCGACAAGGGCAAGCTCTATTCCATCGCCCTGGCCAACTACCTGGTGGACTAACCATCACGCCCGTGGTGATGGACCCCGTCTTAGACCGCCACGGAAAAGCTCTGCGCCCGCAACGCAGAAGCCGCAAGTTTGGCCCCCGATACCGCCCGGCAAAAACCACCTGGAATTGTATGCATTCAAGGTGGTTTTTGTTGCCCTTGCCACGGGCATTTTCATCATCAGAATTTTTTGCGGGTACCGGAAAAACCGCTGCTGTCTATGGATGTTCCCCCTGATTTCTTTTCTTCTATGGTGGTCCGGGTTTCGGTTCTGAACAGGAATGCATCACTGCTCTGCGTAAGCACAAAGCCACCGGCGGGGATGTAATGATCTGCCGCCCGCTGAGGCACAGCGGTTTTCATCTGGCGCAGGAACACAAAGCAAACCAGTCCCGCTATCGCAAGCGGCACAAGTATCACCACGGCTAATCTGACCCAAAAGCCGCTCTTTGCCGCCTGCTGCCGGTATACTTCGTCGGTGCCTGTGTCGAAGGGGGCGCCGCCTTCGGCGATGTCAAGGTACTCCGCCGCCTTGTTGTAGTACGCGAGAAAGGCCGCGTAGTAATTGTCCTTTGCCAGCAGGGGCAGCACGGCCCGCTCCAGCAGGGCGTCCTTCCCATGGTCGGTGAAAGCCCTGTTTCCATAGCCGTGGGCCACCAGGGCGCAGTCCCTTTCCGCCATGCTGATGAACAGCATCAGGCCGCTTTTGTCTTTTCCATAGCCGTAGCCGTAATCCTGATACACAAACCGGGCAAACTCATAGGCGTCGTCCTCACCCATATCATCTATGACAAGCACGCTGACCTCACATTGGTACCGCTCCGTAATTTCCCACGCCAATTCATTTAGTTCCCAGTATTCTTCATCCGAAAGCACCCCTGCCCCATCGGCCACCAAGTCAAACTCCGCCGCGCTTGCGGGAAGTGCCATCAGCATTGAAAGGGAGAGCATCACAATAAACGTCGCAATTATCTTTTTCATCTCATCCCCTCCCTTCAAAACAGGATGATGCCAAGCAGCAGCATCAGCGGCACGGATATCCCCGCAAACCAGGCAAAGAACTTGCGCCAGTCCACGGGCAAATCCCCGATCAGTTTACCGGTTTGCCCGTTCATCGCAAACAGAAAGTCCTTGCCGTTCCACTTGGTGTTCAGCATCCACACCGGGAGCAGCGCATAGCTCACACCGCCGTTATCGATGGTGATGGCCTCGCTCTCCGGCGTCAGGCTGGCGTAGCCTGTCACCGTGGCCGCAAGGGCGCTGCGCGTGCTGGCGCGGATGCGCTCGTTGGCACGCTGGCAGCAGGTGTCGGCCGCCACATCGTACTTGTCAGCCACAAAGCCCGGCAGGTAAGCGGAGGAAAACGGCGCCAGTTCCGAATAATCATAGGGCTCGATGGCATCCATGTGTGCATCGGGCATTTTTGTCGAGCCATCCACCGGCACCTTTTCAAAGCTGGCGCTGCCGCTGCGCGCCACATGGTAGTGCTCCGTCACTGTGACGCGCTGGTTTCCCTCGGTGTGGGTGTGGCTTATGGTGCCCCGGTATCGGATATCCCCATTGCTGGCCCCGTCAAACAGCCAAAAGGGAACGTAAATGCCCTTGATTTCCGCTATGCGGTTATCGGACGAAAAGGACTTGGGCAAAAACCTTTTGCCTTTATAGTGCTGTTTCAGCGCGGCTTTGGCGGCATTTTTGTCCAAGCGGAAGGGGATCACAAAATCCGGCCGCAGCGTGCCGGAAAACTGGCCCGGCACCACGGTGGGGTTGTTGCAATACGGGCAGGAAGTGGCGGCGGTGGTGTCGTCGCATATCAACTGCGCGCCGCAGGAGGGGCAGGTGTATGCCCGCATGTGTGCGGCCTCCTCCGCGCCCCATTCCTCCCCCGCCATGGCCAGATCCCACTGGGGATCGGTACCTGCCGCGGCCGCCGCCTGCTCCTTGCCGGCGTACATTTGCTCTATGACAGCCACCTCAAAGGCCGAGCCACAGTAGGCGCACTCCAGCTTGCCGCTGGCGCCGCCGAAGTGCAGCGGCCCGGTGCAGGATGGGCATTGGTAATTGGTCACCTGTGTTGCCATTGTCAAGGTCTCCTTTGTCCAGAAGGCAGCCGTGGCCGTCCGCCTGTTTTCTGCTTGCCAAACCGCGCTCCCTCACGTTTCCCCTGCACGGCATGGCGGCATTCTATTGCCGGGCATACACCTTTGTGTCTATCCAGGTCGTGATCTTCAGGGTGTCGCCCTCCAGCTCAAACTCAAAGGTGTCCTCCGACTCATCCTTCGTGCCGGGATAGTACACAATGTCGATGCTGTTCCCGCTGGCCACGTAGGTGAAGGGCCGGGCGTCGCCAAAGATGGTGTAAACACCCGTGCCATCCGCTTTGAACTCATACACATAGTCCTTATTCACCGTGCCGCCGGCGCCATCGCCCTCGGCCATCCAGGTTCCAACAAGGGGATTGCCGGACGCGTTCCCGCCTGTGCTGCCCGTGCCACCGGTGGCCGGCTGCAGGGCGGTGCCGCTCAAAAACTCGTCCATGGTGGGCATCAGCCCGGTGAACCTGTCCAGATACCAATCGTGGTAGCCGGGCGGCTGGTCTTCCTCGTCGGCGTCGTCCCACAGCATGCCCCAGGGCCGCAGCCAAAGCTCGTACATGAAACCGCCGTACTCGCTGCCATCCGGGTCCTCGAAGGTGCCGTCGATGATGATCAGGTGATCATAGGGCTGGGTGTTGGTGCCCGGGTCGATGATCCAGTCCGCATGGCCAATCTCCATTTTGTTGAAGTGGCCGCTCTCGCTCATGGCCGCTCCGGCTGCGCTCACGCCGTTCTCGGTAATCTGCAGACTGACGCTGCCAAGCTCTCCCCCATCGTCCCAGAGGAAAATGCTGCCTTTGCCCATCGCGTCGCTGTCTATGGTGGCAAAGCAGTCCCACCACCCATCCTCGAGGGATTCCCAGGCGCCGTCGGCCGTAGGCAGGTAGATGAAGCCGTACCAGTCGCCGTTCCACCACTGTTGCAGCGCGTTCAGGTTATCGCCGGTGGGTGTTTTGCGCCTGGTTGACGCCGGCGCAGGCGGCGTGTCGCTTGAACGGCGAAGCGTCATGGCTTCACCGTCTATCTCTAGGGTCATCACATCGCCTTTGATGGCATAATCCAAAACACCGGCATCGCCAAGGTCTATGGTTCCCTCTTTCCAGGTTCCTGGCATCACGTCGTCAAAATCCACCTGGGCTGTGCCATCCTCGTTCAGCAGGATATACCAGTCCAGCCCCAATTCCAAAAGCTGCTCGCGTTCTATGGTAGTGTCGCCATCGGTCAGTGTATCCACCACATAGTAGCCGGCATCGCCGGCCGCGCCGGTGGCGGCAGGGGCCGCCACGCCGCCTGTGTAGCCGCCCTCTTTTTCAAAGGTGATGTCCATGCCCATGTCCAGCAGGTTGTTCAGCGTCAGTGTGCCATTCTCGATGGTGCCGGTCATCTCCACCCCGCTTGCCGTCATCTTGATGGTACTGCCGGCGTACTCCCACTTCCCACTGCCTTTTTCGCCGTCCACGTTCAGGGTAAACTTGCCGTTCGCCTTTATCTCCAGCGTAACGCCGCTTTCGAACAGATCATCTACCTCCATCTCAATGCCCAGCATGGTGGCGGACACCGCGTTCCAATTGCCCACATTGGGGTCATCGCTTTTGCCACCGCCACAGGCGGCAAGGCCGATGACCAGCACAAGCACAAGCAATATCGAAGCCGTTTTTTTCATGTTATCCTCCTTATCGACGCCCTATCTTTCACTGTGCCATCGCCCCGCCGCAGTATTCACAGCAGCCGCTGGCGTCCGGGGTGGTGGTGGCGCCGCAAAGCGGGCAGGTTTGGGCCATTCGGGGCGCGTTTGCCGCGGCCACGCTCTCACGCGCCTCTTGCCGCACCTGGGTGAGCGCCTGCTTGATCTCATCCGCCTGCCGCTGGGCCTCCCGGTATTCCACACTGCCGCGCTGTTCGATGCGGCTGTCGTTCACCTTGAACCCAATCTCACCAAAGAACGGCGAATTGACGTGGATGGTGAGGTAAAAATCATAGTCGATGTCGTACCGGGGCGGGTTGTAGCTCACCGATTTCCCGTCCTTGTCCAGCCGCTTTATCTCCTGCCGGCTCTCCTTTATCTCCGTCTGGCAGCCCGTCACCTGGGAAAACAGCATCACGTCGGGGTTCTCGCTCTGCCAGCGACTGGAGGAGGTGACG